>NZ_CATKQA010000049.1:0-234882 GCF_949767575.1 Pseudomonas sp. IT-P2 | reverse complement strand
TCGTACAGCATTGTCGGACGCCTTGCGGCTGTCCTCGCCGGCCGACAATGCTAAGGTTCAGCCCTAGCTTTTGTACTTTTCCAAGGAAGCCTTCATGCCGGACACCCAGTCCCTCAACGCTGCATTCATGGTCGTTCAGAGCAATAGCCTGGATGAACTGCGCAGCCTTGTGATCAGCATCATGCGGCGTTATCCACTGGCTCCCTTGGAGAACGAAATTGCACTCGTACAGAGCAACGGCATCGCTCAATGGCTCAAGCTGGCACTGGCTGAGGATCCTGAAGCAGACGACTTGGGCGGCTGTGGTATCGCCGCCGCAATTGATGTGCAACTGCCGGGCAGTTTCATGTGGCAGCTTTACCGGATGGTGTTGGGCCGAGAGGAAATTCCGGCAAAGTCGCTGCTCGACAAGGCACCGTTGACATGGCGTCTGATGCGCCTGTTGCCACAGGTTATCAACCTTCCGCATTTCGAACCGCTGCAACGCTTCCTCACCCATGACACCGATCTGCGCAAGCGTTACCAGTTGTCCGAACGCTTGGCTGACCTCTTTGACCAATATCAGGTTTACCGCGCTGATTGGCTTGAGGATTGGGCAGAGGGGCATCATCAGCTACGCAATGTGAGGGGTGAAGCGAAGCCGCTTCCTCCGACCAGTTGCTGGCAGGCAGAGTTGTGGCGCGCCCTGCTGGACGACGTGGGCGAGCAAGGCATGGCCCAAAGTCGGGCAGGCGTGCACCAGCGATTCATGGAGCGCATCAACAGTCTTGAAAGCGCACCGTCCGGACTTCCCCAGCGAGTAATCGTTTTTGGAATTTCCTCGTTGCCCGCACAAGTACTGGAAGCGTTGGCGGGGCTTTCCCGTTTCAGCCAGGTTTTGTTGTGCGTCCATAACCCCTGTCGTTATCACTGGGCCGATATCGTTGCCGACAAGGATCTACTCCGTCATCAGTACAAGCGACAAGCCCGTAAAAACGGCATGCCTGTGGTGCTGGACTCGGAATCACTCCACCAACATGCTCACCCGCTCCTCGCTGCGTGGGGCAAGCAAGGTCGTGATTACATCAACCTTCTCGACAGCTACGACGAGCCTGACAGCTATCGCGCAGCATTTCGTAACGGGCGTATCGATCTGTTCAGCGAAAACCAGTCGAAGAACATGCTCAACCAGTTACAGGACGACATTCTGGAACTGCGGCCGCTCAGCGAGACTCGAGCGCGCTGGCCGGCAGTCGATCTGACTCAAGACGATTCGATCCGCTTTCATATTGCCCATAGCGCCCAGCGCGAAGTGGAGATTCTTCACGACCAGCTCTTGGCCCGTTTCAGTGCCAACCCTCAATTACGCCCTCGCGATGTGATCGTGATGGTGCCTGACATCGATAGTTATGCGCCGCATATCCGCGCCGTCTTTGGTCAGCTGGATCGTCAGGATCCACGCTTCATTCCTTTCACCATGGCCGATCAGGGGCAGCGCGGACGGGATCCATTACTGATCGCTGTCGAGCATCTGCTCAAGCTGCCGGACAGTCGTTTCCCCGTCAGTGAAATTCTCGACCTGCTCGACGTTCCTGCGTTACGCGCCAGGTTTGGTGTGCAGGAGCGAGACTTGCCGACCCTGCATCGCTGGATTGAGGGGGCTGGGGTGCGTTGGGGCATCGATGCCGGGCAACGTGCCGAGCTGGGATTGCCCGACGAGCTGGAGCAAAACAGTTGGCGCTTTGGCTTGCGCCGGATGCTGCTCGGTTATGCCGTCGGCAGTTCCGGCGCCTGTGGGGATATCGAGCCGTACGATGAAATCGGTGGTCTCGATGCCGCGCTGATCGGCCCGTTGGTAGCATTGCTGGATGCACTGGAACTCTCGCATCAGCAACTGATGAAGCCCGCGCAGCCACAGGAATGGGGGTATCGGCTTCAGGCGTTGATGCAGCTTTTTTTCAAACCCGAAGACGAGCATGACGACTACCTGCTGGCTCAACTCGAGGAGTTGCGCGAAACCTGGCTGGAAACCTGCGAAGCCGTCGATCTGCTGGACGAGCTGCCACTGACCGTCGTCCGTGAGGCCTGGCTGGCAGGGCTGGATCAGGGGCGTCTGTCGCAGCGCTTTCTGGCCGGAGCCGTTAACTTTTGCACGCTGATGCCGATGCGCGCGATTCCGTTCAGACTGGTTTGTCTGTTGGGCATGAACGATGGCGATTATCCACGCGCTCAACCACCGTTGGACTTCGATCTCATGGGAAGCGACTACCGGCCGGGAGATCGTTCCCGTCGTGAGGATGATCGTTATCTTCTGCTAGAGGCACTCTTGTCCGCTCGTCATCAGCTCTACATCAGTTGGGTCGGTCGCAGCATTCGCGATAACAGTGAGCGGCCAGCCTCTGTGTTGATCGGCCAGTTACGCGATCATCTCGCCAATGGGTGGCGATCGGCCGACGACAACGAGGACCTCCTGATTGCCATGACTCAGGAGCATCCGTTGCAGCCATTCAGTTCGCGCTACTTCCATGAGGAAGACAAGCTTTTCAGCTACGCCAGCGAATGGCAGGTGCTGCATCAACCTCACGAACAGAACGACGTCGCCACAATGCTTGCCCCCCATGTCCAGGAAGAACCGTTGAGTCTGGAACTGCTGCAGGACTTCCTGCGCAGTCCGGTCCGACACTTTTTCACTCAGCGACTCAAGGTTTACTTCGAAGCGGCGCAGGTACCTCAGGCTGACGAGGAACCCTTTGTACTGGATGCGTTGCAGCGATACATGCTCAGCGACAGCTTGCTCGGGGCAGCCTTGAGACACCCGGACAATGTTGATCAGGCGCTCGAGTCTCAAGCCCGACGCCTGCAGAACAGCGGACTGCTGCCCATGGCCGGGTTCGGTGAATGCCTTCAACGAGAGCTGATCGAGCCTTTGCCAGACTTGTTGCAACGATATCAACAGCTGTTGGCGTTATGGCCAGCACCGCTAACCAACGCGCTACCGATCAATTTTGAATGGCAGGAACTGCGCCTTGAAGGATGGCTGGGCGGTTTGCACAGGCGCGCCGATGGCGGCGTACTGTCGGTCACGACAATCCCCAACAGCATAGGCTCGATCAAGAGCCGCAAATGGCATCGCCTGACCAAGCCCTGGGTCAGCCACCTTGTCGCCTGTGCCAGTGGACTCTCCCTGACGACCGCACTGGTGGCCAGTGATGACACGCTCCTTCTTGAACCTCTGGAACAGACTCGAGCGGGGCGAATTCTCGAGGATCTGCTGCTCGCCTGGCAGACGGGAATGCGCCAGCCACTTCCTGTCGCGGTAAAAACGGCTTTTGCATGGCTGGCCCAGACCGATCCGGTCAAGGCTGAAGCGGCTGCCCGTAAGACCTATGAGGGTGATGGTCAGAACAACGAAGGCGAGCGTCGCGAAAGCCCGGCTCTTGCCCGACAGTTCCCCGACTACGATGCACTGCAGGCGGATGAAACCTTCTCCGGTTGGTGTGATGCGCTTTATCGCCCGTTGCTCGAGGCACCTTGGCGCTCATGGGCCCACGAGGAGGCAGGCGCATGAGTAACCAGCCACCACTCGCCCTGGCATTCCCGTTAAAGGGCAGCCAACTGATCGAAGCCAGCGCGGGCACTGGCAAGACATTTACCATTTCAGCGTTGTATCTGCGGTTGATCCTCGGTCACGGAGGCGAGGTAAACGGTTTCGGTCGTGAGCTGTTGCCCCCGCAGATTCTAGTGGTGACCTTTACCGACGCGGCGACCAAAGAGCTGCGCGAGCGCATACGCACACGTCTGGCCGAGGCCGCCCGTTTCTTTCGTGACGAGACGCCTGCCCCTGATGCGCTGATCGATGAACTGCGTGAAGAGTTCGATCCGCAACAATGGCCCGGTTGCGCCAACCGCCTGGACATCGCTGCGCAATGGATGGACGAAGCCGCGGTTTCGACTATCCACAGTTGGTGTCAGCGAATGCTGCGCGAGCATGCGTTCGACAGCGGCAGTCTGTTTACCCAGACCCTGGAAACCGATCACAGCGACCTGCTCGGCGAAGTATTGCGCGATTATTGGCGGCTGTTCTGCTACCCGATGCAGGGCGACGCCTTGAGCTGGGTCCGCAGTCACTGGGGAGGGCCGGCGGCCCTGTTGCCGCGTGTACGGGGGCTGTTTGGCACCGAGCGCGAAGGGAACTCAGACCAGACGCCATCCGAACTGATCGAAGAATGCCTGCAGGAACGCCGTGCGGCATTGGTGGAGTTGAAGGGACCATGGCGGCAGTGGGCCGATGAGTTGCTCGCGATCTGTCATCAGGGCGTCGCCAACAAAACGGTGGACGGGCGCAAGATGCAGGCCCGCTATTTCGAACCCTGGTTCGAAAAGCTCAAGGCCTGGGCCGAGGACGAGTCGCTCGAACAACTGGATATCGGCACCGGGTTCGCCCGGCTCACGCCGGACGGCATGGCTGAAGCCTGGAAAGGCGAGCCGCCGAGTCACCCGGGCCTGGATGCCATGCCTGTGCTCAAGTCTAGTCTCGACAATTTGCCGACGCCCGATGCGGCCGTGCTGCAGCATGCTGCCAAATGGGTTGGTGCTCGCTTTGAAGATGAGAAGCGCCGTCGAGCCGAAATGGGTTTCGACGACATGCTGCTGCGTCTGGATGCGGCCTTGCAGTCCGACGGCGGGGAGCGTCTCGCCACGCTCATTCGCGAGCAGTTCCCCGTAGCTTTGATCGATGAATTCCAGGACACGGATCCGGTGCAGTACCGGATTTTCGAAAGCATCTATCGCATTGAAGAGAATAACCCCGAGACCGGGCTGTTCCTGATTGGCGACCCCAAGCAGGCAATCTATGCCTTCCGTGGCGCGGACATCTACACCTATCTGCGAGCCCGGCAGGCCACAACCGGGCGACTGCATACCCTGGGCACTAACTTCCGTTCCAGTCACGGGATGGTCAGTGCGGTCAACCATGTTTTCGAACGTGCCGAGTCCCGTGAGCAAGGGCGCGGAGCGTTTCTGTTTCGAGAGAAAAACGGCGATAACCCGGTGCCGTTCCAGCCTGTGGAGGCGCAGGGACGCAAAGAACATTTGCAGGTAGCCGGGCTGGACGTACCGGCGCTGAACATCTGGCATCTATCTACCGACAAGCCACTGTCCGGGGCAGTTTATCGCCAGCAGTTGGCGGCAGCCTGCGCCAGTGAGATCACAGCCCTGCTCAATGGCGGGCAGACCGGTCGCGTCGGGTTTGCGCAGGAGGGCAAGGATTGGCGTGGACTGCGGCCAGCGGACATTGCGATCCTGGTGCGCGACGGTAAAGAGGCGCAGGCGGTACGCGGTGAGCTCGCAACGCGGGGAGTCCGCAGCGTTTATCTGTCGGACAAGGACTCGGTCTTTGCCGCACAGGAAGCCCATGATCTGCTTTCGTGGCTCAAGGCGTGCGCGGAGCCGGATGTCGAGCGTTCCCTGAAAGCGGCGTTGGCGTGCATCACGCTGAATCTGCCACTGGCTGAGCTGGAGCGTCTGAATCAGGACGAACTGGTCTGGGAAACCCGGGTCATGCAGTTCCGTGGTTACCGTGAGCTATGGCGCAAGCAAGGGGTGCTGCCGATGTTGCGGCGCCTGCTGCACGACTTTCAACTGCCGCAGATGCTCATTGCCCGCAGTGATGGTGAGCGGGTGCTGACCAACCTGTTGCACCTGTCGGAGTTGTTGCAACAGGCCGCGTCGGAACTCGATGGTGAGCAGGCACTGATCCGCCATCTGGCCGAGCATCTGTCGCTGTCTGGGCAGGCAGGTGAAGAGCAGATCCTGCGTCTTGAAAGCGACGAACAACTGGTCAAGGTCGTGACCATTCACAAATCCAAGGGGCTCGAGTACCCGTTGGTGTTCCTGCCTTTCATCTGCTCGGCTAAACCGGTAGATGGCAGTCGATTGCCGCTGCACTACCACGATGAATCCGGCAAGGCTCGCATCAGCCTGAAGCCCGACGCGGAACTGATCGCTGTGGCGGACACCGAACGCCTGGCAGAGGATCTGCGTTTGCTCTACGTCGCGCTGACCCGCGCACAACACGCTTGCTGGCTTGGGGTGACGGATCTCAAGCGCGGCAACCACAGTAGCTCGGTGCTGCATCTTTCTGCGCTGGGCTATCTGTTGGGCGGCGGCGTAACGTTGAATGAATCCAGCGGATTGGCCCGCTGGCTGGACGATCTGCAACAGGATTGTTCGGCGCTGAGCGTTGTTGAAATGCCACAAGCCACCAGCGAGGTTTACCAGCCTCCGCGTAACGAAGCTACGCTGCGTGCCACCCTTTTACCGAGCCGCAGGGCCAGCGAGAACTGGTGGATCGCTTCGTACAGTGCCTTGCGCATCAGTGACGTGCTGAGCGCTGGCAACGACGAAGCCCCCGACAGTCCGCAAGCGCAAAAGCTGTTCGACGACGAACGCCTCGATCCTGAAGCACCGCGCGAGATCATCGCCGGCGGAGCTGATATTCACCGTTTCCCTCGTGGACCGAATCCGGGAACGTTTCTTCACGGTTTGCTCGAGTGGGCGGGTGAGGAGGGCTTCGCGGTCACCCGCGAGTCGCTCGATGATGCGATCGCCCGGCGTTGCAATCGACGGGGCTGGGAGGGCTGGATCACCACCCTCGGCGACTGGTTGCAACACTTGCTCAAACTGCCACTGCCTGCGGGCCTCGACCAACCGCCAGTGGTGCTTGAGCAATTGAAGCAATATCGGGTCGAGATGGAGTTCTGGTTCGCCAGCCACAAGGTCGACGTGCTCAAGCTCGACGAACAGGTGCGTCAATTCACTCACAACGGTGTGGCCCGGGTCGGCGCCGAAGCGGTGCAACTCAACGGTATGTTCAAAGGCTTTATCGACCTGACGTTCGAGCACGAGGGCCGGTACTACGTGGCCGATTACAAATCCAACTGGCTGGGCGTCGATGACGCCGCGTACACCGAACGGGCCATGGAGCAGTCAATTCTCGACAACCGTTACGACCTGCAATACGTGCTGTACCTGTTAGCACTGCATCGTCAGCTCAAGGCGCGGCTCGCCGATTACGACTACGACCGGCATATCGGCGGCGCGTTGTATCTGTTTCTGCGTGGAACTCGGGCGCCTGGTGGTGGCGTTTACTTCGCACGCCCACCACGGGAGCTGATCGAGCGTCTGGACATCATGTTCCAGGGTAAACCGCAACCCAGGGCCGAGCCCGCGTGGGTGCAGGGAGAATTGCTATGAATCGGACGTTCGCCGACCTGCTGCCCACGCCGCTGACCGCCGACAGCCTCGCGCAGCTGACACCTCTCACCTGTGCCGATGATCTGCTGCTATTGCTCACCCGCTGGGTCGAGCGCGGATGGCTGCGGGCACTGGACAAGGCATTCGTGGCTTTTCTTCATGAATTGGCACCCGATGTCGATCCGCTGGTGTTGCTCGCCGCCGCATTGACCAGTCACCAGCTCGGCCATGGACATGTGTGCCTGGATCTGTTTGAAACCCTCAAGGCGCCGGATTTTGCACTTTCCCTGCCGCCGGAGGGGGATGCGCAACCCGGCGTGTTGCTGCTGCCATCGCAACTGCTCGAAACCCTCGACGGAGCGAACTGGTGCAAGGTGCTGGCCGGCAGTTCGCTGGTGGCACTGGCCGCCGACGAAGGTGCGTCGGCGCAGGAGCGCCCGCTGGTGTTGTCCGGCAAGCGTTTGTACTTGCGACGCTATTGGGCCTACGAGCGGCGTATCGACAGCGCATTGCGCCAGCGGCTCGCGGAGCAGGAAGCGACGCCGTCCGATCTTGCACGGCGGCTGGACGAGCTGTTCGATCCAGCGCAGCGCGCGGATGTCATCGACTGGCAGAAACTGGCCTGCGCCCTGGCCACCCGAAGTGCCTTCAGCATCATCACGGGCGGCCCGGGCACTGGCAAAACGACAACGGTGGTACGTCTGCTGGCGTTGCTCCAGGCACCTGCGGTCGAGGCGCATCAACCACTGCGCATTCGACTCGCGGCGCCTACCGGTAAAGCGGCGGCGCGGCTGACCGAGTCCATCAGTCAGCAGGTGCAGTCGCTGAAGGTCGCTGAAGGCGTCCGGGAAAAAATTCCGACCGAGGTGACCACGGTGCATCGCCTGCTCGGCAGCCGACCTGGCACGCGGCATTTTCGCCACCATGCCGGTAACCGCCTGCCACTGGATGTGCTGGTGGTCGATGAAGCATCCATGATCGACCTGGAAATGATGGCCAATCTGCTCGATGCCTTGCCGCCTCATGCTCGACTGGTGTTGCTGGGCGATAAGGATCAACTGGCCTCGGTGGAGGCTGGCGCGGTGCTGGGCGATTTGTGCCGTGATGCCGAAGCGGGTTGGTACAGTCCGCAGACTCGCCAGTGGCTGGAAGCGGTGAGCGGCGAATCCCTGCAAGACAGCGGTTTGCAAGAAGGCAGTGACAGCTCGCACCCGCTGGCCCAGCAAGTGGTGATGTTGCGTCACTCACGGCGTTTCGGCGAGGGCAGCGGCATCGGTCAACTGGCGCGACGGGTGAATCAGCAACTCTCGGACGAGGCTCGCCAGTTGCTGGATGCCAAAACCCATGGCGATGTGTTTTCGTTGCCACTTCAGAACGAGCACGACCGGAAACTTGAGCACCTGGTGCTCGATGGACACGGCGAAGGCCCCCACGGTTATCGACACTATCTGAGCATTTTGCGCGATCGACGTCCGGTGAGCGGAACGCCGCTCGAGAACCCGGGTTGGGTCGATTGGGCGCGTGACGTCCTGCGGGCCTTCGATACCTTCCAGTTGTTGTGCGCAGTGCGCAAAGGACCGTGGGGTGTTGAGGGGCTTAATCAGCGCATCACCGATGCATTGCTCAAGGCGCGGCTGATCGAGAGCGACCAGCAATGGTACGAAGGCCGGCCGGTGTTGATGACTCGAAACGACTATGGCCTCGGGTTGATGAACGGTGACATCGGTATCGCCCTGAAACTGCCCGAGCGCGATGGCCCGGATGCCGGTAAGTCGGTGTTGCGCGTGGCGTTCCCGCGTAACGACGGGCGCGGTGGGGTGCGTTTCGTGCTGCCGAGCCGGCTCAACGATGTCGAGACCGTCTATGCGATGACCGTGCACAAGTCACAGGGTTCTGAGTTCGCCCATACCGCGCTGATCCTGCCGGACGCCCTGAATCCCGTGTTGACCAAGGAGCTGATCTACACCGGAATTACCCGGGCCAAGGACTGGTTCACCTTGATCGAGCCTCGGATCGGCGTGTTTGAAGAAGCGGTGCAACGCAAGGTGAAGCGCTTGAGCGGACTGATGCTGGAACTGGAAGAAGGGGCGCCGCATAAAGGATGAAGGTGCCTTCGATTGCCGCCGGTAATTGACCGACCGGTCAGAGGTCGCTGTATCGCTGGCGTTCCAACGCTGTGCTATCGTTGCGGCATCATTTCGTAACGATCCAAGAGAATCCCTGCATGAAGGTGGCTGTCTGGGCGACAGAGCGCGTAGTTGGCTGCAAGCGGACGTTGCTTTCCGGTGTGCTCTGTTTGCTCACGGGTGTGGCCGCTGCCCAGACTCAAACCCCGGTGGGCATGGCCGAACAGCGGGCCAAATCCGTCACCCAAGTTGTTCTCGGTATCCTCAGTTACGCGCGCTGGCCGGTAGAGCCTGCGCAGTTGCGCCTGTGTATCGTTGGCCCGACCGAATACACCGATGACCTGGTCAAGGGCACGACCCAGGCCACGGGCCGTCCGGTTATCGTGCGCCGGCTGTTGGCCGACAATCCAGCCATCGTCAGCGAGTGCGACGCGGTCTATATCGGCAAACTCACCACAGACGAACGCAGCCGGCTGTTCGCGTCCCTGATCGGCCATCCGGTGCTGAGCATCAGCGAAGGCGGCGATCAATGCACGGTCGGCAGTCTGTTCTGCCTGAGGGTCGGTGATGAACAAGTGTCGTTCGAGGTCAATCTCGACTCCGTTGCCCGCAGCGGTGTGCGCATTCACCCCAGCGTGCTGCAGTTGTCGCGCCGCAAACCGGCGGTGCCATGAGACGCGACAAATCCACAGGGCGCCCGACCCTCGGCTCGGTCATCGGTCGTGGCAACCTGATTGTGGCGCTGGTCGCCGTGGCAATGGCCAGTGTGTCGCTGACGTTGCTCGGGGTGCTGGCGCTGCGGGTCTATGCCGATCACAACCTGCACTTGATCGCCCGCTCGATCAGTTACACCGTGGAAGCCGCCGTGGTGTTCAACGACAAGGCCGCCGCGACCGAAGCGCTGGCGTTGATCGCCTCGACCGAAGAAGTGGCCGATGCCCAGGTGCTGGACACTCAGGGCCAATTGCTCGCGCGCTGGCAGCGTCCGGAGAACGGCCTGATTTCCGAGCTGGAGATGCAGGTCGCGCGAGTCATTCTGGAAAAACCCATCAACCTGCCGATCCAGCATCAGGATCGGGAGATAGGGCGGATCTTGCTGATCGGCCACGGTGGCAGCCTGATGCGTTTTCTGTTGAGCGGTCTGGCGGGGATCATTCTCTGCACGGCGATCAGCGCCTGGGTCGCGCTGTACTTGGCGCAGCGTCAGTTGCGCAGGATCATCGGCCCGTTGCACAGCCTGGCGGCGGTGGCGCATGCGGCCCGCAGCGAGCGGGCACTGGATCGACGGGTGCCACGGGCAAAAATTGCCGAACTGGACAACCTCGGCACTGACTTCAATGCCCTGCTCGATGAACTCGAATCCTGGCAAACCCACTTGCAGAGCGAGAACGAAACCCTCGCCCATCAGGCCAGCCACGACAGCCTCACCGGGTTGCCGAACCGGGCCTTTTTCGAAGGCCGCCTGATCCGTGCTCTGCGCAGTGCCCACAAGTTGAATGAGCAAGTGGCGGTGCTGTTTCTCGACAGCGACCGATTCAAGGACATCAACGACAACTTCGGTCATGCCGCCGGCGACGCGGTGCTGGTGGCGGTGGCGAATCGGGTGCGGGCGCAGTTGCGTGAAGAGGATCTGGTGGCGCGTCTGGGCGGTGACGAGTTCGCCGTTCTGCTCACGCCCTTGCACAAGACCGAAGACGCCGAACGCATTGCCGACAAGATCCTCGCCAGCATGGACACCCCGATTGCGCTGCCGGGCGACAGCAGTGTCGTGACGTCGCTCAGTATCGGCATCGCGGTTTACCCCGATCATGGCGTCACGCCCGGCACCTTGCTCGACGCGGCCGATGCCGCGATGTATCAAGCCAAGCGTTTGTCGCGCGGCGCCCAATTCACGGCCGGGACGGAGTACCCGGTCGATTCCGTTCAAACCAGGAGCTGATGCCCGTGTTCTCACTTTCCTTTCGACTGTTTTCCACCCTGTTGCTGACGGCCATGCTGGCCCTGACCGGTTGCCAGACCGCCCCGCAAAAAGGCCTGACGCCGGCCCAGGTCGCGGTTCTCAAGCAGCAAGGCTTCGAGCTGACCGATGACGGTTGGGAGTTCGGCCTGTCGGGCAAAGTGTTGTTTGGCAGCGATGTCGAAAGTCTTAACAAGCAAAGTACAGAAATCGTCGAGCGTATCGGCAAAGCGTTGCTGGGTGTCGGCATCGAACGGGTTCGGGTCGATGGCCACACCGACGCTTCGGGCAAGGAAACCTATAACCAGCAGCTGTCACTGCGTCGCGCGAAAAGCGTCGGCAAAGTGCTGACCTCGGTCGGCATGAAAGAAGAGAACATCCAGTTGCAAGGCCTCGGCAGCCGCGAACCGGTCGCCTCCAACGATACCGCCGCCGGCCGCACCGAAAACCGCCGGGTGTCGATCGTGGTCAGCGCCGATTAGTCGGCGAACTGCATCTCTCGAGTTTCACCCATCAACAGCGCCTGATTGCACTCGGTCACCTCGCGGATGTAATCCCACAACAGGGTGATCCGCTTGAGCTTACGCAGGTCTTCCCGGCAGTACATCCAGAACTGCCGGGTGATATCGATTTCCTCCGGCAGCACCGGCAACAGGCGCGGATCCTGAGCCGCGAGAAAGCACGGCAGAATCGCCAATGAGCGCCCCTGCTGCGCCGCCACGAACTGCGCAATCACGCTGGTGCTGCGTAAATTGGCGCTGGCACCGGGCAACACGTTCGCCAGATACAGCAGCTCCGAGCTGAACGCCAGGTCATCCACGTAACTGATGAATTGATGCTTGCCCAGGTCGGCGGGGCGGCGGATCGGCGGATGTTTGTCCAGGTATTCCTGGGTCGCGTAGAGCTGCAAGCGGTAGTCGCAAAGTTTGCAGCACACGTACGGCCCGTGTTCCGGGCGCTCGAGGGCGATGACGATGTCGGCCTCGCGTTTGGACAGGCTGATGAAGTGTGGCAGCGGCAGGATGTCCACCGAGATCGCCGGGTAGGCGTCGACGAAGTGGCTCAGTTGCGGGGTGATGAAGAAGCTGCCGAAACCTTCGGTGCAACCCATCCGCACGTGCCCGGACAGTGCGACGCCGGAGCCCGAAACTTGCTCGCAGGCCATGTGCAGCGTGCTTTCGATCGACTCGGCATAACTCAGCAGGCGCTGGCCTTCGGCAGTCAGCACGAAACCGCTGGTGCGCGACTTTTCGAACAGCAAGGTACCGAGCGCCGCTTCCAGCGAACTGATCCGCCGCGACACGGTGGTGTAGTCCACCGCCAGGCGTTTGGCCGCCGTGCTGGCCTTGCGGGTACGGGCGACTTCGAGGAAAAACTTCAGATCGTCCCAATTCAGCGAGCCTAGAGAGGTGATGTTTTTTTGCATGATGGACGGGCTTATATGTGCGTTCTTATTAGAAGTTTGCACATCTATACTCCAAAAACAGTCCGACAACCAATTCGTGACACACGCCTCATCTCAAGGCGAACCTTTCGCCTTGGCTCCTACGATAAAAACAAGTTCTGGAGACCAGCATGAACGCATCGCTTACGCCCAACGAAACCACGATCCAGAAGGTCAAGCTGCTGATCGACGGCGAGTGGGTCGAGTCGCAGACCACCGAGTGGCACGACATCGTCAACCCGGCGACCCAGCAAGTGCTGGCCAAAGTCCCGTTCGCCACCGCCGCTGAAGTCGACGCTGCCGTCAGCGCCGCCCAGCGCGCCTTCCAGACCTGGAAGCTGACCCCGATCGGCGCGCGCATGCGCATCATGCTCAAGCTGCAAGCGCTGATCCGCGAACATTCCAAACGCATCGCCGTGGTGCTGAGCGCCGAGCAGGGCAAGACCATTGCCGATGCCGAGGGCGATATTTTCCGTGGCCTGGAAGTGGTCGAGCACGCCTGCTCCATCGGCAGCCTGCAGATGGGCGAGTTCGCCGAGAACGTGGCCGGCGGCGTCGACACCTACACTCTGCGCCAGCCGATCGGCGTCTGCGCCGGCATCACCCCGTTCAACTTCCCGGCGATGATTCCGCTGTGGATGTTCCCGATGGCCATTGCCTGCGGCAACACCTTCGTCCTCAAGCCATCGGAGCAGGATCCGCTGTCGACCATGTTGCTGGTGGAGCTGGCCATCGAAGCCGGCATCCCGGCTGGCGTGCTTAACGTCGTCCATGGTGGCAAGGACGTGGTTGACGGCTTGTGCACCCACAAGGACATCAAGGCCGTTTCATTCGTCGGTTCGACCGCCGTCGGCACTCACGTTTATGACCTGGCCGGTAAACACGGCAAGCGCGTGCAATCGATGATGGGCGCGAAGAACCACGCCGTAGTGCTGCCAGACGCCAATCGCGAGCAGGCGCTCAATGCGCTGGTCGGTGCCGGTTTCGGTGCGGCGGGTCAACGTTGCATGGCCACTTCGGTGGTGGTGCTGGTGGGCGCGGCCAAACAGTGGCTGCCGGATCTGAAAGCGCTGGCGCAGAAACTCAAGGTCAACGCCGGCAACGAGCCGGGCACCGATGTCGGCCCGGTCATTTCGAAAAAGGCCAAGGCGCGGATTCTCGATCTGATCGAAAGCGGCATCAAGGAAGGCGCCAAACTTGAGCTGGACGGTCGCGACATCAGCGTGCCGGGCTACGAGAACGGCAACTTCGTCGGCCCGACCCTGTTCTCCGGGGTCACCACCGACATGCAGATCTACACCCAGGAAATCTTCGGCCCGGTGCTGGTGGCGCTGGAAGTCGACACCCTCGATCAGGCCATCGCGCTGGTCAACGCCAACCCGTTCGGCAACGGCACCGGCCTGTTCACCCAGAGCGGTGCGGCGGCGCGTAAATTCCAGACTGAAATCGACGTCGGCCAGGTCGGCATCAACATCCCGATTCCGGTGCCGGTGCCGTTCTTCAGCTTCACCGGTTCGCGCGGTTCGAAACTCGGCGACCTCGGCCCGTACGGCAAGCAAGTGGTGCAGTTCTACACCCAGACCAAAACGGTCACGGCGCGCTGGTTCGACGACGACAGCGTCAACGACGGCGTGAACACCACCATCAACCTGCGCTGAGGAACGGCCATGAAAATCGCATTTATCGGGCTGGGCAACATGGGCGCGCCGATGGCGCGCAACCTGATCAAGGCCGGGCATTCGCTGAACCTGGTGGACCTGAACAAGACCGTGCTGGCGGAACTTGAGCAACTGGGCGGCACCATCCGCGCTTCGGCTCGCGAAGCTGCTGAAGATGCTGAACTGGTGATCACCATGTTGCCGGCTGCGGTGCATGTACGCAGCGTCTGGCTCGGTGAAGACGGCGTGCTGGCCGGGATCGGCAAAGGCGTGCCGGCAGTGGATTGCAGCACCATCGATCCGCAGACGGCGCGCGATGTGGCGGCGGCGGCTGCCAAACAAGGCGTGGCCATGGCCGATGCGCCGGTGTCCGGCGGCACTGGCGGCGCCACGGCCGGGACGCTGACCTTCATGGTCGGCGCCACCCCGGAACTGTTCGCCACTCTGCAACCGGTGCTGGCGCAGATGGGCCGCAACATCGTGCATTGCGGTGAGGTCGGCACCGGCCAGATCGCCAAGATCTGCAACAACCTGTTGCTCGCCATTTCGATGGTTGGCGTCAGCGAGGCGATGGCGCTGGGTGATGCGCTGGGGATCGACACCACGGTGCTCGCCGGGATCATCAACAGCTCTACCGGCCGTTGCTGGAGTTCGGAAATGTACAACCCATGGCCAGGCATCGTCGAAACGGCGCCGGCCTCACGCGGCTACACGGGTGGCTTCGGCGCCGAGCTGATGCTCAAGGATCTGGGGCTGGCTACTGAAGCGGCGCGTCAGGCCCATCAGCCAGTGGTGCTGGGCGCGGTGGCGCAGCAGTTGTATCAGGCGATGAGTCAGCGCGGGGAAGGGGGCAAGGACTTCTCGGCGATCATCAACAGCTATCGCAAGCCGCAGTAATCGTCGTCAGGCCTGTGCTCGTCACAGGTCTGCAATTCAGATGCAGTAGGTGTTGCCGGGAAATCACGTCGGGTGGTTTCCCGGCTTTTTTGTATCAGGCGAACACGAAATATTTGCGCACGGTCTCGACCACTTCCCAGGTGCCCTTCATGCCTGGCTCGACCACGAAGATGTCGCCGGCGCGCAGGTGGATCGGCTCCATGCCGTCCGGGGTAATCACACAGTAGCCTTCCTGGAAATGGCAGTACTCCCACTTCACATAGTCCACCCGCCACTTGCCCGGGGTGCAGATCCAGGTGCCCATGATCTTGCTGCCGTCTTCGCTGGTGTAGGCGTTGAGGTTGACGGTGTGCGGGTCGCCCTCGAGCTTTTCCCATTTGCAGGCGTCGAGTACGGGCAGGGGATGGGTGTCGCGCAGAACGGTGATAGGTGCGGGCATGACGGCTCCAGGCCAGAGGGAAATAGAGCCGTCACCGTAGCGTTCGTGGGGGCTGTCGAAGTGTCTGGGGTCGACCTCCAGATGTCTGTAAGCGCTGGAGCAAATCTGCACTCCTCCCTGATTTGCACCAACGCTGTGCATATAAAACGGTTTTGGTACAAGCGTGCACCATAAAAGTTCAATCAATTTTTAGACTAAAACGAGATAACCATTCTGACACCTATTGCAAAACAAAATCGTCTGTACTATAACATTCGTACTAAAGAACTATTCCTCAAAACGGAGCTTCATCTGAGTCACGGACAGACTTGAATCGGCTTTTTCTCATCTCGACAACTGACTTGGCCTTTGGCTCAAGTGTGAACTTCTATCTGTTGTTAATGAATAATGACAGTTGAATGAACCGGACAGTTAATAAGTGGCGCGGACGCAATGTCTCGCGTGCTTTGAGTTGAAGCCTTAAATGAACAGTTAATTAATTATTTGTGCACTGGCGGATTTATATCTGCGGGATACGCACGCCTCTCGGAATGTTATGTGCCCGGCATCAATGGAATGAGGCTTTATTGTGGACGACATAAACGTAATTGAAGTTTCGACGACTGTTGATAGTTCAAGTGAGCTTGGCCGGCACGTCTGGGTGCGTGCCGGCAGTCGCCTGACAAACGTGCAGATCGGCGATGAATGCTTCATCGGTTTCAGATGCGATTTGCAGCACGCGTTGGTCGGCAAGTCCAGCATGTTCGCCACCGGTGCGCAGTGCCTGGGGACGGCGCAGTCGCCGGTTCGGATTGCCGAAAACGTCTGGGTGGGCGCCAAGGCCACCGTGACTGCCGGTGTTTCCATCGGTGCCGGGGCCGTGGTGGCGGCTGGCGCGTTGGTGACCGCCGATGTGCCGCCGGACGCAATCGTCGTCGGTCGCCCGGCGCGGGTCATTGCCCAGCGCACTGTGGTCGAGGACGGCCGGCCGAGCCCGGAACCGGTGCTGGCCAAAGTCCGGGACCGGGCGCGCCAGGGCTTGCCGTCGATGCTCGATCGGTCCACGCAGTCGGTCGCGCGACTCAAGTCGCTGAACCCCGACACCTTGACGTGGGACATTAGTGACGATGCCTTGATCGACGCCGAATTGCGCGGCGGAGCGTCGGTGGAAATCGCCCGGGACTGCATCCTGATCGGGCGCAGCAACCGCCAGGGCGGCATGTCGCAATTGGGCGGTATCGAATTGGGCACCGGCGTGCGACTGGCGACCGGTGTGGTTATCGAAGCAGCCGGCGGCGTATCCGTCGGTGCCTTCAGCGAGTTGTCCGAGGGGGTCACGATCGTGGCCTCCACCCATGATCATTCTTTCCGCTCACTGCCTTGGGAGGAGGCACCGGTGCGCATTGGAAGTCGTTGCGTTATTGGCGAGGGCGCCATCTTGGTAGGTCCACTGAATATTGGTGACGGTGCCGTTATCAAACCGTACTCGGTGGTTATAAGGGATGTATTGGAAAACACTGTGGTTCATGGCGTTGTTCAACTAATGGAGATTCAAGAATGATTTTATTTGCCCCCAATCCAACCGGTTCCGGTCACAACATGCGCGCGCTGTCCATCGCTCAGGCGATTAAAAAGCAGCGCCCGGACATGCCATTGACCGTGGCACTGGCTTCCTTGCAGCCGACCTTCACGCCGATGTTCGAAAAGTCTGGCGTTGAAGTAGTGGATATTGCCGGCCGTTTGGTCGATTACTCGAAAAAGAGCAACTTGTCGAAAGAACTCGACTGGAATAATTACATCGGCGGATATATCGCCAATACCTTCTTGTCCGGCGAGCGAATTCTGTCTTACCTGGCCCTGATCGCCGAATACAAGCCCACCGCTCTGGTGTCGGACTACAACATGGCCGCCTGCCTGGCCGCGATTTTCAGCGGTACGCCGCTGGTGTTCGTCACCGAGCGCTACGACTTCACCCTGTGCCAGCTCGAAGACCATGATCTGGCCGACGGCGGTTTCGAAGTCAACGCGCTGGAAATGGCCCGGGCCCGCACCGCGCTGCACAGCCAGTTCAACTGGATGATCAATCAGAGCCAACTGGTGCTGACCGACAAACCGTACGTGGCTTCCCTCGATCAGGGCACGCCGGTGGCCGAAGCGCTGGTCAGCGGCAAGGCGCATTTTGTCGGCCCGATGATCCGCGACATCAATGTGCAGACCGGATTGAATGTGCGCGAGCAACTGAACCTCGGCGACTCGCCGTTCATTGTGGCTTCGATCAGCGGCACTACGATGTTTGCGCAAAACAAGGACGCGCTGCTCGCTGCGTATCTGGACAGCTTCAAGATCCTGCGCGAGCGCAATCCGGAACTGAAACTGGTGCTGCTGGGCCGTCAGGATATCCAGGCTCAGGACGGCGTCGTCTGCGTGCCGTACTACCCGGACTGGATGGGTCTGCTGCGTGAAGCCTGCCTGCTGATTTCGGCGCCGGGCTGGATCACCGTAACGGAAATCGCCGCACTGCAGATTCCGACGCTGTTCGTGCTGCCGTCCAAGTCCGAGTACCACGAACTCGAGGCGCTGCGCCGTCTGGAGCTGCTGGGTTTCCCAACGCATCTGGGCCACGACCGCGATGCGATCGTCGAACTGATCCAGGGCGAACTGGAAAAAGACACCGACGCTTCGACCTATTACGCACCGCATCAGCAAGTCGCCGCGCCGGATGGCGAAGGTGCCGCCCGCGCCGCGACGCGCATCATCGAGTTGTGCCAGGGCAGCGTTGTGTCGCTGACCGAAAGCAAAGCCGCTTAACCTCAAGGAAGAGGGATTCACCATGTCACTGCATCCGCAGTTTCTATTTGATCAAGGCCTCAAGGACATCGAGCACGGCGGCTTTTTCGCCGTGACCGATGCCAGTGGCGAGGTTGCGATTTCCAGCGACAAGCAGTTGCAGGATCAGGTCGCGGCGACGCTCTACCAGGCTGAACACGGCGACGATGTCGAACTGCGTTTTGCCCATGACGGGCTGATGCGTTTGCATGATGCGGCGAATGGCGGTTTCCACGAACTGGCCGACCGCTACTGGACGCCGCACGGCTCCGGACGCTGCCGTACGCTGGCGCTGCAACTGGACGCGCTGGCGGCATTGATTGCCTATCAGCGCCGGGTGCCGCAGGACGCGGCGAACAATGCCGCGATCCACGGCCTGCTGGAAAAGGTCGAAGCGCTCTACGCCCGTTCCACCGTCGCCGGCCTGTATAGCAGCGACTGGTCGACGCCGCTGGAGCTGGCGACCTCGATCAATCTCGACATCAGCGCCACGGCGTTGCTGGCGCGTATCGACAATCAGCCGTTGGGGCTGGGGTTGGTCGGGCACTTGCAAGTTCATGCAGAGAACCTGATTGGCCGGGTGGCCGGCAGCGACAGCCAATCCTGCGTCGATGTGGCGCTGACCCGTTGCGGTGTGCGTGCGCAGGTCAGCCTGGTGCTGGCGCAACTGGCTGATGCGCGCGACGACAATGCGCTGTCGAATCTGGCCCGTTCGTTCCTGCTGCAAACCCTGGCACTGTTCCGCGATCCGGCGTACGGCGGGTATTGGGATCGAGTCGGGATCAACGGCAAAGTGCGTTGCGACTGGCACACCTCGTACAAAAATCACGAGTCGCCATTCCCGATCAAGACCGCCTACGACGTGGCGTTGCTGTTGCAGGCGATTCAGGCCTTGCCGTCCGGCGCGAGCGAAGCGGATCGGGCTTCGGTGACGGCGGCGTTGCTGGAGTTTCATGACGCGCGCAATGGCGGTCTGTTCATGGGCAAGGGCTACTTCTGGTCGACCCCGGATGACCCGACCGTGCCGTTCATTCGCCAGTTCTGGGCGCCGCCGCGTCAGCCGGGGATCTTCAGCATCGGCAACCTGACGTACCTGCCGCTGCACCTGAAAAGCCTGAAAACCCAGCTCGCCGCTGCCCACGCTTTGCAGTCCATCGAGCCGGTCGCTGCCGTCACTCATCATGACGATGCGGCGCTGGTAAACCGTGAGCTGCAAGTGATCGATGGCGGTGGTGATGTGCAGCGCATTCACCCGAATGGCGTGCCGACCATCAATGTTGATCTGCAGCGTTATCTGGCGTGGCTGGTCAAGGCCCGGGCGTCGAATGAAACGCCCTACGGGCTGACCGCCGAAACCGCGCCGCTGGGTTTCCGTGCCGACAAGACCTGGCAAGTGTTTTCCGGGCTGCACGTGATTTCGGACTTGCACGCGCTGGGTCTGCAAATCGAAAACAAGGCCAGCCTGATCGATTGCATCAGGGCTTCGCAAAACACCGACGGTGGATTTGCCGAGCAACCGGGTCACCTGAGTGATGTGTTCGCCACCTACTGCGCAGTGTTGTCGCTGCGAGTGCTGGGCGCGTTGCCGAACGATATCGGTGGTTGCGTGCGTTACCTGCAAGCGTGCCAGAACCCCGATGGCGGGTTCGGCGATGTACCGGGTTTCGGCTCGGACATCTGGCACACCAACCTGGCGGTGCTGTCGCTGCACGCCCTTGAAGCCAAGGCGCCGGACGAGCAGGGCGTGATGGCGTTTGCCTTGCGCTGCCGCTCGGTCGATGGCGGGTTCGCAAACAAGCCGGGTTATCCGCCGGACGCGTTTTCGGTGTACCGCGTGGTGTCGACGCTGTTCATTCTCAACCGACGCATCGTCGATGCCGAACAGACCGTCGCCTGGCTGCAAAAGCTGCAACTGGCCAACGGCTCGTTCCATTACCGGCCGGGCAAAGCGGTCAGCCTGGTGGGTACTTACATGGCCATCGCAGCAATGTATTTGCTCGACGCGCAGCCGACGTATCTGCAGGAATCGAAAGACTGGATCGCTGCCCATCAGAAGCAGGACGGTGGTTTCGGCCCGCTCAACGCAACCTCGGCAACCACCGACGAAAGCTTCGTCTGCATCCAGACACTGCTGATTCTCGAACAAGGACTGTCGCCATACTGGGTCGCGTTGTTGAACTGACCCGCACACAGCATCGAAGGACGTTAAGTCATCATTTTGCCAGGGGAGGCGCTGATGAAAATTTTAGTGACAGGGGGCGCGGGCTTCATTGGCTCGGCCGTGGTGCGGTTTCTGATTGAAGAGACCGAATGTGAAGTGATCAACGTCGACAAACTGACCTACGCCGGCAACCTGGAATCGCTGGCCGATGTATCCGATTCGCCGCGTTACCGTTTCTGCCAGGTCGACATCTGCGACAAGCCGGCGCTGGACGAGCTGTTCGCACGGCTGCAGCCGGATGCGGTGATGCATCTGGCCGCCGAGTCCCACGTTGACCGCTCGATTGATGGCCCGCAAGCCTTCATCGAAACCAATATTGTCGGTACCTACACCCTGCTCGAAGCCGCGCGTGGTTACTGGAACCGACTGGATGCGGCGCGTCAGGCGGCGTTCCGTTTCCATCACATTTCCACCGACGAAGTGTACGGCGACCTGGAGCCTGAAGATCCGGCGTTCACCGAGCGTACGGCGTATGCGCCAAGTTCGCCGTACTCGGCAACCAAGGCCGGTTCCGATCATCTGGTCCGCGCCTGGCATCGCACTTTCGGCCTGCCGGTGGTGATGAGCAATTGCTCGAACAATTACGGGCCGTATCACTTCCCGGAAAAACTGATTCCTCACGTCATTCTCAATGCGCTGCAAGGCAAGCCGTTGCCGGTGTACGGCGATGGCGCGCAGATCCGCGACTGGCTGTTCGTCGAGGATCACGCCCGCGCCCTGTATGCGGTGGTCACGCGCGGTGAGGTCGGGCAGACCTACAACATCGGCGGCCACAACGAGAAGACCAACCTGGAAGTGGTGCACACCTTGTGCGATCTGCTTGAAGCGCGCGGTGCGGAAAAACCGGCGGGCGTTGCGCACTTCCGCGACCTGATCACCTTCGTCAAGGATCGTCCGGGCCACGACAAACGCTACGCCGTCGATGCCGGAAAAATCCACGCGACGCTCGGCTGGACGCCGCAGGAAACCTTCGAAAGCGGCATGCAGAAAACCGTCGACTGGTATCTGGACAACCGCGCCTGGTGGGTGCGGGTGATGTCGGGTGCCTACGCACTGGAGCGCCTCGGCGAGCAACGCGACGAAGCCCTCGTGGCCTGAACATTCAGTCATTCAAATCTCACTGCTTGAAAGGAAAAAAGCATGGCCAAGTACAAAGGAATTCTGCTGGCGGGCGGCGCCGGTTCGCGTCTGCACCCGATCACTTTGGGCGTCTCGAAACAGTCGCTGCCGGTGTATGACAAACCGATGATCTACTACCCGCTGTCGGTGCTGATGCTGGCGGAAATCCGCGAGATCCTGATCATCTCCACCCCGGAAGATCTGCCGGGCTTTCAGCGCATGCTCGGCGACGGCAGCCAGTTGGGCCTGAGCCTGAGCTACGCGGTGCAACCGAGCCCGGACGGTCTCGCTCAAGCGTTCATCATCGGTCGCGAATTCGTCGGTGAAGACAACGTCTGCCTGGTGCTCGGCGACAATATTTTCTACGGCGCCGGTTTCGGTGAAACCCTGCTGCAAGCGGCGGCGCGTGATGAAGGCGCGACGGTGTTCGGCTACTACGTGGCCGATCCCGAGCGCTTTGGCGTGGTGGAATTCGATGCTGCCGGCAAGGCCCTGAGCATCTGCGAAAAACCGAGCGATCCAAAGTCCAACTACGCCGTCACCGGCCTGTATTTCTACGACAACGAAGTGCTGCAGATTGCCGCTGACATCAAGCCGTCGCCGCGCGGCGAGCTGGAGATCACTGACGTCAACAACGTCTATCTGCAACGCGGCAAATTGAACGTGTCAGTGATGGGCCGTGGCATGGCCTGGCTCGACACCGGCACCCACGACGCGTTGATGGAAGCGGGCAATTTCGTCCAGGCCATCGAGAAACGCCAGGGCCTGAAAATCGCCTGCCTCGAAGAAATCGCCTACCACAAGGGCTGGATCGACGACGCGCAGTTGCTGGTGCATGCGGGCAGCATGAGCAAGACCGGTTACGGTCAGTATCTGGCCCGTTTGATCCACGATGACGTGGTGGTGGCGATGGATGCGCAGCGCCCGTTGAAAGGCGCTGCCTGATCAAGTGTGGGAGCGGGCTTGCTCGCTCCCACAGGTTCAGTGGCCGGTCACGCTGTCGAGTTGGGCAGCTTTGACCGTGGCGCGTGGATCGGCCGACGGAGTTTGCAAACGGGCCAGTCGATTGGCATGCGTCGGCGCTTCGGCCGCCAGCGGCGAGCGGCGTTTGCGGGTTTCTTCACGCAGCACCGGCAACACTTCCTTGCCGAACATGTCGAGTTGTTCCAGCACGGTTTTCAGCGGAATGCCGCCATGGTCGAACAGGAACAGCTGGCGCTGATAGTCGCCGAAGTACTCGCGGAAGGTCAGGGTCTTGTCGATGATTTCCTGAGGGCTGCCGACGGCCAGCGGGGTCATTTCCATGAACTCTTCCAGCGACGGGCCATGGCCGTACACCGGGGCGTTGTCGAAGTAGGGACGGAACTCCCGGCGCGCATCCTGCGAGTTGCGACGCATGAAAATATGCCCGCCGAGGCCGACGATCGCCTGCTCCGGCGTGCCGTGACCGTAATGGGCAAACCGTGCGCGGTAGAACTCGACCAGCGCCATGAAATGCTCACGGGGCCAGAGGATGTGGCTGGCAAAAAAACCGTCGCCGTAATAAGCGGCCTGCTCGGCGATTTCCGGGGTGCGGATCGAGCCGTGCCAGACGAAGGGCGGCAGGTCATCGAGGGGCCTGGGGATTGAGGTGAAGTTTTTCAGCGGGGTGCGAAAGCGTCCGCTCCAGTTGAGGTCTTCTTCGCGCCAGAGACGATGCAGCAGGCGATAGTTCTCCATCGCCAGTGGCAGACCGTCGGCGATGCTCTTGCCGAACCAGGGATAGACCGGTGCGGTGTTGCCCCGGCCGAGCATCAGGTCCATGCGCCCGCCACAGAGGTTTTGCAGCAGCGAATACTCTTCGGCCAGGCGAACCGGATCGTTGGTGCTGATCAGGGTGGTGGACGTCGAAAGAATGATGCGTTGGGTCTTGGCTGCGATGTAGGCCAGCAGCGTGGTGGGAGAGGAGGTGATGAACGGAGGATTGTGGTGTTCGCCGGTGGCGAACACGTCCAGTCCGATGTCTTCGGCCTTCTGCGCAATTTGCAGGGTGGCCTGGATGCGCTCGGATTCGCTGGGGGTACGGGCGTTGGTAGGGTCTTGTGTGACGTCGCCAACGGTGTAAATCCCGAATTGCATAAAGCCTCCTTGCCTTGGGTAAAGGTGTGTTTGAAACCCTTGCCGCGAAGAATGAATCGTCGCGGCACTTGAAATGTACGCCTGTACACGTACAATCGCAATTCTGCATCATCGTCTGAACGGCTTTGAACACCTCATCGAGAGAGGAACGCGACATGGAACTGGGATTTATCGGTCTGGGCACGATGGGCGCACCGATGGTGCTGAACCTGCTGAAAGCCGGGCATCGGGTCCGCGTGTGGAATCGTTCGACGGCACCGCTGGAAGCACTGGCCAAGGCCGGCGCCGAAGCTGTCGAGACACCGGCGCTGGCGGCGCAGGCCGAGGTGCTGATTTCCATGCTCGGCGATGACACGGCGATCCGCTCGGTGTTCTTCGACGCCAAGGCGCTGGACGGTCTGCAGGCCGGCAGCGTGCACGTCAACATGTCCACGGTGTCCGTGGCGCTGGCCAAAGAACTGGCGGCCGTGCATGAAGCGCGTGGCGTCGGTTACGTGTCGGCACCGGTGCTGGGGCGGGTCGATGTGGCGGCTGCCGGCAATCTGAACATTCTCGCCTCCGGGCCCGTCGAAGCACTGGCTCGGGTACAGCCGTTGTTCGATGTGCTTGGGCGCAAGACCTGGACGCTCGGCGACACGGCCGAGGTGGCCTGCGCTGCCAAACTGTCGGCCAACCTGATGATCGCCTCGGCAATCGAATCCATGGCCGAAGCCTCGACCCTGGCCGGCGGCTATGGCATCAGTCGCGAGGCGTTCATCGAGATGATCACCTCGACCCTGTTTGCCGTGCCGGTCTATCAGGGCTACGGCAAGCTGATGGTCGATGAAACATTCGAGCCGGCGGGTTTCAAATTGTCGCTCGGTCTCAAGGACGTGCGCCTGGCGCTGGAAGCCGGTGAAGCGGCGCAGGTACCGCTGCCGTTTGCCAGCGTGTTGAAGGACAACCTGCTGGACGGCATGGCCCATGGTCAGGCCGATCAGGACTGGGCTTCACTGGCGAAAGTCAGTGACCGGCGCGCCGGCGTGAAGTAATCCAAAAGTTTCAAGCAACGTAACTTGTGCGCAAGTTACGTTGGCCTTTTGCGCCTTGCGTTATTGTCGGACAGTGATTGCTCTTTTATTGGGAAATGAAAGAAGTCTGATAATAGTGCTTGTAAAATGTACGACTGTAGACGTACATTTTTATCGGGGTTTAACAACAATAAAAAGTTCTGTCTGTTTTTTTCGTCTGCTGATCGTAAATAAATAATAGCTAGGAGCCGTTATGAAAAATCTAATGCAATGGAACAGCCTTCCCTCCGAATCCAATGAATGGCTCGAGAAGGTGCGTGCACTGAATCCGCTGATTATTCAGCACCGCGATTACAGCGAGCAGACCAATGCGACGCACAAGGATGTGATGTCCCGATTCTTCAAGGAAGGTTTTGGCCGCACCTCGGTATCCAAGGCGTTCGGCGGGTCCCAGGTCGATATCCAGACCACCTCGGCCCTGCTGCTGGAATTCGCCCGGTTTGACGCCTCGCTGTCCTGGCAGCTGGCGGTGCAAGTGGCGATGGGGCGCCTGTCGGACTACCTGCCGGAAGCCACTTCCGAAGCGATCTACAACCACTGCGACGGTTTCGTGATCGGCGCCATCCACTCCGGTGGCGAAGCGCTGCCGATGGGCGACGAGTACCTGCTGAGCGGCAAATGGGCGTTCGCCAGCGGCTCGGCCCACGCCGACTGGCTGGTCTGCACCGCCACCGTCAAAGGCACCGAAAACAACACTAATCCGGAAGTGCGGATGTTCTTCGTGCCCGCCAGCCAATGCACCATCCTGCCGACCTGGGACACCCTGGGCATGCGCGGCACCGGCAGCCATCACTTCCAGTGCTCCAACGTGATCGTCCACAAGTCATTCTCGCTGGATGTCGAAACCCTCAAGCAATCCCCCGAAGCGCGCAGCTCCCGGGCCTACGCCACCGGTTACTACGAGTTCGGCACCCTGGCGGCGATGTCCACCGTGCTGGGCGTGGCCCGGGCTGCGGTCGATCACTTCCGCAATGACCGCGCCGTGAACACCGATCCGGGCCTGGAAGGGGTGATCTTCGAGAAGACCGGTCGCGCCATATCCTCGGTGCATACCGCACAACTGCTGCTGGAAGATGCGATCCATCAGGTGATCAACCGGGGTGAAACCATCGGCGAACCGGTCAGCGCCCGCGTCGGCCTGGCAGCCTCGGTGCTGACCGAGAACTCGGTCAATGCGGTCAACCAGATCTACTCGATGGCCGGTTCCAAAGCCGTCTACAAGTCGCACTTCCTGGAGCGTTGCTTCCGCGATATTCACACCGGCTCGAAGCACTTCACGTTGTCGCCTTTGAACTTGCACGGTATCGGCAAGTATTACCTGGATAAAACCAACGTACTGGCCGCGGCGTAACAGCGGATAAATAAAGCGGGCGCGTTTACAAGTGAAAGTTCACAGGGATCGATAGCGCGCCCGTCTTTAGTTGCACCTTTATTTTCTTAAAACTCAAACTTTTGTGCTCGCAGCAAAGAGTCAAGGGAGTGCCACATGCTTGCTCGAAACATTATCAAGTCGCTGATCTTTATTGTTCTTGTGGTGGTGTTATCCGCTGCACTGGGCTGGCGTTTCTGGTCGCCGCCACCGGCGGCGGCCGAGCAACGGATCCCCAGCACCCGGGTCGGTCTGGCCGTAGTCAAAAAGCAGCCTTACACCTACTACCTCGAGGCCATCGGCAAACTCGAAGCCCAGCGTCAGGTGCTGGTGTCGGCTGAAGTCAGCGGCAAAGTGGTGGATATCGATTTCGAGTCCGGCGATGAAGTGAAGGCGGGGCAAGTGCTGCTCAAGCTCAACGACGCGCCGGAGCAAGGCGAACTGGTGCGCCTGAAAGGCGAGTACGAATCGGCCAAGGCCCAGTTCGCACGGGTTCAGGAACTGGCCAAGACGGGCGCCGAAAGCCGTCGCGCCTTCGACAGTGCCCGCGCTCAATACGACGCGGCGAAAGGCGACATGGAGCGCATGCAGGCGCAGATCGCTCAACGGCATATCCGCGCGCCGTTCGCCGGCACCCTAGGCATTCGCCAGGCGCACCTGGGCCAATACCTTCAGGCCGGCAGCGCGGTGGCAACCCTGACCGATCCGGGCGTGCTGCGCGTCAACTTCACCCTCGCCGAGCGCGATGGCTCGCAAGTGCAACTGGGCCAGACCGTGCAGGCCAAGGTCGATGCCTGGGGTGATGTGACCTTCGCCGGGAAGATCGTCGCGGTCGATCCGCAGATCAACCAGTCCCACACCATCAACGTTCAAGCGGTCATCACCGACACGCAAAAACGCCTGCGTCCCGGCATGTACGCACGGGTCTCGGTGACCCTGCCGCAGACCGCCGAGCTGCTGATTCCGGAAACCGCGATCACCTACAACGCCTACGGCGAAAGCGTGTTCTCGGTCTACACCGACGAGGCCGGGGTGCAGAAGGTCAAGCGTGAAAGCATCAAGGTCGGCGAGCGCCGCGATGGCTGGGCGGTGGTCGACAAGGGCCTGACCGAAGGCGTGCAAGTGGTGACGTCCGGCCAGCTCAAACTCCACGACGGCGTGGCGGTGGAAGGTGTCCCGGACACGATTGCTCTTAAACTCAGTGGGCTGGAAAAATGAATTTCACCGACCTCTTTCTTCGCCGCCCGGTGCTGGCCGTGGTGGTCAGCACGCTGATCCTGCTGTTCGGGGTGCGTGCGCTGATGAACCTGCCGATCCGCCAGTACCCGATGCTGGAAACGTCGACCATCACGGTCACGACCCAATATCCCGGCGCCTCTTCGGAACTGATGCAAGGCTTCGTCACGCAACCGATCAGCCAGGCCGTGGCCTCGGTCGAGGGCATCGACTATCTGTCGTCAGCCTCGACCCAGGGCCGCAGCCAGGTGACGATCCGCATGGCACTCAACAGTGACTCCATCGCGGCGCTGACCGAGGTCATGGCCAAGGTTAACCAGATCAAATACCGCTTGCCGAAGGACGCCTACGACCCGGTGGTGGAGCGCACGTCCGGCGGTTTCACCAGCGTGGCCTACGTCGCGTTCGCCAGCTCCAACCTGACCATTCCGGAGATGTCGGATTACATCTCCCGCGTCGTCGAGCCGATGTTCGCCGGCATCGAAGGCGTGGCCAAGATCAACATCATGGGCGAGCAGAAATTGTCCATGCGCCTGTGGCTCGACCCGCAGCGTCTGGCCGGTTACGGCATGACCGGGCAGGACGTGTCGGCGGCGATCGAGGGCAACAACTTCCAGGCGGCGCCGGGTCAGGTCAAAGGCCTGTACGTGGTCAGCAACCTGCGGGTCAACACCGACCTAAACAGCGTCGAAGACTTCCGCGACATGGTGCTGCGCAACGACAACGGCCACATCATCCGTGTGCGAGACGTCGGCACCGTGGAGCTGAACGCCGCCTCCACCGACACCAGTGGCGCGATGAGCGATGTGCCGGCGCTGTTCCTCGGCCTGGACGCGGCGCCGACCGGCAACCCGCTGGTGATCGTCAAACGCGTGCGTGAATTGCTGCCGCAGATCCAGGAAACCCTGCCACCGGGCGTGACCGTGCAGATCCCGTTCGAAGTGGCGCATTTCATTCAGTCGTCGATCGACGAGGTGAGCTACACCCTGCTCGAAGCGCTGGTGATCGTGGTGCTGGTGATCTACCTGTGCCTGGGCACGTTCCGCACTGTGCTGATTCCGCTGGTGACGATTCCGCTGTCGATGCTCGGCGCGGCGATGCTGATGCAGATGTTCGGCTTCAGCCTCAACCTGCTGACCTTGCTGGCGATGGTTTTGGCCATCGGGCTGGTGGTTGACGACGCCATCGTCGTGGTGGAGAACGTCCACCGTCACATCGAAGAGGGCAAGAGCCCGTTCGAAGCGGCGCTGATCGGCGCGCGCGAAGTGGCGGGTCCGGTGGTGGCGATGACCTTCACCCTGGCGGCGGTGTATGCGCCGATCGGTCTGATGGGCGGCCTCACCGGCACGCTGTTCAAGGAGTTCGCGCTGACCCTGGCCGGCGCCGTGGTGATTTCCGGCATCGTCGCGCTGACCCTGTCGCCGATCATGAGTACCCGTCTGCTGGACGCGAAAACCAGCGAAGGTTTCATGGCGGTCAAGGCAGATCGATTCTTCCAGTACCTGTCCCGTCGTTATGGCGCGCTGCTCGGCGGTTCGCTGGCGCGGCGCTGGATCAGTCTGAGCGTGGCGCTGGTGATCTTCTTCAGCCTGCCGTTCCTCTATCGCTCGGCGCAGACCGAACTGGCGCCGCTGGAAGACCAGAACATCCTGCTGACCGCGATCAAGGCGCCGCAGCACGCCAACCTGAATTACCTCGAGGCCTACGCCCACGAGTTGTACAAGACCTTCAACGAAATCCCCGAGGGTTACAGCAACTGGGTGGCGAACGGTTCCGACGGTCTGTCCAACAGCGTCGGCGGGATCAACCTGGTGGACTGGGAAAAGCGCGGCCGCGATGCCAACACCATCCAGCCTGACTTGCAGGCGCGGGTGAACCAGATCGAAGGCACGAGCATTTTCGTGTTCCAGATGCCGCCGCTGCCGGGCTCTACCGGTGGTCTGCCGGTGCAGATGGTGATCCGCAGCGATCAGGAATACCTGGCGCTGTACAACGTGATGGATCAGCTCAAGCAGGCCGCGCAGGCCAGCGGTCTGTTCGCGGTGGTCGACAGTGATCTGGACTTCAACAACCCGGTGGTGGAAATCCAGGTTGACCGGGCCAAGGCCAACGCCCTGGGCATCCGCATGCAGGACATCGGCGAAACGCTGAACAGCCTGATCGGTGAGAAGTACGTCAACCGGTTCTCGTTCCATGGTCGCTCCTACGACGTGATCCCGCAGTCGGTGTCGGCGGACCGGCTGACCCCGGAAACCCTGAAGCTGTATTACGTGAAGGACCAGAAGGGCAATCCGGTGCCGCTGTCGACGCTGGCCACTCTCAGCGTCAAGGTCGAGCCGAATCGCCTGACCCAGTTCAACCAGCAGAACTCCGCCACGTTCCAGGCCATTCCGGCGCCGGGCGTGACGTTGGGTGATGCAGTGGGCTTCCTGCAAAAACAATCGGAAGGCTTCCCGGCCGGCTTCAGTTTCGACTGGCAGTCCGACGCCCGCCAATACGTGCAGGAAGGCAACAGCCTGGCGTTCACCTTCGGCCTGGCCCTTGTGATCATCTATCTGGTTCTGAGCGTGCAGTACGAGAGCTTCCGCGACCCGTTCATCATTCTGATCAGCGTGCCGCTGTCGATCTGCGGGGCCCTGGTGCCGCTGGCGCTGGGCATGACGTCGATGAACATCTACACCCAGATCGGCCTGATCACGCTGATCGGTCTGATCAGTAAGCACGGGATTCTTATGGTTGCGTTCGCCAACGAGTTGCAGCGCCAGCAAGGCATGGACCGCGTGCAAGCCATTCAGCATGCCGCGCAGGTGCGTCTGCGGCCGATCCTGATGACCACGGCTGCCATGGTGGTCGGCCTCGCGCCGCTGTTGTTCGCCAGCGGTGCCGGCGCCAACAGCCGCTTCGGCCTGGGCCTGGTGATTGTGGTGGGGATGCTGATCGGCACCTTGTTCACCCTGTTCATTCTGCCGTCGGTGTACACGCTGCTCAGTTCGATCAAGCAACCGAGCCACGCACCCGAAGCCGAACCGGCCGGTGTGCCGCAACCCATCCTGTGAGGACGTGACATGCATTCGATTACACGTTTGATGCTGGCGCCGCTGGCGGCGTCCATTCTGTTGGCGGCGGGTTGTGTGAACTACGCCGGGATCGATCATCAGGGCAAATTGCTGGCGGTCGGCGATGCGCCGTCCGACAGCCTGAAAGACAAACTGCCGCCGGCCCAATGGCCGCGTGCGGACTGGTGGACATCGCTGGGTGACCCACGTCTGGGTGCGCTGATCGAAGAGGCGTATGCCAGCAACCCGGACTTGCAGGAAGTCGCTGCCCGGGTCGCCAAGGCCAACGCATTTCTCGACCTGCGCGACGCCGAGCGTTATCCCGAAATGGACGCGTCGGCGGGTGTCACTCGCGGTCGGCTGTCGCGCTTCGAGGACTACAGCGGCGAGGGCCACAAGTATTTCACCGCACGCAATCTGGCGGTCAATTTCGGCTATACCTTCGACCTCTGGGGCGGCCAGCGTGCCGCCTGGGAATCGGCGCTCAACAGCGCACGAGCGGCGGAAGTCGATCTGCAATCGTCGCGGCTGATTCTCGCGGTCAACGTGGTCAAGGCTTACAACCAGTTGGCGTATGCGTGGCAGGTCTCGGAGCTCAATCAACGGGATCTCGAACGCCTGAGCAAACTGGTGGAGCTGACGGATTCACGTTACGGCTCGGGCCTCGACAACCTGTCGCAACTCAAGCAGGTGCAGAGCCTCAAGGCGCGTTCGGAATCGACGTTGATCGGCGCCAACGAAGACATCGAAATCGCCCGTCTTCAACTGTCGGCGCTGATCGGCAAGGGCGTTGACCGTGCGCACACGCTTGATCGGCCATCGAATCTGCAAGCCAGTGTGGTGGCCTTGCCGGCGCAGTTGCCAGCCCAGTTGTTGGGCCGTCGTCCGGACATCGTCGCCGCACGCTGGCGCGTGGAGGCCGAGACTAAAAACGTCGAGGCGGTGAAGACCACGTTCTACCCGAACATCAATCTGGTGGCAGCGGCCGGGTCCCATGCATTGACCGGTGATGCGCTGTTCGCCGGGGTCAGCAAGTTCTGGAATGTGGCGCCGACGGTGTCGCTGCCGATCTTCGATGCCGGGCGCCTGCGCTCGGATCTCAAGGCCGGCAATGCCGAACTCGACAGCTCCATCGCGCAGTACAACCGGGTGCTGAATTCGGCCCTGCACGAGGTGGCGATTTCGGTGACGCAGTTGCGTTCGTTCGAGCAGCAGATCGTCGTGCAGCGCGATGCCTGTGCGATTGCCCAGTCGTCTTACGATCTGTCGCAGTCGCGCTACAAGGCCGGGGAGGACACGTTCCTCGATGCGCTTAACATCGAGCAACAATTGATTCAGGACGAAATGCGCCTGGCCTTCCTCAACAGCAAGCACATCGACAGCTCGGTTTCGTTGATGGCAGCGCTGGGCGGCGGGTTCCAGGCGCCTGCGCTGGAGACCGCGCAGAGCAGCAATTTGTAGTTGTTTTGCGGGACGCCGCCTCCGGGGCGGCTGTCGCGGGGAAAAAACATCTTGTGTATAGTCTTACTGTTCTCGTATAGACGAATACAAGACGGATTTTTCCCGCCTATATCATCAAGGGTACCTACCTATGAACGTCCCGAATCATCCCAATCAGGATCAGATCCTTCTGGAAAATGTGCTGTCCGCATTGGGAAGCCCGCTGCGTCTGACCGTGTTGAAAGTATTGGCCGATGGCCAGGAACATCCGTGCGGCCGGATCCTCAAGGGTGCATCGAAGTCGACCATGACCCACCACTGGCGGGTTCTGCGTGACAGCGGTCTGATTTGGCAGCGCCCTTACGGTCGGGAAAACCTGCTGTCCCTGCGTCGTGAAGACATGGACGTGCGTTTTCCGGGCCTGCTCGACTCGCTGCTGTCGGCGGTCAAGACCGATGAACAGACCATCAGCGTCATCAGCAAACACGAAGTGACCGAAGAAAACGGAGCCGAGTGACAGACACCGCCGGTGAAGGGTTGGCCTTCCACGGCAACCAACAATTCACCATCACCAGGAAGGTGTGAGCGGGTATGGATACAAGTCATTACTGGTCATCGCGACCGCTGTCGGAATTGACCGGCTCCGAGCATCACTGGCTGTTTTTGCCCGGGGCCTTGACCCCACGTCTGAAAGCCATGGGCGATTATTCAATCGAAGTCGTCGAGCAGTCCCATGGCCCGCTCAATCCTGAAGAAGCGCAAGCGCTGAACGTGCCGCCAAACACCATTGGTTGGGTGCGTGAGGTGGTGATGAAACTCGATGGCGAGGCCTGCGTCACCGCGCGCAGCCTGACCAGCGTGCCGGCACTGAATGGCGACTGGGCGGATCTGAACGGCTATGGCCGTCGACCGCTGGCCGAGATCCTCTACACCTCGGAGCAGACCCTGCGCGAACCCTTCCAATGTGCTTTGCTGCCGCCCGGCGCACCGTTGGCGGCGCTGTCCTATCGCTTCGCGCCACAGGCCAAACGTCTGCTGGCCCGGCGTTCGCGTTTCACCCGCAATGGCTCGGCGCTGCTGGTCAGCGAATGCTTTTTGCCGGCGTTCTGGGCTCGGGTCGAGTACGCTCAGGCGCTCAAGTCGGCCTGATGAAAAAAACCTGCGGAAGCGAACCCCCGCAGGTTTTTTTTCGCCGGTTTTTCAGAGCCGGATCACCGCTTCGATCTGCTTGATGGCCGGTGTCAGTGCTTGCGCCAGTTCCTCGGCCTTCGAGGTCGGGCGCATGGTTCGCGACGAGCGCAGAAACAACGGATCATCGAACCGCTTGCGCAGGCGTGCCAGCGATCCGCTGATGGCGGGTTGTTTGACGTGCAGACGTTCGGCCGTGCGGGACACGCTGCGTTCGCGGAACAGCACCAGGAAAATGATGATCAGGTTCAGGTCGATATCCGCGAAGTTGTCTTCATTGAATAGCATGGTTACATCCCTGTCATGACCCGCCGGCCGGCGTCAGCCGAGGCCGGCGGGTGTCTGGATCACTGCTCGGGTGCCAGGCGCAGTTCGTCGTTCAGACGGTAGTAACTGCGGTTGAAATAGACCAGGCCTTCCGTGGCCTCGCTGTGTTGCTGCAGTTCGAGGATTTCACAGTAGAAGATGCTGTGAGTGCCGACCTCGTCGACCTTGCTGACCCGGCAATCGAGGCTGACCAGCGCCTCTTCGATCACCGGCGAACCGGTCTTGAGGGTCTGGCAGTTCACGCTGGAAAAACGCTCCTGCATGCTCAACTGCCGATTGGCGAATGCGCCGGAGGTCGACTGGTGATCACCGGTCAGGACGTTCACGCACAGCACGCCATTGGTCTTGAAATGCTCGTGATTGGACGACGAGCGATTGACGCACACCAGCAGCGTCGGCGGTGAATCCGTCACGCTGCACACCGCCGACGCGGTAAAGCCGAAACGCCCCGCAGGGCCATCGGTCGTGACGATGGTGACGGCACTCCCCAGCATCGCCATTGCATTACGAAACTCCGTTGAATCAACCATCGCGTCACCTCATTCCATGTAGGTTTAATGGAGCCGATCCGTTCTTCCTTGTCCGTTGTCGTTGTGCGAAAACGGGTATCGGGCAACACGTTCGCTCTGGCGATATAGTACGTATGTATACGTACCTTGCAAGCTATTCCTTGTGCTTAATTTGCCGAAGAAAAAAACATGTTTACGGGAGTACCAAGGCTTGCAACAAGGCTGTGGCATAGGGCGGCAACGCGGCGATGTCGCGGGCACACAGCAACAGTTTGCGCCTGGCCCAGCCTTCATTCATCGGCAGGGTCTTGAAGGCTTGCGGCGCGGCGCGCTGAACCGCCGCCAGCGGCACGATGCCCAGGCCGGCACCTCGGGCCACCATGCGCATTACCCCGTCAAAGCCATCGGCACGGATGCGGATCTGCATCCGCGAGCCGCTGTGCAGCGCCTGCTCTTCCAGGTAAATCGCCAAAGCGCTGTCGGCCTGCAGCCCGACAAAGTCATGGCGCAGAGCGTCGCTGAAACTGACTTCAGTTGCGTCAGACAGTGGATGTTCCAAAGGCAGAATCAGCACCAGCGGATCATCGCGAAAGGCGCGGGTCTGCAAGTCGGTGGTGTCGATCGCGTCGGACACAATGCCCAGATCCGCCGCGCCCTGACGCAAGGCATGGGTGATGCGGGCGCTGGGCAGTTCCTGCAGATCGATGTCGAGGTTGGGATGCTCCCGCAGAAAATCCGCCAGCACCTCCGGCAGGTATTCACTGAGCGCCGTGGTGTTACACAGCAGGCGCACCTGACCTTTGACGCCGCGCGCGTACTCGGCCAGATCCTGTTGCAGACGTTCGGCCTGTTGCAGCATCACCCGCGCATGTTGCGCCAGGGCCTTGCCGGCCGGCGTCGGCGTGACCCCACGGCGCCCGCGCTCAAGGAACTCGGTGCCCAGCGAAGCTTCCATCGCCCGGATCCGCGCACTGGCCGCCGCCAGCGACAGATGACTGCGCGCGGCGCCAGCGGTGATGTTGCCGCTGTCGAGAATGTGCAGGAAAAGGCGCAGGTCGGTGAGGTCGAAGTGCATGGGGCAGCCTCAATATCAGTGGTATCGGTCCCGACGAAGAGGCCAGTGGCCGCAAAAAAATCTACTAGCCTCAGGCAGAGCGAGAGGCTGCCTCAGTGTATGACAGATTTTCAGTTCACCCGCGCAGGCGCACAGTATCGCCATGAACGCACTCGCAGATTTCTATCAAAACCTCGGTCTGGCCGTGTCGTTGCTGGTGATCGTGACTTTCGTCGTCGCCGGCATGATCAAGGGCGTGATCGGTCTTGGCCTGCCTACCGTCGCCATGGGGCTGCTCGGTCTGGCTATGGCACCGTCGCAGGCTGCGGCGTTGCTGATCATTCCGGCAACCCTCACCAACGTCTGGCAACTGGCGTTCGGCGGACATTTGCAGGGGCTGGTGAAACGGCTGTGGCCGATGCTGCTGGCGATCTTCCTCGGTACGGCCGTAGGCACCTTGTGGATCGGCATGGCCGGCGGGCATTGGGTGGTGCGCGGGCTCGGCGCGGCGCTGCTGCTCTATGCGTTGAGCGGATTGTTCCTGCCGACGCTGAGTGTCAGTCGCCGCCATGAACCATGGCTCGGCCCGCTGTGTGGCGTGATCACCGGCGTCATCACTTCGGCGACGGGTGTGTTCGTGATTCCCGCCGTCCCGTACATGCAGGCCCTGGGTTTGAGCCGCGATGAACTGGTGCAGGCGCTGGGCCTGTCCTTCACCGTATCGACCCTGGCATTGGCCGGCGGATTGCTCTGGCGCGGGTCGCTCGGCGGCGCAGAATTGAGCGCCTCGTTGCTGGCGCTGATCCCCGCTGTCCTCGGCATGCTGCTCGGCCAATGGCTGCGTCAGCGCATCAGTGCCGTGCTGTTCAGACGGGTGTTTTTTATCGGTCTGGGTGCGCTCGGCGCCCATCTGCTGATCAGCGGTTAGCGGACGAATCGCTGAGCATTTCAATCGGGCGGATATCGAAATCCCGCTCCAGGTATTCCATGCGCTGGGCCAGGAACTGCTGCATGTGCGGCAGGTTCGAGTGCACGTCCAGATGCGCCTGGCTTTCCCAGATCTCGTAGAAGATGAACAGGCTCGGGTCTTCCTTGTCGCGCAGCATGTGGTACTCGATGCAACCGGGTTCGGCGCGGCTCGGTTCGACGTAGGCGCGGAAAAACGCTTCGAAGGCTTCGGCTTTTTCCGGGCGGGTCTTGGCGTGCAGGATGAAACCCTGGCGTTCGCTCATCGCAAAAAACTCCTCAGATTCAGATGGCGGCCAATCCTACGGCAAAAATCGGCAATCGATTCGTGCGTTTTACTCAAATGATTTTTGCGCCGTCGGTGCTTATTCCGCGCGAGGCGGATCGCTAATCTGCCCGCCATTCCATTTTTCCACTTCTCCATCCAGCGCTCTGCGCTGCGCATCGGAATCCGATCGAGGCTCTCCCATGAAAAAAGTGCTGTTGCTCAATGGCGGTAAAAAATTCGCCCACTCCGACGGTCGCTACAACACCACCCTGCACGAAGCAGCGTTGAGGGTGCTGGATCGTGGCGGTCTCGACGTCAAGACCACCTTCATCGACGAGGGTTACGACGTCGCTGAAGAGGTCGCCAAATTCCTCTGGGCCGACGTGATCATTTATCAGATGCCGGGCTGGTGGATGGGCGCACCGTGGACCGTGAAAAAGTACATCGACGAAGTCTTCACCGAAGGCCACGGCAGCCTCTACGCCAGCGACGGTCGCACCCGTTCGGATTCTTCGCAGAAGTACGGCAGCGGCGGTCTGATCCACGGCAAGCAATACATGCTGTCGCTGACCTGGAACGCACCGCAGCAGGCGTTCGATGACCCGACCGACTTTTTCGAAGCCAAAGGCGTGGACGCCGTGTACTTCCCGTTCCACAAGGCCAACCAGTTCCTCGGCATGACCGGCCTGCCGACGTTCCTTTGTGTGGACGTGATGAAACGTCCAAACATCGAAGCGGATGTGGCGCGTTACGAGCAGCATCTGAGCGAGGTGTTTGGCCTCAAGGCCTGACGCTCGGCTACTATCGAAGGCCTGAGCTTGCGCAGCAGGCCTTTCGATTCGAGGACACCCGTGAAAGCCAGATCCGATGAGTTGCAGATTTTCGTCTGCGTGATCGAATGCGGTTCGATCTCCGCCGCCGCCGAGCAGGTCGGACAGACGCCGTCGGCCGTCAGCCGCACGCTGTCGCGGCTGGAAGCCAAGCTCGACACCACGCTGATCAACCGCACCACTCGGCGCATGGACCTGACCGAGGAGGGCAAGTACTTCTTCGAACAGGCCAAGCTGATCCTCGATCAGATGGACCAGCTCGAAGAGCGCCTGTCTTCGCGCCAGCAGACGCCATCAGGACGACTGCGGATCAACGCCGCGTCGCCGTTCATGCTCCACGCCGTCGTGCCGTACATCGACGAATTCCGCCGGCTGTACCCGGACATCCAGCTCGAACTCAACAGCAATGACCTGATCATTGACCTGCTGGAGCAAAGCACCGACGTCGCCATCCGCATCGGCACCCTCGCTGATTCGACGTTGCATGCCCGCTCACTGGGTTGCAGTCCGCTGCTGATCGTCGCCAGTCCCGCGTATCTGGAAAGACACGGCGCGCCGCTCCAAGTGGCCGACCTGAGCGAACACACGTTGCTCGGCTTCACCCAGAACGAAGGTCTCAACCAGTGGCCGCTGCGTTACGTGCACGGCGACCGCTGGCCGATCACCCCGGCGATCAGCGCCTCCAGCGGCGAGACGGTTCGCCATCTCGCGCTGCAAGGCCAGGGCATCGCCTGCCTCTCGCATTTCATGACCATCGACGATATTCGCGCCGGACGCCTCAAGGTGTTGCTGGCGGAATTCAACAGCGGTTATCGCCAGCCGATCAACGCGGTGTACTACCGCAACTCGCAATTGGCGCTGCGCATCCAGTGCTTCCTCGACTTCATCCAGAGCAAACTGGCGGCTTACGCCAGCGCCGATTTCAAGGGCTGATTCGTGATCCCTGCGCAACAGTGATTTGGTTGGGGGCGGGTTTTTCCACCGGGCTCGCCGGTCGATACTCGCTCCATCACTTACTCACGCAGGGAGTTTCTCCATGAACGTATTCGTCACCGGCGCTGCCGGTTTTATCGGCGGTTCCATCGCCACCGGTCTGGTCCAGGCCGGCCACACCGTCACCGGTCTGGTGCGCAGCGCCGAACAGGCCAATGAACTGAAAGCACTGGGCATCACCCCGGTGATCGGCACCCTCGACGACAACGCGCTACTGGCCGAACAAGCCCGCGCCGCCGATGCCGTGATCAACGCCGCCAGCAGCGACCATCGCGGCGCGGTCGAAGCCTTGCTCGACGCCCTGCGCGGCTCGAACAAAGTGTTCCTGCACACCAGCGGTTCGAGCATCGTCGGCGATGCGTCCGGCGGCAAATCCAGCGACGTCATCTACTTCGAAGACAACCTGCCGGAGCCGACCGTCGACAAGGCCGCACGGGTGGCCATCGACAATCTGATCCTCGCCGCAGCGCAGGAAGGCGTGAACTCGGCCGTCATCTGCAACACCCTGATTTACGGCCACAGCCTGGGCGTCAATCGCGACAGCGTGCAGCTGCCGCGCCTGCTGAAACAGGCACGTAAAAGCGGCGTAGTGCGTCACGTCGGCACCGGTCAGAACATCTGGTCCAACGTGCACATCGAAGATGTCGTGGCGCTGTACCTGCTGGCCCTGACCAAAAACGTCCCGGGCACCTTCTACTTCGTCGAAAGCGGCGAAGCGTCGTTCATCGACATGACCACCGCCATGGCCGAAGCGCTGAATCTGGGCCAGCCACAAGACTGGCCACTGAAAGATGCCGAAGCCGAGTGGGGCTACGAAATGGCCAACTACGGCCTCGGCTCCAACAGCCGCGTACGCGGCAAACATGCCCGCGAGCTGCTGGGCTGGACGCCGAAGCGCACGTCGGTGGTTGAATGGATTCGTAACGAAATGGTGTGAGTCCACGCTGAAAAGGTGACGTTCCCGAGACCGGTGGAAGCAAGCTTGCTTGTTTTCACCGGTTTTTTTGTGCCCGAGGATTATGAAAATCCCACCCCGCGATTTTCATTATTCGCGACAAGACATATCCAAAAACGACAACCCTTATCCCTCCACGAAAATTACTTTCACTTGGTTTGAAAACTCGATCTCGAAATGATTTATGAGTTTCACAACCCATTCGAACGTGACCCTTTCGAGGAGTACCGCATGACACCGTCCTTCGGCTATTGGCTGCTGGTGTACGCCGCCGTTGCCATCATCGCCCTGATCGTTCTGATCGCCCGTTACCGGCTCAATCCGTTCATTGTCATCACCCTGATTTCCATCGGCCTGGCGCTGGTGGCGGGGATGCCGCCGTCCGGGGTGGTGGTGGCGTACGAGGCCGGGGTGGGCAAGACGCTGGGGCACATTGCGCTGGTGGTGGCGCTGGGGACGATGCTCGGCAAGATGATGGCCGAGTCCGGTGGCGCCGAGCAGATGGCGCGCACGTTGATCGAGCGCTTTGGCGAGAAGAACGCGCACTGGGCGATGGTGTGCATTGCGTTTCTGGTGGGGCTGCCGCTGTTTTTCGAAGTCGGTTTCGTGTTGCTGGTGCCGATTGCATTTACGGTGGCGCGGCGGGTTGGCGTGTCGATTCTGATGGTCGGTTTGCCGATGGTCGCGGGGCTGTCGGTGGTGCATGCGCTGGTACCGCCGCACCCGGCGGCGATGCTGGCGGTGCAGGCCTATCAGGCGTCGGTCGGGCAGACCTTGCTGTACGCGATTGCCATCGGCATTCCGACGGCGATCATTGCCGGCCCCCTGTACGCCAGATTCATCGTGCCGCGCATTCAGTTGCCGGCGGATAACCCGCTGGAAAAACAATTTCTCGAACGCGAACCCCGCGACAGCCTGCCGGGTTTTGGTATCACCATGGCGACCATTCTGTTGCCGGTGGTACTGATGCTGATCGGCGGTTGGGCCAACCTGATTTCCACGCCGGGCAGCGGCTTCAATCAGTTCCTGTTGTTCATCGGCAACTCGGTGATCGCGCTGTTGCTGGCGACGCTGTTGAGTTTCTGGACGCTCGGCATTGCGCAGGGTTTCAACCGCGAATCGATCCTCAAATTCACCAACGAATGCCTGGCGCCGACCGCCAGCATCACCTTGCTGGTGGGCGCTGGTGGCGGTCTGAACCGGATTCTGGTTGACGCCGGCGTCACCGATCAGATCGTCGGTCTGGCCCACGAATTTCACCTGTCGCCGCTGATCATGGGCTGGTTGTTCGCCGCGTTGATGCGCATCGCCACCGGTTCAGCGACCGTGGCGATGACCACGGCTTCCGGCGTAGTCGCGCCAGTGGCCATCGGTCTGGGTTATCCCCACCCGGAACTGCTGGTGCTGGCGACCGGCGCGGGCTCGGTTATCTTTTCCCACGTCAACGACGGCGGCTTCTGGTTGATCAAGGAATACTTCAACATGACCGTGGCCCAGACGTTCAAGACCTGGACGGTGCTGGAAACCCTGATCTCGATTGTCGCTTTCGCCCTGACCGTCGGTCTTTCTTACCTGCTGTAGTCGGAGTTATCCGCCATGGACATCCTTTATCAGATCCGCGCCCGTCAGGATTCCTTCAGCGCCGGTGAAGGACGCATCGCCCGTCTGATGCTCGACGACGTAGGATTTGCCGCCTCCGCCAGCCTCGAAGACCTGGCGCAGCGGGCCGAAGTCAGCACCGCCACGCTGTCGCGCTTCGCCCGCACCGTCGGTTGCCGCGACCTGCGCGATCTGCGCCTGCAACTGGCCCAGGCCAGCGGCGTCGGCAGCCGTTTCCTCGACCCGGCGGGCACGCCCGAGCAGTCGGCGTTTTACGGGCAGATCGTCGGCGATATCGAAACCACCCTGCGTCAGCATCTGGCGGCGTTCGATGAATCGCGCTTCGCCGATGCGGTGAAACTGCTGGGCCAGGCGCGGATGATCCACGCCTTCGGCATCGGCGGTTGCTCGACCCTGTGCAGCGATGAGTTGCAAGTGCGACTGGTGCGCCTCGGCTACCCGATTGCGGTGTGCCACGACGCGGTGATGATGCGCGTCACCGCCGCCAGCCTCAGCGCCGAGCAGGTGGTGATCGTCTGTTCGCTGACCGGCATCACCCCGGAATTGCTGGAGACCGTGGCGCTGGCGCGCAACTACGGCGCACGGATTCTCGCCATCACCCGCGCCGACTCGCCGCTGGCGGAACTGGCCGACATCGTCCTGCCGCTGCAAGGCGCCGAGACCTCGTTCATCTACAAACCGACGGCGGCGCGCTACGGCATGCTGCTCGCCATCGACGTGCTGGCAACCGAGCTTGCGCTGGCCAATCCTGAAGACAATCAAGAACGTCTGCGGCGGATCAAACTCGCCCTCGACGAATACCGTGGCGGCGACGATCACCTGCCGCTGGGAGACTGACATGCTGTACGACACCCTGATTCGCAACGCCCTGGTCATCGACGGCAGCAACAGCCCCGGTTACGCCGCCGACGTGGCGATCCTCGATGGCCGCATCGCGCGCATCGGCGACTTGGGCGATGCCCGCGCCACCGATGAAATCGACGCCGCTGGCCGTGTGCTGGCGCCGGGTTTCATCGACGTGCACACCCACGACGACACCGTGGTGATCCGCCAGCCGCAGATGCTGCCCAAGCTCAGCCAGGGCGTGACCACGGTGATTGTCGGCAACTGCGGGATCAGTGCCGCGCCGGTCAGTTTGCGCGGCGATCCGCCGGATCCGATGAACCTGCTCGGCTCGGCGGCAGCGTTCGTCTATCCACGTTTCAGCGACTACCGCGCAGCGGTGGAAGCGGCCAATCCCACGTTGAACGTGGCGGCGCTGGTCGGGCATACGGCGCTGCGCAGCAATCATCTTGATGATCTGTTTCGCACCGCGACTGACGATGAAATCACCGCGATGCGCGAGCAGTTGCGTGAAAGCCTGGAGGCGGGCGCCCTTGGGTTATCCACAGGTCTGGCCTATGCGAGCGCGTTCTCGGCATCCACCGACGAAGTCATGCAATTGACCGAAGAATTGAATGCATTTGGCGCGGTGTACACCACCCACCTGCGCAGTGAATTCGAACCGGTGCTGGAAGCAATGGACGAGGCCTTCCGTATCGGACGCCACGCCCGATCGCCGGTGATCATTTCCCACCTCAAATGTGCCGGCGCCGGTAACTGGGGCCGCAGTCCGCAGTTGCTCGCCTCGCTGGAAGCCGCGGCGAAAACTCACCCGGTCGGCTGCGATTGCTACCCGTATGCGGCGAGTTCTTCGACCCTGGATCTGAAGCAGGTCACCGACGCCCACCGCATCACCATCACCTGGTCGACGCCGCATCCGGAAATGGGCGGTCGCGACCTGATGGACATCGCTGCCGAATGGAACCTGTCGTTGCTCGACGCCGCCAAACGCCTGCAACCGGCGGGCGCGGTGTATTACGGCATGGACGAGAACGACGTGCGCCGGATCCTCGCTCATCCGCTGTCGATGGTCGGCTCCGATGGTCTGCCGGAAGACCCGTTCCCGCACCCGCGTTTGTGGGGTGCTTTCCCAAGGGTGCTCGGACATTTCAGTCGTGATGTCGGCTTGTTTCCGCTGCACACCGCCGTGCACAAGATGACCGGTCTGTCGGCCGCGCGATTCGGCCTGAAGGAAAGGGGCGAGATTCGTGAAGGACACTGGGCAGATCTGGTGTTGTTCGACCCGGCGACCGTGCGTGACGTGGCGGATTTCAACGACCCGCAACGTGCCGCGCAAGGCATCGACGGGGTGTGGATCAATGGTGTGTTGAGTTATCGCGACGGCCGGGCCAACGGGCAAACAGCAGGGCGGTTCCTGGCGCGCCAGGGCGATCTGCGCGACGGCTTTCGTTGAATTTTGCTGACTGCGTCACGGTGATGGCACATTGCAATTAAAGAAAGCCATCACCAAGCCGAATTGCTGACATCCACCCCGGCTACACTCTGGGGCCAATCAGTCAGGGAGCAACCCATGAGCTTCGGCAAAACCACCCCGATCCTGCGGATTTTCGATGAAGCCAAAGCCGTGGAGTTCTACGTCGACTTCCTCGGCTTCAAGATCGACTGGCAGCACCGTTTCGAACCCGGTTTCCCGTTGTACCTGCAAGTCTCGCGCGGCGAGTGCGTGCTGCATTTGTCCGAACACCACGGCGATGCAACACCGGGTTCGGCCCTGCGGATCGAGACCGATGAGCTGGAGGCGTTTCAGCAGCAGTTGCTGGCCAAGGAATACAAGTTTTCGCATCCACAGATTCAGGCCATGCCCTGGGGCAGCCAGGACATGACCATCGCCGATCCGTTCGGCAATCGTCTGGTGTTCACCAACGCGATCAGCATCTAGCCGTCGTTCGACACCCGGTGAATCTGCCGAAACTCACCGGGCGGCATGCCGCGTCGGCTCTTGAAGGCGCGGTGAAAGGAGCGTGATTCGCTGAAGCCCAGATACTGGGCGATGTCCTGAATCGGCAGGGTGCTGTTGAGCAGGTAATGCTCGGCCAGTTCCTGGCGCAGTTCATCGAGAATCTGCTGATACGAGGTGCCGGCCTGATGCAACTGACGTTGCAGCGTGCGTACCGACACGGTGAGATGTTCGGCCACTTGTTCCTTGCGCGGCAGGCCTTCCTTGAGCAACTGGCGCAGGATGCTTTTGACCCGCTGCTCCAGCGACGCATCCTCCAGGGTCGCCATCAAACTCTGCGCGTGCTCTTCCAGGGTGCGCAGCAAATGTGCATCGGCCTGGCGCAACGGCAACTGCAAATACGGCAACGGCACGATCAGCGCTGAATACGCCTGATCGAACAGTACCGGGCATTCAAAAAACTGTTCGTACTGCGCCAGCGTCGTGCCCGCCGGGAGTGAGTGTTCCAGCCACACTGCGGCGGGCGACAGTCGGGTATCGGCGATCCAGCGTGCGTATTGCAGCCAGGAGCCAAGCACGTTTTCCACCAGATGCCGGCGAATCCGCGGGCGCTCAAAGCGACAGCTCCAGATCAGGTGTACGTGGCTGTCGTGTACCTCGGCGCGGCTGACACCCATGTCGCCCACCAGTTTTTCGAACGGCATGATGCGGCTCATGGCATCGCCCAATGTCGCGCAATTCATGGTGATGTAACCCAGCACGCTCCACGAGTTGGGCAGGACGAAATTCGCCGCGTTGAGGCCGAACAGCGGATCGCCCGAGTGTTCGCAAAAGTAATCGAGCAACCGCTCATGGGTTTCACCCGGCAAGCGCAGGCTGTTGTCGCTCAACTGCTGCGCCTGCAACCCGGCCGCCGCCAACGCAGGCTCGATGGCCAGGCCCAGATGTTCGGCATGGCGCAGGTACTTGAGCAGCGGCGGAACGGAGGTGAAGCCGAGCGATTGCATGACCGAATCCTCTTGATCGAGGCCGCCGTGGGCGGATGAGCGCTCTGAAAGGTAATTTGAATCCGCAAATAAAGTAAATGGCTGACGCTTGCGCGACGTTGGGGGGTGAGGTGATCAGCCCTTGGAGAATTTGAGCGAGACAAGCCTTAAGTCTTTGTGAAAAAGCCCGCGTCCTGCGGGCTTTTTCATTGAGCGATCAAGAAGAAGCGGCGAGTGCACCGCACTCGCCACCTCCCGCATCAATCCGTCGGCACAACCTTGTCCAGCGCCCGGTTAACAGCCAGTTCGGCGATCATCACGATCTGGGCGATGCCTTGCAGGGTCTTGCGGTGGCTGCCCTCGACCAGCGCCACATGATTGTTGAGCATGACGGTGGCGGAGCCGAGGGATTCGCTGGCGTCCACCAGCAGGGATTCGGTGTCGGCTTCGGGGTGAGCCTGGTAGAGGGTGTTGGGTCTGTAGGGCGCGGCCATGATGTGGGCGCTGAGTGGGCCCAGGTGATAATCGAGGGCGCGTTCGGCGGCTTCGTTGAAACGTTTCGAGCCGGGGCATTCGTAGGGAGATGCCGGATCCGGGAGGGTTGTGGGTTCGGTGAGCGGTGGGTTTGGCGTTACCTTGAACATGGGTGACTAACCTCTGGTTAGGCCGCACCTTTTCGCCGCTAAGCGAAAGGGTGGCAGCTGTGCGCAAGTTAGCGGACCGGTAAGTCACCCAAAACCCGGCGCACCCGAAGGTGCCATGCGCACAGCCACCATCAAGTGCAGGCTGGCGCCTGACTGGATTCGACATGTGCAACCGTAGGGGACATTCCGAACCGCTAAGTTCGGTCACTGGAAATCAGTGACGCAATCAAATTACGCAGCCAGCCCAAGGCGCACAAGCCGGCGGATTCTGGCGTAGCCGTAGGCAACGGCGCAAGGTTTTGTGGGCTTCGGGACGTATCACCGCGTGTCCTTAAACACCCATGACCAACCGTGTGTAATTGCGATTCAGAACGCGTCATCCACTTCCTGAAGTTGGCAATTTCAGTGCCTAGTCCTGAAATAGGTGTAAACCTTATTCAGGACGGGACACCCAGCCAAAAAGAAGGGCAGCCAAAAAGCTGCCCTTCTTTCAGAACCGCCTGAAATAGCCAGTCGGGAACAGATTTCTGAAATCCTCGGTAAATTGGGTTTCATTGGCAATCTGAAGATAGTGACCTTGTGGGACATGGGCGAAGTTGAAGAACTGCCCATTTTCCACGAAGTTGACATCGGCAGACTGTTGGCTGGACGTCATTTGACTCCACACCCACGTGCTTGGGGCGCCAGTCGTAAGGGCATCATTCAGCATGTCGATAATCAATGGTGTATTCGGTAGTACCGTTTGCATATACACAGGTAAAAGCGCATTGACATCGGCTGTGCGGATTTCATAAGTGGGATCCTGAGGCATGCGCGGGGTTACGTTGTAGTAGAAGGGCGTTGCGGGGTATCGGCTTTCCGAGAGCAGATGTGGCAATGGATAAGTCACCCATGGATCTATGACCAGTGGATCCTGATTCGGATCGCCCAGCACCGTGAATGTATGACCGGGGATCACGGCGATGTTTACAGGGTGTATTGCAGAATTGCGGGCGGACGATGAAAGCAGGCTTGAACTGACGGCCGCGTATTCGTCGCAGTAGCCAGTGCCTGCAGCAACAGCGTGTTGTGCCCGGGATGGTGTGGTTGCGGGCGATCCGATATTGAAGCGAAGACGACCGACAAGTGCCGGTGCCCAGCCAGTGCTGTTTACAATGCTGCCGATCTGGTTGCCGGCGCCTGTGTGAAGCAGTGAGCGAGTGGTCCAGATCGTGTCATAAGCCAGCCTGTAGTGCTCCAGATCGTTTGCGTCCAGAAAAGCGCTGGAAGAGTCATGCTGTACGGCCGCACGAGTCGACGCCGGGGCCGGGACGCCGGGCTGGGAGCTGTAGGCGCCGATCTCATACTTTGTGAGTCCCGCATGATCCTTGTATCTTTGAGGGTTGTTGGAAACGAAGCGGTACAGATTCAACCCGTCGACAAATCCCGCCGGATCCGCACTGATCCAGCGTTGCAGCCAGGGCGCGTAATACCTCGATCCGTAATAGTACAGCCCACTGGCATCGCACTCTTTGCCCGAGTAGCGGATGGTTCTGTAATTTGCTTCCACGTGGTTAGGGGCCGCTCTCCACGCTGTGCCACCAAAGGGGTAATAGCCTTCTTCGCTGAGCAGATTCCCCTCAGCGTTCAATTCGATCGTGTTGGCGCCCAGGTGATCATTGAAGGTGTAGCGCAAGGCGTCATTCGTGATCTTTGCGGGCGTGGTTTCATCGCGCCAGTGCAGGCAACGCACGTTGCAACCTCCTGCCTGCACGGTGATGACGTCCAGTCGTTTACCGTTTTTCTCACGGATTTCCAGGCCTGGTAGATAGATGACGGCGTCGATGTGGGTGAGTGCACGAGACTGGGTGGCGCGTTGCTTGCGTATACGTTGACCATTGCCATCGTAGACGTAACTTTCCGTATCCCCCTCTTGCTGTGCGCGTTCGACCAGAGTCACGCGTTGTAGCTGGTTACGTGCATCCCACTCCAGGGGATTCCCGGCTTGCAGCAACTGCAGATTGCCGTTGGCGTCGAAACCCTCTGCAAAGTCGGGTGAGGGATCGCCGGTCTTCCAGGCCAGCGCGCGATTGCTTGCAAGGGCGGTGCGCATTTCACGGGTGTAGTTGTTTCCCTCCCGTTGGTGTTGCAATCGAATCAGATTTCCGCGTGCATCATAGGTATATTTCTGAACGAAGTTGAGCAACCTGCTCCTATCACCGGAGCGCGAGGACCACTCTGGCAGCGATCTTTGAATGCAGGATCCCTTTTCCTCACGACCAGAAGCCTGAACCAACTGATAAAGGCTGTCGTAGACATAGGTATTGATCGGTCTGATCTGTTGATTGTTGTTGTGCTGCACAGGCTTTGAATGGTCCTCGACGTTCAAGACGTTGCCGACGGCGTCATAGGCATAATGCATTTCCTGAAGTACACCTCCGTCTGTGAGCGAAATTTTCATTTTTTTCATTCGCCTGTTTTCAGAGGCGTATTCGGCAGTGTGGTTGATCTTTTCACCCAGGACCTGCGACTCGATCTGACCCTGAGCGTTGTATCGGGTCCGGTCGAGAATCAGCCGCTGTTCGGTTCTGCCATGGAGCTGCAAAGCAACTTTCTTGAGCTGCCCGGCTACATCGAACCAGAAGTGTTGCGTATTCCCTCTGGCATCTTTCTGTCTGAGGGTTTCTCCGGTTGGCGCGTACCACCAGGTAGTGGTGTAGCCGGCACCTGTTTCGAGTTGTTTGTCGCGCTCGTCGAGATCCTCCGGCCAGTCAGGCGTTTGTTGGCTTTTCAACAAATGTCGGGTTTCGCTGAGCAACTTTCCCTTCAGGTCGTACCCGGAAAAAAGGCGTTTTCCCGCTGAATCGTCATGGCGAATCAATTGACCGCACCGATTCGTGTTGGCGTAGCCGGCGGAGCTGTCTGCATAAGTAAAACGCTCGATTGCCCTGCGCGGTTCATTCTTGGGCTTTTCGTAAACCGCAACTGGGCGTAACTGACTGTCATAACGGGTCTGCCAGTGAGTACCGCGAGAGTCCCATTTCTCCAGTGCTTTTCCCGCCCCGGCGAAGAATTCCAGGCGCCAGCCGGCATCATTGCTTTCGGTCAGTAACGCCACACCCGACAGGCTGCTGACTTGCCGCAGGTCAGCTGTTTCCATCTGGTGCGAATAGTGCGCAATGTCCTGACCCTGGATGTCATGTCGGGAGCGAGTGATACGGGGTTGTGGTTCTTTGAGGGAGTCATTGAGCAGGTACGTGACCTCACGGACCTGCAGGCCACGGCCGTCGATGACGCTCAGGGTCGGAGTGTTGCGGTGAGTGTTCGCGCTCATTGCTTGACTCCTGTCTGAGAGGCTTGCTCAGGCTGGGTGTCATTTTCGTCTTCTGTGATGGAGTACCAGGGGTGATAGGTGTACCGACGCTCGTCACCTTTGGCATTGATGACGCGGACAGAGCGGCCCAGCGGGTCGTGGAAATGCTGATCGCACAGTCCTGATTGACGCAGGGACTCATCGTTGATGTACCGATGACGATCACTGAAGTAGGGGCGGTAGGCGCGAATCACCAAGCCTTTGCTGTCGTATTCAGTCCTTTCGCTGACGCGCCAGCGATGGCTGGTTTCGTGCGATTGCGGTTTGTTCCCGACTTGCCTTAACGCGCCATCCGTGTCGACGACCCACGCTGTCCCCGGGTCGACCTTCTGTTTTCGTTGCAATGGTCGACCGAAACCGTCCCAGCAAGCGATCGTGATTCGGAACTGACTATCGACGTCGGTGGAATACCGGTCCGCTTGGATCGTCGCGCAGTGAACCGGTTCGCGTTGAGTGTTTTCAATCCGCTTCTGGAGTTCTTGCTCGTAGGATGTCTTGGTACCGAGGCTGCTCAGACGAATCCGGGCACTGGCGCGGACATGGCCGCCAGGCAACAGATCGCCAAGCTCGACGGCCTGGTTGCGCCATTCCATTTCGGCCGGGGTCGTGGCTGCAATACGACCCATCCAGCTGAGCGTATCGTAGAAGCAGGCGCTGGCGACATCCTGTATTCCTCTTGCCGGTTGCTCGATGGCAATGTCGGGTCGACCATCGTAACGCCGGATATAGCTGGCAATCGGTTTGAAGCCGGTTACCCCGTCAGCATTGCTTTTATGATAAGTGGTGGCCTGCACTTGTCCGAAGGCATCGTACAGTGCTTCCTGGACATTGCCGTTGGGGTCGGTGATCTGTTTGGGCTGGAGTGTCCGGTAGTCAATACCAGAGACCGTGGTGGTGCAGTTGTCCGGCAGCTTGACGGCGCTGATCAGGCAGCAATAAGGGTCGTGGGTGATTGTGGTCGGATCGTGCTGCTGGCTTTCACGGAAACTCTGAATCCTGAAAAAGCCATCCGGTTTTGCGTAAGTGGTGAAGTTGCGCCTGACCGACCAAAGTCTGCCTTGCTTGTCCCCCTCGCTGTCGGGGGGTAATGCGAGGGGCATTTTCCGGTAACCGCCGTTCTGCAGCTTCGCTGTCATTTCAATGGGCGTATTGCCCGGCTGATGGTTGAGTTTGTTGTAGGCACTGAGTGCCAGATCATTGAGTTCGGCAGTTTCCAGATGATCAGCCAGGGCTTCGTTGCTGGCCTGGCCATCTTTAAAGGTGCCACTTGCATCCGGTTTGCGGTAACGCTGTAAAGACAGGCCTGTCATGGCCCGCCTGGCCTTCCAGGCTGCTGAATCGCAAAGTTTGAGCAGATTTTCATAGCTGATGGAGCGCAGCTCCAGGCCGGCGTCCAACGGAGCTTTCGGCAACTTCAGAGCATTGCTGCGTTGCAGGTAACGCAGGCCCAGGTGTCTGGCTTGTTGCGTGCGTACATGGATGAATTCAGATCGTGTTTCGTTCACGTAGTAATACTGCTGATCCTCATCATGGGCATCTTTCCACCACTTGGCTTGCCAGGTGTCCGTGAACGGAGGCTTATCAGTGGCTGTTTTGCGGCGTGCATAACTGATCTTCAGGCTATGGGTGAGATAACCGTATGGGTCCCATTGCAGATTGACTGTGTGGTCGCAGCGAGGGTCATCGTGAGTGCGCTCGTAATGATAGTGAATGGACTCCACGAGCAAGGGCTGCATGATCGAGTAAGGGCTGTTTTCACCCATCCCTTTGAGTTCACGTACCAGGTATCGATGTTGTAGTACCGAGTACGGAAGTTTTGCTTTCGTGTCGTTGTCCAGGCCAAATGTTTCCACCCGCAAGATGTGACCACTGAGTGCCCGAGCAAGCTCGCGCCGGCGAGCTTCGACAAAAGTCCTGTGCGGGGCATGGATGGATGTGCGTGGGCTCCAGCTCTCACCGTAGTTCTGAATTGTCGTTCCGAGGGCGATGGCTGCCGTATCGCTGCGGTCGTAATCGACGTTGACCGGGTCTATCGTATTTCCGGTATGGAACCAGCTTTTGGTCAACGTTGGAGAGCTTTCGGGACCCGTTCGGATGCTGTTCCGGTTGCTGGGGCTATCGGTTGTCAGTAAAAGGCCGAACCCACGGAACTTTCGTTCGGCGCTATCGTAGAAACCGCGTCGATACTTGAAACTCTGAGTCAGATTGTTGCCGGTGATTTCATCGCACTGGACCTGTTTCTTGACCAGAAACACTGGAAATGGCAAACGTGAAACAGGGTCTTTTTGGTTTTTGAGCAACTGTCTCTTTTCGTCCAGCCACTCTTGCGCAGAACTACGGTAGTGGATACTGCCGCTCGCTCCCATATTGTTGTTGGTCGCCGTGAGCAGGTACGGCTTGATGTCAACGAAGTCGTAGCGCCAATAGCGACGTAATTCACCGGGCTGGCAGAAAACCAGGCTGGAGCAGCCGGTCCCTTGCAGATCCGAAGCACTGACCTGGCAGAAACGGTCATAGTGCAGGCCGTCGGGCCATGGCAAATCGATTGCATCACTCAGTCCATTTCCGCACCGGTTCATGAAAATACGCGCGCAGGTGGATTGCAGATAAACAAGATCGACAGCCCCCGATCCGTCCAGATCGGCCAGCAAGATGTTTGAGGCATCGAATGTCTCATGGGAGAAATCCAGCGTTGCGATCACCCGGCCTTTGCCGAAGTGTCCATGGCCGAGGTTGGGCCAGCACTTCACTTCATTGTGGCGGATACGGATCAAGTGTTGTTGACCACTTCCCAGTACATCACTGAAAGCCACCAATTCGCCGGGCGAGTTTCCAGGCTTAGGGAAATCGTCTTCATCGATCGGCCGAGGTACCTCGGTTGCGGGGGCGAAGTCTCCGTTAGGTTGTCTGGCATACAGGCGCACACTGCGCGGTCCAATCATGGCCAGGTCTGGAAGCCCGGAGCCCGCCAGGTTGGCCAGTCGCCCTTGAGGGTGAAAGAACTCTGTCGGCACCGCGCCAAGAGGGGTGAAATTCGACCATTCGCCTTTTGGGTCCAGGGTGAAAAAACCGTTCAGTCCAGCTTGCGCGACCAGCCAGGCGGGGAGCCCGCTGTCGTCGATACCGTGGAGAAACTGGCGAGTGGGTGCGCGGCTGTCCGCCAAAGGAATAAGTGGAAGCTCGCGCCATTGCGAGTACGTGACCCTGTCCCCTCCCTTTTCATCCCGCAGGGGCTGGCTATAGCGCCAGTTCTTGTCTGTTCGGTTCAGGATGCCTGGCAGTCCCTCTCCGAACAGATCGACAAACTGAAATTGCTGTTGGTGGTTGAGCCGGGAAAGGGCCTCGAACGGTTTGTAACGCCGAGGGTCGGGCTCCAGGGTAAAGTCGGTATAGGTGAGTTCAATGGGTGGATGGTATTGGCTGGTACTTTCGCCGAAGCCCTGGGTCAATGCTGCGGTCAGCAGGTTGTAGGTCAAAGAGGTGGTCTGATACTGGAGCAAGAGACGCTGAACCAGTACCTGTTTACTCCCCATCGATGGTTCTTCGGGGAAGTAATGAAACATCAGAACCTGTCGGCACAAATGCTGAGTGCCCAATTCAAAGCCGTAGGCGAAGTCGGAGAATGGATCGCTGCGTATCGGCCACGGGTGCTCCGCCCGATAGGCTGGTTGAACCCTGAGCGATACCTCTCGTTCGCCGTAGTCGAAGACCATTTCGAAATGCCATTTCACAGCCGTGAGTCCATCAGTCCTGCAGTGGTACAACTGTGAATCGGCGTTGAAGTTGCCATAGCGCACGTGGCTCAGGTAGCGCTGGGCACGATAGTCGGCAGAAGCCCTCGCGGGTGGGGACGTGTCGGATTTGTACTCGTAGAGAATATGTTCCCCGTGAGCGTTCATGCTTTCTTCGAGCAACCACTCTCCGACGCGTAACGGCGTGTCGGGGTCTGCGCGACGTGCCGAGAGGGTTTTTCCGAAAAGATGCTTGCTGCCATCGGCGCTGTGCATCAGCCAGAAGCCGGCTTTGTCCGTTGTGCTGGACCAGTGTTCGAGCAGATCGAAGCGGGTTTCGACCCGAGGTCGGTAACGCACGACAGTATGCTTCAGTTGCTGTTTACCGTCGCTGCACATCTTTTGGCTGGATTGGATGGTCCCCGTCGTTCTATTGCGCTCAGGCATCCAGACCTCTCCATCGGGGCCAATGTACAAATCATCGTCGGCGTACTTTGGGACACCAAGTCTGGTTCGTCTTGCAACGGCGGGCAGGGACAACCTCCAGCCGAGACCGAAAATCCCGTTGCCTTGATCACTGCTGTATTGCAGTGCAAGGGGCGGGGCATACCCGCGCCCGGGTGACACGGGGAGTGGAATTTCGCAGGAGGCCGAACCGGTGACTCCGACAGAGCCTATTGCGTTTCCGATACTTTTGATCGCACCACCGCCCTTGGGCAGAGCTGGAAGGTAGGTCGCCAGGGATTGTTCACTCATTGCACACCTCCATTTACCCTGGCGGTGTACCGTACATGAACGATGATATCGGTGAGCGATTCGAGCATTGCCTTCTGCGCGTCATGATTGGGAAACGACAGTATCCACTTTGATACTGCGCCGGTGTATTCAAACGGCAGGTAGCGCTCGTCCTGGAAGTTCAGCGTGAACAGACCGTGATCGTTGACGCCGGTGGAGAGGGCTATTTGCTGATTGCTGCGCAGACTTTTCATGACGCTCTTGCCATCACCGGGCATGACGACTTCGCTGTCGGTCTGGGTCAGCGTGGCGCGGATGTCTTCGTATGGGCCGAGGATGGCGGGCAGAGAGATACTGATGCTTTTGATTCGGCGCAGACAGTGCCCCGGGTAGTCATTTTCAAAAAGGGACTGGGTCAGTTCGAACGCGCACGAGCCGGTTTTCACAAGGTCGGACTTGATCCCGTCAACCTTCTCCGTGCCGCCTGCCTGGAGCGGCGAGTCCTCCCAGTTCTTATTGATCGATATCTTATTGTCGTTCTTGTTGTTGTCTTTCGCCTTGAGCTGACGCAACGACACGGTTTTACTGATTTCCAGCTCGCGCTCGTTGCCCAGCAGGTAGGCGTTTTTCATCTTCAGCAAACTCATCTTCATTCGCTCGCCAGGGCCCAGCCCCTGATAGGTGCTGTTCCAGGTCTGATGCTGGAAGAACGGCTGCGTGGAGTTGTCGACCATCGTTTCGTAGCGCCAGCTCAATTCGGTGAGCCGGCACATGGAAAGGGCCGAGTCATACACCTGGCTGTAGAAACTGGCCATTTGATTGGTGAACCATTGGTAAAGCTGCGAATTGGTAAAGCGTTTGCTGAGAAATTCGTAGGAGCTACGGGCATGTGCCAGGGAGGTCTGGGTCTGTTGCAACAGCAGGCGCGAGGCGGTTTCCTTTTCAGTTTCCTGCTCCAGCTGTGCCTCGATCTGCGCGATTTCGAGCCGTGCCTGGTCACGGGCGAGCTTCCAGTCCTGATGGCGGCGACGATACTGCGCGACACGATCGAGGGCGTCGCCAATGCCATGGGCGGCGACTGCCACCCCTTGAGCGGTCGTTGCCATGGACATGGGCACGCCTTCAAGGCGAAAACCGCCATCTGCCAGACCAAAAATATTTGGCATGACTTTCAGGCCCTCGCCAACGGCCTGTGCCGCATAGACGACTTTTTCAGCGATACGTCCCTTCAAGTGTGACGCGCTGGCCGCCACCTCGTCAGTATTGACGACTTCATGGACCAGTTGGCTGTAGTAGTCCAGCCGGTTCTCGACAATGGCTTTACTGGCGAGCAGCGCTTGTCTGGTTTTCTGGTCGACTTGCAGCGCCTGGGTCTGAAGGTCGACTGCCATATTGGCAATATCCCAGACGTGGTGCTGTTGCAGTTCCTGATAGCTGGACTGCTCGCTGCGTTCGATGAACGACATCAGGGAATTGCCGAGTTGAATGACCGTGTCTACCGCGCCCATGGCATGGGCATGCCAGATAGTGAAACGGTAAGGCGGTATCTCTGAACCCAGGTATTGGGCCATTTCGGGTTCCGCTGCACGCGGGGAACTGGAAGCAAGAATATCGGAAGAGAATGATGAGGGCGCAAAGAGCGGGAGCCTCAACGGGCGGCCGACGATATCGAGATTGTGTCTCAGGTTGTGTAGACGGCTTTCGAGTTTCTCCCACCGTGAAATCAATACGGGGTTGAAGGGCAATCGCAAATGCGGTGTGTCGATCGTATGTACAGAGAGTGGGGGAGCATAGGGGCGTATGCAGACTTGGGGGGGCTGTCTGGGGTTGGCGTCACTGGGTATGTGTTTGCTCTCATCGATCAGACTTTGCTCAAAATCACGCAACTCTTGATTCTTGTTCTCACTGAGCTCCTTCAATGAGACCGTCTCCCACAAATCGGTTTGCCTGATATCCAGCCGTGGACCCAGTAAATCCAGTGCGCGTATGTACCAGAACTTGGCATCCGTCAGGCTCTCGGGCGTTAACTGGCGGTAGGCCGTGTCGCCGCAGTTGAACAGAATATCGATATAGAGCATGTACAAGGCTTTGCGAAAGTGCACGGGATGGCTCATGGCAATCTGATGCGGATCCAGTGGATTCTGAATGGCAAAGCTGGGCTGGCTCGGGGTGGGGGTGGCGGTGATCAATGGCACCGCGTTCCAGTAATCGGGGTTGGCGCCTTCGACCTTTTTCCGACCGGGATTGAACAGGTAGTGCAACCAGGATTTGGCGTTCCCGTATTGACCCTCTTGGTTATAACGGTGGGCCACCAGCCAGGGAAGGTACAGGAACAGCTCGACAAAGTAGCGCCCGTAGGCACCATAGAAATCCAGCTTCTCCCCCTGCTCCCCGGTCTTCAAGCCAGGTTCTTCAAGACACTGGGTGCTCCAGGCGAGCAGTGTGTCCATACCGTTTTCTGCGCGTTCGATCAGGTGTCTGGCGAAGGTGATGTTCAGTCGGATGTCGCTGCGAAGCTGTTCTGGTGAACTGTCGCTCTGTTTGATTGATGAGCCTGAGAAGTCGATGAGTTCTATCGTACCCAGTGCAGTGTCCTGACGGGAGGTAAGGCAGGGTGGCGTCTGCTTGCTTTCTGTGGCGTGAGGCGCCAATAAAGGGAACAGGAGTTTTCGTTTGAGAGGCTGCGATCGAACATCCAGCTGCTGCAGATGTGTATAACTATCTTCACTGACAGTAAGTTCCTCGAGTAGGATCGATGACTTGCTTACAGAGTCCTTGTCTATGTGAACCGACATCCCGAAAACGAAAGTGATAACCGATGTTGGCTCGCCAGTTGGCTTTTCAACATACAGGCCAATCAACAGTCGTTCTGTAGGCCCCGATTTATCAACCATTGCAACGGTATGCGTTCTGTCTTTCAGCGAGGTGACGTCGTGGGGAAAGTAGCTTTGCAGGCAGGTACGTGGCGTGCTCCAGTTGCCGTCGTATTTTTTGTGGCACATGTTTAAACGGAACAGGGGATTGGCGGCTGCTTTCTTCGATTGATCTTTTTTAGCCGCCTCGTCTTGCTGGATGCACTCAGCCCAGATCACAAACAAACGATTGTTGAACACAACCGGGCGAATGGTACGTTCGATAGTGCTTTCGGAAACCGGCAGGTCGACGCGTTTCCAATCGGACCACGCTTGCGGCTCCGGTGCATCGTATTTTTGTGCCAGTGGGCCAGATAGTGAGGGGCGGCATTTCATGTCCAGAGAACGCCAGTACCACGTGTTGGCAGTCCGGGACCTGGCAATGAAGTAATAGGTACTGTGGGCTAAATCGACTCCGTCGATATAACCGTTGATCATTTGCAGGTTGGCCACCTCTTCAAGCCTGCTCAGGTAGGCCAGCACTGCCGTATCAACGGACTCGGCCGTGAGCTGGTTCTGGTTGAGGTCGTTTTCCAGTTGCTCAAAGTTTGCGGTCCTGGTCTTGCGCAGTGTCGGATCAAGATAGAGTGCGGGGAAGTAGTGCAAACGCTGATGCGTTGCCCAGGCAGGATAGTGATGCATCACGGTGTGCCAGATTTCGATGTGGTCCGCCGGAAAATGCGCGGTGTGGTACCCGGGCTCCATGTCGGCCAGGATACTGCTGATGTATTGCTGAAGGCTGGCAATGGCACAGGCCACCGGAGTGGTCGGTACATCCTGGCTGACCAGCACATCCAGCAGCCAGTAGTGATAAAGGTCATTGGCAGTCTGGATATTCTTGTCGATACCGAGGCGCACCAGTGTTTTGTCTTTCGGGGCAATTGCCGACAGGTAGAACCCGAGCTGCGCGTCACGCAAGCTTTCGTTAAGTTGTTTTTCAATCGCAGTAGACATGTTCATTCCTTGAGCATGTGGGATCAGAGACTGGCAGCCATCACGGCTTCTCCGACAGTTTTCCAGGCGTTTTCCGGGCTTTCGTTACTCAAGGCCGTAGCCTTGAGCAAGGCTTGAGCGCTGAGTCCCGTGGATTTACAGGTATTCTGGCAGCGCATGATCCAATCAATGGCTTGCAGCGTTTGGGCCTTTCCGGATTCCAGCTTTGCACTCAGCTCGGTGACTTCTGCCGTTGTCCAGTTCAGCAGCCGGGCCAGAAGACTGTTGAGTGTCGTTGCGCTAGCAGAGTCGTTGGCGAGTTCCAGATAGCTCAGTACGCTTTCTTCAGAGACGTAATTTGTGTCGATGCAATGATTGAAACGATCCAGAAAGTACAGGCTGTCAATCGTCATCCTCAAGGGCGAGGTTGTCTTTCTCAGCCACTCGGGGTGCTTCAGGAACAAGCACAGGGTCTTGTTACTCAGGCGCAATTGAACGCTTGCTTCGGCATGGCGCAGAATCGGATGCATAACCTGGGGAAGAGAGCGGGAGTATTGATCCTGTATGGCCGCGCTCAGAATCCGGTAAACCGACGATCCACTCCAGATCACGACACCTTTGCCACGATTCATGGGCAGTGAAGACGTTTCTTGCAGGAATTTTTCCATCAGGTGCAGCTGTCGGTCATGGGCCGATAGCAGCAGCGCCTTGAGTTTCTTTTTGCAGTCCACCTTGAGCTTCAGGTCTTTGTCGGGATTTGTATCCAGAGTCAGCGCATCTACGACGATGGCCAGCGCCGCGTCGAACTTGCCAGGTATATCGTCGTCGGGTGACGGGGCGAAATCCTTTACCAGGCCTTTGTCATCAAGCAATGTCTCGGAAAGCTTTGCGCGCCAGTCAATGTTTTCCGGCAGATACAACTTTGCCAGCTCCTGGGGAGTGACTGCGCATCGCTTTGTATCCTCGTGCAGCTTGTCCAGATGCGGCAGCAAGTCCTGATACGAATGATCATCGCTGTTCGTGGGTACGAGGAAACGGCGCAGCATGGGGATGTCCAAGGCAGATTCATTGAGCCAGCGAGTCATCCAGTCCATCTGCATCAGCACATCCATCAGGTTGATGGAAGGCTCGTCATGGGTGAGCGTTGCATTGAATTGAGTGTCATCATCGTCGAGCCCGTTCGATTTGGTTGAAGTGATTTCAGCAACAAGTTGCTTTCGGTGTAACAGGCGGTATAGAGAAGGGGCATTTACATTAATGACAAGTCCCTCCAGAGAGTGTGTTTGTCTCTCGGCAATTGTCGGGATCCCGCTGATAAAGAGATGGGCGTTGTCCCCGTTAGCGGCAAGTTTGAGTCCGTAAGGTGCCTTACCCTCTGGAAACCATGTTGAATGGTTAGTCAGGCTTGATCCCGATAGAAGTCGAAGAGACGCTGACGAATCGGCGTCTTCCGGTAACTGGATTATGGCGACCAGTTCACAGTGCTGCTTACCGTGAGAGACCTTGATGCGCAGGGTGCTGGTATCCAGATCTTTTCCTTTTACCAGGCATCGACGAACGCTTTCTCCTCCAAGCCAATTGGCCAGTGTCATGGTGTCAGTGATTGAAATGTCGAACATTCGGGCAATTCGTGCCTGTCGGTAAATCGAAGACAGGGTCGGCAGGTCACACTTCAGTGAGCCTAGGTATTTTTGCGTGTTGTTGATGGCAAGCAGGAGTGAGTCTTCCGTCTGAGGCAGGCCAAGGTTTGCACTCAAATGCTGAAGTACGCTGTGCGACTCAGGATCCGACAGGTCGGCCCGAAATTGTCGACCGTCAAGCAGCAACGGTTTCTCGAACAACCGGCTCTGATTGAAGATCCGATCAAGCTGGGAAGTGTCGCTACCGTTGGCGGAGGGTGAGACCCGATGCAGCAGCGCTGCAAACTCTTCAGCCGTAACCGAGTACAGACGGTTCAGATAGCGATAAACCCCGAGGGATCGCACGGTGTGTCTGTCGGGTTGCATCGAAGTATTACGGGGGTGTTGTGATTCAAAAATGCTGCAGATCAATGTGTCCAATGCGCCGAAGGGGATGCCGAGCCAGCGTTGCAAACGAATCATTCGATGCAGGCGATCGATTCGATACTCGTTTGCTTCGTTGATCTTTTGATTTTTCCCGATCCGGGACAAATTCATCGAGGCATTCGGTGCGGTGCCGTTAACATAGCGGGCTCCAAAGGGCGTAGTGAAAGGATTGGGTAACCGGTAGTGTGATGATTGGCGGGGTGTGTATTTCCCTTGAGCGATCAATGCCTCCAGCTGTTCTGCGTGCAGTCCGGTGCGTTTCAGCAACGTGTTCACGTCCTTCAGGTCGAGGAATGACGCAATGCCAACGTTGTTTATCCAGTAGTCATTATCCTGTTGATGTTGCGCGGGCGGAAAATGTGGCTGTTCCTCGTTCCGCGGCACTTCTGTCAGCAGCTCTTGCTGTTTAGGACCCATTCCGGACATCAGGAGTCGGGCTGCATCAGCGGTGGATTCCAGTACCTTGCCATACGGGCTGTTCACGCTTGCCGTAATGGGAAGGTCATTGCTGATGAGGTAGTTCAATTCCCCCAGCGCGGGCTTTTTCCCTGCCAGGCCCAACATGCATTGGTGATGGAAAAACTCATAGGGAAGGTTGAGGGGATAACGATGTTGAGCAAGTACCTCATACGTCGTCTTGCGTTTGTCGGAGGTGGTTTTCAACGCTTCCTGAATATTCGTGTCCAGGATGTCATTGACAATTTTGAGCATGGGTTGAGCAGTGAAGGTACTTTGCTGATCGATCGACAGCATTGCCAGGTCTGGCCGGCGATCTTTCAACAGGATCCGGCTGGCTTTGTCCCCGACGTCAGTGGAGATAGAGGACTCCAATTGATGGGCATATCGGTACAACGCTCTGAGGTAGGCTACTGGTGAGTCGATGGCGGAGATCGAATCGACTTTGCAGGCGTCATTCCAGTTTTCTTTGAACAGATTGGTGTAGGTCGGGCCATGTCCCTTCAAACCCCGAATGCCATGGAGATGCCAATGATCCTGAATCGTGCCGCCTGAACTCTGTTTCTCCCGATAGAGTTGGCTGATCTGGGCGGCCAGGCATTTGGCATTGTCGTAGAGCTGCCCGAGTCGGACTTTGGAAAAATCCTCCTTTAGCGCAACCTCTAGCGCATCGTCGGGTTTTTTGATCGCATTACTTACGCGATCCTTGAAGTCGGCTTCGGTCAATCCGCTGATATCAAATACCGAGGTGATCCCCAGTTTTTTGAACAACGCTAGGGACTCAACCGTGTTGTTGAGACTGTATTTCTCGATCAGAGTCTTGAGTAACGAATTGTCGTTCATGCCGAGGAGCTCCTTGAGTTGGAGCTATCGACGTTACTGCGTGGCCAAAGTGGAAAGCTGTCAGCCAGACCGTCACATGGAGGTGGATGCGTCGCTGTCGGAAAGGTGAAAGAGTCCGCAGACCTGTAGGATTCCGATCGCCCCGTGGCTGAGTGCGACTTTGCGGCTTGGGCTTTGCCATTTGAAACCCGAAACCCCGCCGTTGCCAGCGGGGTAAAAGGGGTGATCAGACGCGGAAATGACTCACCATCTGCTGCAACTGCCCACCCAACCGCGCCAGTTCAACGCTGGATTTGGCGGTCTCATCACTCGCCGCCGCGGTCTGTTCCGACACGTCACGGACGTTGATGATGCTGCGGCTGATTTCTTCGGCCACGGCGCTTTGCTGTTCGGCGGCAGCGGCGATCTGCTGGTTCATCGACTGGATGTTCGACACCGTGCGGGTGATGTTTTCCAGCGAGTCGCCGGCCTTGCGGGTCAGGGCGACGCTGCTGTCGGTCAGGGCGCGGCTGTTGTTCATCACGGCAGCCACTTGCTGAGTGCCGTTTTGCAGACCGGCCACCAGGCCTTCGATTTCCTCGGTGGATTTCTGCGTGCGCTGGGCCAGGCCACGGACTTCGTCGGCGACCACGGCAAAACCGCGACCGGCTTCACCGGCACGGGCGGCTTCGATGGCGGCGTTGAGGGCCAGCAGGTTGGTCTGTTCGGCCACGGCCTTGATCACGTCCATGACGCTGCCGATCTTGTCGCTTTCCTGTTGCAGCACGCTCATGGCTTCGGTGGAACGCACCACTTCGCTGGCCAGACGCTCGATCTGGGCGATGGCTTCGTTCACCACTTTGTCGCCTTCGCGGGCTTCGCCGTCAGCGGCGGCTGCGGCTTGCGAAGCTTCTTCGGCGTTGCGCGCGACTTCCTGCACGGTGGCAGTCATCTCGTGCATCGCGGTGGCCACCTGATCGGTCTCGACCTTCTGGCTGTTCACGCCGGCGCTGGTCTGTTCGGTCACGGCCGACAGTTCTTCGGCGGCGCTGGCGATCTGGGTCACGCCGTCGCGGATGCCGCTGATCAGGTCGCGCAGGGTCACGCCCATGCGCGCGATGCCTTGTTGCAGCACGCCGAGTTCGTCGCGGCGGGTGACGATCACGTTCTGGCTCAGGTCGCCGCTGGCGATGCGGTCGACCACGGCCATGGTTTCCTGCAGCGGACGGGTGATCTGACGAGTGATGATGAAGGCAGCGATGATGCCGACCAGCAACGCCAGCAGGGTGCTGATCAGTTGCAGTGTGCGGGCCTGGGCGCTTTCCGCGTCACGGCGGTCGAGCTGGATCTGATACAGCTGCTCGCTCAGCGATACGATCAGGTTGCCCTGATCGGTCATTTCCTTGCGCGCCTGCACCGCATCGGTGTTGGCGTTCTTGAAGGCCTGCAAGGCGCTGCGGTAGTTGGTCAATGCGGTTTCCAGCTGACGCAGGGCGTCCTGTTGGGTGCTGGCGAAATGCATGTTCAGTGGCTTGAGGCTGGCGATGGCCGCATCCAGTTGGCCGACGGCTTTCTGCTCGGTCTCGGCGTTGGCGGTGGCGGTGTAGCCACGCACTTCGTAGCGCGCCAGGATGAACGCTTCCTTGGCGGCGGTGACAGCCTGGAACTGCTCGAAACGCTGCTCGCTCATCTCCATCTGCTGGACGCGGGTGCTGATCGACTGGATCAGGTTGTACGCGGTCTCGGCATTGGCGGCCATGGTGTCCCGCGCCGTGTTGCCGGTGCGATAGGCGTTACGCATCTTGTTGAGCGAAGTCTGGTACTCGGCGATGGTCGCCGCCTGCTCCTTGAGCAGCTTGACGTTTTCCGGGCTCTTGAAGCTGCTGATCAGCTTCTGCTGTTGGGCGGCGAAACCGTCGAGGGTGGTCTGCACGTTCTGCGCGGCGGTTTCGTCGCCGTTGGTCAGCATGTATTGCAGGCGCACCACGCGCAGTTTGGTCAGGCCAGCGTTGAGCTGGGTGATGTCGCTCATCCAGTTGCTGCGGTCAATCAGGCCGCCCAGGCTGGTCCAGCCAGTGAGCGCCAGGATGCAGGTCAGGGCCAGGACGAGGCCGAATCCGAGGCCCAGTTTCAGGTTCACGCTGATGTTGCCGAACCAGCTATTCATCAAAAATCCTCCAGAAAAACGTTGTGCGTCTTGATCGTCGGTCAGGCTGGAAGATTGTTGTTTTTTTGCGCCAGCAAGGGTGTAAGCAGGACTGTATCGGCCGCAAATCCGATAGCTGAAAGGATTTTGTCCTACGGAATTTGTAACAGGCACTCACAAGACTTTTTTCACATGGGTTTCACTGCCTGCCCACGCCGTGCTCTCTAACCTCGCCGCATCGAATGACAAGTGATGGCGGCTTTTTGTGGAATTGCGACTGAGTCTGTTCGGCGTCAAGCGCTCGATTGATCTGAGCGGTCTGGCCCGTTTTCGAAACACCTGGGTGGTCTTGGCGGCCTCGGTGCTGGTGATCCCTTTGACCCTCTGGCTGCTGGCACCGGCGGCGGTGCCTGACCTTGCCCATGGCAATGTGGCCGGGGCGCAGGCGCTGAAGGAGGGCTGGAACAAAGGCGACATCATCGTGCTGGTGCGGCACGTCGAGCGCTGCGACCACTCGAAAGCCGCTTGCCTGAGCGGCCACGATGGCATCACCGACCGTTCGCGCAGTGTCGCGGTGAGCGTCGGCGCGCAGTTCGAGCAGTTGGGTCTGGACAAGGCTGACGTCTACAACAGCCCGATGATGCGCACCGTGCAGACCGCCGGCTACATGTTCAACAAGGCGGCGACCGGCGAAGACTGGCTGATCAGTTGCAAGGGCCGGATGTTGCAGGATGCGCTCGCGCACAAAGTCCCGGGGCGCAACCTGATTCTGGTGACCCACAGCGAATGCATGGCGCAGCTGGAAAAAGACCTCAAGGTGCCGGCCTCGACCCTCGGTTACGGCGCATCGCTGTTTGTTTCCGCCGCCAGCCCGGCGGCCCCACAGATGCTCGGCTTCATTGAAGCCTCCGACTGGCGCACGGTGACCACCCGATGAAATCCCGCTTTTATGCTTACAACTTCGGCATCCCGCTGCTCTGCGCAGCCGTGGTTTTTTTGATGTTCGACATGACCAACATCGACATCGCTTTCAGCAATTTGCTGTTCGATCCACTGACCCACACCTTTCCGCTCGACAAGATTCACTTCTTTGAAAAACTGACCCACAAGTGGGCGCGGATCATTCCGAACTGGACGGCGGAAATCGCCTTGATCGGCGCGATGTTGTCGTTTGTCTGGCCGCTGCTGAAACCGCAAAAGCATCCGCGTCTGGGCGGGTTTCTCGAGCGCTGCAAAGTCGCACCGGTACTGCGCTTTGCCGCCGATCATCGTAGGGATTTTCTGTTTGTGGTGGTGGCTTTCGCGGTCTGCACCGGGGTGATCCATTTCCTCAAGGCACACACCAGCGTCTACTGCCCGATCGAGACCACGTTGTACGGCGGAAAGATGCCGCACATCGAGTGGTACAACAATTTCCAGCTGTTCCACGAAGCGGGTGAAGGACGTTGCTGGCCGGGCGGTCATGCTTCCGGTGGTTTCACCATGCTGGCGCTGTATTTCGTGGCGCGTCGTTACCAGTGGCGTTTCTCCAGCGCGTTGTTGTGGAGCTCGCTGCTGCTCGGTTTTGTCTACGGCACTACGCGAGTCCTACAGGGCTGGCACTACATGTCCCATACGTTCTGGGCCGGCATCTTCGTGTGGCTGGCGTGTTTGCTGACGGCGCTGGCGTTTTACGGGCGGGCTCGTCTGGAATTGCCGGTGTTGAGCAAGCGTGAGCGAAAGGTGTTCGGCGCACAGCCTGAGGTTTCTCTCTAAGTCCTCGCCGGTGAAATGAAAAACCCGCCATCACCGGCGGGTTTTTCGTTTGTGCTGCTGTGGTTTCAATAGCCCACGAAGTAATACGCCTGGCGCCCGACCATCATGGTCTTGTGGACTTTCAGCGGTGCGGCGGGTTCGCTGTCTCCCGACATCACGGCGATGTGCGATGGCGATGCACTGAGAAATTCCCGTAGCTGTGCATCGGTGTCCAGGCCCTTCAGGACGCTTTGGGTGTAGAACACGCTGGCGCCGCCGACCCGTTCGTTGGCTTGAAACAACGCAACCTGATTGCCGCTCGCCTGCAGGGCCTGAATGTGTTCGGTCAGCGGCAGGAACGACAGGTGTTTATCGGCGTTGGGCAGTGCCCATTGCGCGGCGCCAAGGTAGCTGGCGATGACCACCGCCAATATGCCCGCCGCCACTGTCTGACGATGCCGGGCGATTCGTCCGACAAAACCGTTCCTGTGATCCTTCAACCTGTCGAACAACACGCCCGCATATTCCGCCGCGATCACTGCCGCTGCGGGTGTCATCGACATCAGGTACACCGTGCGTTTGCTTGAGGCCAGGGTCAGCAGGATGAACTGCGCAATGATCCACAGGCTGAAAAACAGGAGGTAACGGTTGGCCTTCAGCTCCTTGCGAAAATGCCACAGACCCAGGTACACCAGAATGTTCCAGGGCAGGAACGCCTGCGGCAGCTTGGCGAGGTAATAGTAGAACGGCTCGTAGTGGCCGGCTTCGACGAACGATCCGCTGAAACGTCCGACGCTGTTGGTCAGCAACACTTCGCTGACGGCCTGGACGCCACCGCGCTGATAGAGCACGGCGAGCCAGATCATCAGCGGGATCAGACCAACAAGGGTCAGCAAGCCCGGACGCAGCCAGTCCGTCAGTTTGAAGCGATTGTCCATCAGGTTGTCGGCCAGCAGAAAAGCGAAAATCACCACGCCCGGCATCGCCAGGCCGAGCACGCCTTTGCTCAGCGTGGCGATGGCAATCCCGACGGCAAACAGCAACGAATTGCCGAAGGTTGATTCTCGCTGCGCCTGGAAGAACGCCAACAATGCCGTGGTCACGCCGAGGGCAAGCAAAGCATCCTCGCCGACCCCACGCACGTTGCTCCAGTAACTGGCCATGGTCGCCAGCAGAATCCCCGCCGTCCAGGCGATGGCCTTCGGACGTTCGAAGCGCCGCAACATGGCGTACAGCAGCATCACGCTGAGCAACCCGGCCACCGCCGACGCCAGTCGCACCGCCCAGGGCGAGACACCGAAAACCCGCAAGGCGCCGGCATCCAGCCACAGGCTCAGGGGCGGTTTTTCCAGGAAGGGTTCGCCGAACAGACGCGGTGTCACCCAGTCGTTGTCCAGGTGCATTTCCATCGCAATGCCCGCAACCCGAGCCTCGGTGGAACCTTGCAGTTGATGGCTGCCGAGGGCGAAAAAGAACAGCAGGGCGGCAAGCAGAAGCAGGGAAGAGGCGGCACGCGACATGGGTTCAGGCAACCGGAAGTGAGCGGAAACCCGAGCTTACGCGGCCATTCCTTAATAATTTGTGAACGTCAGGACAGCGGTCGCGACCAGCGTTGCTCCGACGTTTCGAAACGCGGATTGACCCGCGCCGTCAGCACATGATCCTGCCAGCGCCCGGCAATGTTCAGGTACGCCTTGGCATAGCCTTCACGCTCGAACCCGAGGCGCTCCAGCAACCGGGCGCTACGTTCATTGCCGGGAATGTAGTTGGCCATGATCCGGTGCAGGTTCTGGGTCTCGAACATATAAGCGATGGCCGCCTCCAGCGCTTCCTGCATCAACCCCTTGCCCTGATGCGCCTCGTCGATGTGATAACCCAGATAACACGCCTGAAACGCACCGCGAATGATCCCGCTGAAATTGCAGGCGCCGATCATCTGCTCGCCGTCCGGGGTCAGCAACGCCATATGCACCGCCAGCCCGGCTTCGAAGGCGCTGGCCTGTATTTCAAGGCGCCGGCGGATCTGTTCAGTGGAAAAATAATCGGTGGTACGAATCGGCGACCACGGGGCGAGGTGGCGTTGATTGCGCTGGTAGAACGCGCTTTCCAGAGGCGCTTGATCCGGGTCTAGTACCGCGAGCGTGAGGCGTTGACAGGGCAGGGTCAGCAGCGGCATCGGGTGCTCCGGGTCTCGGGATTGAACACCAGAATTGCGCGGTGGGCGGGAAAATACAAATCGCCGCCAAATTCCGGACAAAAAAAGCCCGCAGGAGCGCGGGCGAACCGTAGTTTCTTGAATGAGCGAGGCCAATGTACACGGCCATCACCGCCGCCGGGGTGAAGAAAAGTTCATGTCGATGAACGACTTGCATCATCGACGAGCGGTCGTTTTCAGTGCACGACAGGCGCTGTCGTACGAGGCACCAGATTCACCGGATCAAGGTTCTCCACGGCACGATTGACCAGCATTTCGGTCATGATCGACAGCTGCCGGATCGCCAGTAACCGGCTGCGCTGAGAGCCTGTGAAATCATCGGTGATGTTCGTCGTCATCATGTTGAGCGCCGCCAGGGTTTCACAGGCATGGGTCAGCAGAGTGGCCGTATCCACATCGGTGCGCACGGAGAAAATCTCGTTAAACGGCAGGGTGCGACGCGGCTTTCTCACGTATTCCTGAGGCTGGGCAAGCACAGCCGGTTCTTTCGATTCGGACTCGTGAGACGGTGTTTGATCAGGCAGGCTTGGGGTGTCTTTTTTCATGACGAGGCTCCATGGTTTCAGGCTCCCGGCGAATCCCTTTGGTAAACCATCTGCCGGGTTGCAGCGGAGCGCGAAGACTAGCGTTTGGAAGCATCTTGAACCAGTTCATGGAAGTCGACGCGGGTTGAGGGAAATTTCCTAGGACGTTGGTTGGAGGTATTGTCTGGATGCGAAGTGCAGATGCGACAAGGCCCGCACTGGGCGGGCCTTGTCGTTGAGAGTTGGTGGGCCGGGGTAATCTGAATCGATTTCTTAAGCTTCTGATTTTAAGTTTTTTATGTCTGTATTTTTTTGCTTGGAACACCGAGTCAAAATTTTCCCATCACGATGCACTGCCAGGACAACGAAGTAGAACAAGGCATCTTTTATGGTAGGAAGCCCCTTACGTCTTGTCATTCTCGATGTATCCGGTGCAGACAAGGATGCTTTGTTAGCTTGTCCACACGCTCACTGTAATCTACAGAGATCAATCCAGTGACTTTCCTGTTAGGGGCCTGCGGCTTGAAAGGCTATGTGCGCGCGGCCTGACGACCGAAAAGGAAGAAGTGCCAGTAGGTGGTGTGACTCATAGTCCGTAGACCGATCGTCATCATTTGGATGAAAGTCATAGGATGAATGATAACGAAATTTGCTTATCGCTTGGTTCGCGTGTTAGAGCTCTCCGCTTAGCAAAAGGTTGGTCTCAGGAGGAGCTTGGCGCACGTGCCAATCTAGATCGCACGTATGTGAGCGGTATAGAGCGAGGAGTGCGAAATCCTACGGTGACAGTTCTTCATGCGCTTTCGGAAGGGCTTGGAATTGGCATAGGCGATTTATTTGCTGATGCTAATGAGATTATTAAATGAAAATCCATAAGCGCTCCAGTAATGGTCGCGGAGAGTACGAACTGGCCGGTGCGGTAGATGGTTACAGCACGACGATGCTGGTAGAGAAGCAGCTGGTGATTGATGCGGGGCCGGAGCTTGGAAACATACCCACAAATATTGCATTAAAGAAGCAAGGTGGCAAACCCCGGCTACGACGTATCAGCAATATTGGTATACATATTCAGAGACAGCTAGAGGCATTGCTACTAATGCCGAAGTCTATTCGAGAGGAAAGCCAGTTACTTGGTGGTCAGCCGGTGATTATCGCTGAGCGTTACATTCTTTCGAGTGTTGAGATTAAGTCGGTATTGGTGGTTGAAGACCAAGCAATTATTAAGCTTGGTGGAATTGACTGTGTAAACGATAGCGTGACTCAAGAGATCGATTTTTCAAAGCGGATCTCTCAGCTTATGCACCTGTACCAGAAGATCGAAAGTCTTCCGCCACGTGTAGCGCAAGCTTTGCGAGCGCATCACGCAAATATCCAGACAGGAAATGTTATCAGTAGCGTTACAGAGCGCCTTGTGTTGGATGTTATCAGGGCGACTGAAGAGGCAGCCAAGGACAGTGATGCAGTTCTTATCCCAGGCGAAGATCCCGTTCCGTTGTTGCTTGATATGCTGCGATCCCAGCCGATGGTCGAGACTCCTCCTCTTGACGAAATCGATCCGGCAGACATTGAAATCCGTAGAAGGGTTGCTGATCGATGGCGCCTCCAAAAGGATCGGGGACCAGCATCTACGCAGTTTAGAAGAGATGTAAGACGAGCTTACGATTCCAGTTGTTTATTTTGTGGTCTAAAGCTTCCGACGTCAGAAGGTGTTCGAATAGCAGGTGTCGATGCTGCTCATATTATCCCTTGGTCACAATACGAGGCAGATCTTGTTGTTAATGGTTTATGTCTTTGTAAGTTGCATCACTGGGCATTTGATCAGTATTTACTGGCGTTGAGGTTTAATGGAGTTGGCTACGAGGTAGTTATTACAGAGTTGGCAAAAACCGCATTTGCTAACTCTCCAGGGGTGATGCAAAGTTTCGAAGCTGTTGCCGGTCCAATTCCTTTGGCCCGGCTACCAGCTAATAAATTAGAATGGCCTAGCCCGAAATTACTAGGTCAGCTCTACGAGGACGTCCGCGTCGACTTTTGATCGTTTTTTGGTGGGCTTCAAGTTTGAGGCTTGCTTTCTTTCTATTGCGCTACGCACTCGGTTACCAAGCCATTCCACTACGTTCACAGTTACCGCATTACCCGCTGCATGATAGCGCTTTGATTCAATTCTTTCTGAGTCATCGTCGCTATCTAGCGGTAGTGTCCAATTATCGGGAAAGCCTTGAATTCGCTCTGATTCCAGTGGGGTAAGGCGGCGTACGCGGCCAGCGGGATAGGACACGTAGGTGCGACTCCAGTCCGTACCTGTATGACGCGCTGAGCAAGCATACAAACAGTACGCTATTCCTTGGACGATGGGGCCGTTGACAGGATCTCCATAGCTTGTCTTAAAGGGGGAAATAGACTTCTGCCCATTTGGTCTGCTCGCCGAATCGCTCCCTTCGCTGCATTGGGGCTCAAAAAGTATTTCTCCGGCAAGTCCTGGGTCTCTATAAGTGGCAACAATAAAGACTCTTTGGCGAGACTGGGGGACTCCGAAGTAGCGGCTGTTAAGCACTCGCCATGCCACGCCATACCCGAGTTCGGCCAGCGTTTGAATGACGATTCCGAAGTCGCGTCCTTCGTGGGAAGAGAGGAGACCTGATACGTTTTCGATAACGACAACAGAGGGGCGGCGGCTTTCAATAAGCTTTGCATAGTCGTAGAAGAGTCCCGATTTTTTTCCTCGGAGGCCGCTTCTGGGACCCATTCGGGCGAGGGAGACGTCTTGGCAAGGGAATCCTCCGACCCAAACATCTGCATCTGGGATTTCATCTGCTGTCACCTTTGTAATGTCTTTTGCCAACGGAACGTGTGGCCAATGCTGCGCAAGGATTTTCTGACAAAAGGGTTCAACCTCGCATTGCCAGACGACTTCCATGCCGGCGCGCTCGAAGCCGAGATCGAACCCGCCAATGCCTGCGAAAAAGGAAGCTACTCGTAGCGTCATACGTATTGCCCCTGGCCTGAAGGATGAACTCTACAGGCTTTGATATTAATACTCATGCTGCTAACATTAGCAGTTAAGCTCGTTTGCGGCAATAGTGGATCCCGTTTTTGCGTTTTTGGGCTCCCGTCTTGGTTTATTTGGGAGGTTGGCATAAGCTTACAACCTGTGAGGGTTGACGCGATGGCTATTGAAGGCATGATAAAAGGTGAATCCCTCAGGGAAATGCTCGGCGTGGGAGCCCAGGTTGATGTGACTATTTCAGCTGAACGGGATTCCTTTGTTGTGCTTGTAGGCTCGGGCTTAACGAAGTGTGCCTTGCAGGCAAAGCGAGGCCATATTCGCAGGTTTAAAACACTTGATAGTGCAGCGCATTACCTAAACCGCATAGGCTGCCGGTACGCCTCCGTAGACCTTGAACACTGGACGCCCGCTCAGCGTTCAATAGCGTAGCTCATCTGAATTTTTGCTGGTTATTTATACAGTCTTTGGCGTCTTATCTTCAAGTGAGTATGCGCCAAGGTGACGAATGGTTCTTTGGGCTCACCTGGCAGGAACAGAGCCAGCGAGATAACCTTTTTGGGTCTCACTGGCTTTTTTACTTAATAACCCAAAAAATGTTCTTACAGACGTCACTAACATAAAGGGGACAGATTGATTTTGAAGGAAATCAATCTGTCCCTTTTTCATTTGTCTACGAGTGTCTTTCTCCTGACGAGGTTCAGGCTCTCGGCGAGTTCCTTTGGAAAGCCATCTTCCTGGCTGCAGCAGAGCGCGGAGACTGGCGCTCGGAAGCATCTTGAACCAGTTCATGAAAGTCGACGCGGGTTGCGGAAATTTCCTAGGACGCCTACAGACAGGAGCGAAGTTCACTCGACGTCAGCGTGTGCTTGAAGTGATGTTCCCATAACCGTACACCCAACCCACCCGAACGATCCAGCGACGAACCCACAGTCAGGTCGGTGAGCAACGCCGGCTGCAACCCAGCATCGAACAACGCAAAACCGGCGGCGAGGCAGCAGGTTTCGGTTTGCAGGCCGCAGACCAGCACGCGATCCAAATTCAGGCTTTTCAGGTATTCGATTGTGTCCGGGAAGGGCGCGTAGCCGTATTTGATGAAGATACGGTCTGCGGCGATCAGGCTGTCGTCATCCGCAGTCGGCTGCCAGCCGAGCTGACGCTGGAGCGGTGTGCGGCTCTCGTCATGGCGCTCGACCGTGGCGACGCTGGGCAGTTTGCCGATGAGCGATTGAATGCCGTCGATCAGCCATTGCGGAGGGGAGAAGCTGGGTTGGACGTCGATGATCAGCAGTGCTTGTCGCATGCGCTCTCCGGATAAAAATCCCCAGATGCGACAAGGCCCGCACTGGGCGGGCCTTGTCGTTGAGAGTTGGTGGAGCCGGGGTGAGCTGAAATGATTTGCTAAACCTATGAAAAATATGAAGTTGGTTCGTTGAGCTTTCTTCGTGGAATACTATTTGGAATGCGCTGCACAGAATTCAGGCGGAATGCTGAAGCGTGTTCCTCCTGAGTCAATTGCCAGGAGTCATTTCGCTGTGGCCAATCACGTGGTTGTCAGCCCCTTTTTCTTTCCTGTGTTGGATGAGGATAGGGTACAGGTATCAGCTTTAAATGAAGGGACCTAATTGGCTTTGATTACTCATCGTTAGCATCCGGGTACTAAGAGTACAGGTGCGTGGTTGAGCAGTATCTTGTACTTGTACCCTACTCGGCGGACTATGTGAGCTTGAAAACGGCGAAAAATTCCTTGAAGCCCTTTGTGGTTAATGTGTTATGTATGCGTGGCAATCCTGTTTCATCTAAAGGGGCGGTTCCTTTGCCATTGCGGCTTCTCTCGTGCTGGAGTTGCTCTTGCAGTTTATCCACTGATAGCCAATAGTTGCATGTCTGCTGATCATATGATCGATTGATGCTGAAGTATTTTCCGTCTCGCTCACCTGCGACTGGGTAATGATGAATGGACTCACTCAGCCAGTATAACTTGGAGTCCAATGTGGCTATCCATGTGTCCTGAAGCTTGCCATAAAAGAACTCTTTGGAAAACTCCAGGGCGCCTTTTATGTATTTAAGGTCTTGAACGCCATTGAAGATATTTTTGAAGCGCTGCGCTGGCTTGTTGCTCCCACTCATGAAGTTGTTCTTGATGTCTTCGATTTTGGCGTTAAGCTCGTCGGAATAGTTGGGGTTTTTCTCACAGAAGCAGTACTTGGCAATTTCGGCTTCAACAGCACTGAGCATATCAATGTCATCACAGACACGGCTCATATATGTTTTGAATTTTTCAATGCCTGTCAAGTTCGGCTTCGTGGCGTTGATAATATGTATCTGCATGAGCGAAAAAAACGGCACGCTGTAGAGGTGCTGCTCTTCTATGCTGAGTTCTGAAAACTCATACGGTCGGGTTCTTTCCGCTTCATTTGGGGTGTTTCGTGTCGTGGTTGGATGATCGACCATCTGCGGGCAGAATATCGAAAGAAACAATTCATACATCTCAAAGCTTAGCTTCTTGAATTTCGGGTGGACCTCGTTAAGGGCAAGCCCAGGCGTTATGCACAGACTTTGTGGTGGGCAAGAATTTATGAAGTTTATAAGTCTAGTTAAGTCAAAATCGTTCGGGCTGTGGCGGCGAAGAATTACATCTTCCATTCTCACCAGAATGTTAAGGTCGAGAATCAAGGTCGTTTCTATGCCGTTCCGCTTGTTTTCGGCCACCATGCTTGGGGTGAGCCGCGGGGAACTGTCGGTTTTGCGGCAAGGCTTTATGAAATGTAGGGTATGTGTGGGCATTGTGGTTTACCTAACTCCTATCCGATTAGACTGCGTCCTTAGATCGTGTGCTGCTTACTGCGTAGAGCCTGCATTGCCTGCTGGGGCAGCGTCAAGTAGATAGTCAGATATTGCTTCTAATGATCCTTTAGTGGTGATAAATTTATGCTACTAATCTATGGCGTGGGTTGTATGAAGAAAACTAGGCAGGAAAACGTAATTCAAGCTGCAATTACTGGTGCATTGGAAGCCTACTGCAGAGATAGTCGGACATCGCTCAAAACCTTCCCCCCATATGCTGTCCAGCAAGGCGACGGAATGCGGCTGTATTGTGGTGATCTAGTCGCTATGTTGGGAAACGCTAAAATACTGCTTTTGGAAATTAAAGAGCTTAATTGTAAAAGCGGGGTTTTTGACCAGTTTGATGGCGAGCAATTCAAAAGCTGCCTTGCTTATGAGGAACTTGGCGTTCCCATTGCATATTCATATAATTCTATATCTCTTCCTGATTATGATGATCGCTCGGATGTTGAGCGGTGGCCTGAGTTAATTTTGGGTAGGACGAAACGGGCAGTGCCGAGTAAGCTACCAAACAAAAAGCCAGATAAGTTAAATCATTCATCGCTGCTGGATTGGCTTCGTGATGATCAGGGCGGCGACATGACTGCGGGCTTTGGCCGGGTGCTCGGTGCGCTTGAGCGTCCGGAAACGCTAAAGAATGGTGCGTTGGTCCTTTTGTACGGGGTAGCTGAGCAAACGCTTGCAATGCTAGATCGTGAACAGGTTCTGCTCGTGTTGAACTATTTGGATAAGGAAAGTAAATTGCGTCCGGGTCATTATAAGAAGATAGAAAGTGTACTGGGTGCCGCAGCTGAGGTGTTTAAAGGTTACATAAAGCCTATCATTAGTAGAGACAACTCTGGTGGGGCGACGCCAGGGCAGCCGTGAATTATTTTATTGATTTTCTGCAGGGTATGGTTGTTCAAAGAGTTCTAGGCGCGTGGTGATCCTAATGTCTGGCTCGAAGGTTAAATGCAGAAATTTATCCGATCGCTGGAATCCTGGTGCTTGTAAGCTATCCTCAGAGTCAAGTTGGTTGGTTCTGACCAGTACCTATGCCGCGGGTGCTGATGAAATAGTCAGCCATGGTACTCAGAGGCCTTCAACATCAATTCCATGTTCTGCCAGCCATGTCTTGCGCTGTGCGTAGTCAGGCATGACGCGTTCAAGGCGGAGCCAAAATTCTGGGGTGTGATGTGGCTCTTGCAGGTGCACCATCTCATGCACAACCACATACTCCGCAATGGGCTTGGGCAGCAGGATTGTTTTCCAATGAAAATAGAGTTGTGCACCTTTGCCACAGGAGCCCCAGCGATAGCCTAGATCCTGCACACGCACACCGCTGGGGATCAGGTCCATGCGGGCTTGGTGGTTTTTGACGCGTAAGGCTAACCAGCTGCGGGCATGTTCGCTGTACCAACGGATGAAATGTTCGCGGGCTTGTGGCAGTTCGCTACGCAGCAGGCGGAAGCGACCGGCAGAAAGTTTCAGCGGCACATCCTGCTCATCAACCAGTTTGAGGCGATAACTTCGTCCCAAATATAGAAAACCCTCTCCGTCGAGATATTCCTTGTTGGGGATCGAACGTTGCAGGCGTTCCTTTTCTGCAAGACGTGAGTAAATCCAGAAGCTTTTTTCTGCCACGAACTGCCGCAACATTTGCTCTTCTACCTCGGGCGGGGCAGAAAGGATAAGCGCGCCGTCGCGTTCCACAGTGATCTGCAGTGTTTTTCGGCGCGCGCTACGGCGCAGTGTAAATTGCAGATCGTCTACCGTGAGGGTGTGATTGCTCACAGTTGCATCAACCTTTCATGACTGGCTCTCGCTTGATCCATCAGGCGGTCAGACAATATCCCGGCCTTATCGCTATCCATCAAGGGCGGACGCAGTCGCATCAAGTAATCGAATAGCTGCCCGGCCAACTCCTCCTGTGCCGCTCGCTTGCGCGGGCTCCAGATATCGCGGTGGCTTTGGATCTCGCCTACCAACAGATCGACTACTTCCACTGTCACATCCTTCAAACGCAGCAGCTCGGCGGGCTGCGGATTGACGCCGGCACACACCATATCCAGCAGGGTGCGAAGGAAGGGGGCGTAGTGTTCGGGCAAATCCAGGGGGCTGTAGTCATCGCTCATTTGACCGCAGCGCAGATCGTTGATGATCTTCTGCATCTGCTCAACCAACTGATCCCACTGCTCACCCAGCGACTTGAGTAGCTCGTTCAGGCGTTCGGACAGCTTGCGATAAAGTACCGGATCTTCATCAGCATGCTTGCGCACATGCGAGCGAATGGCATGCTCCATCTCTGAGGCCTTGGCGCGGTCGTTGACGCTACGCGACAACTGCTTCTCGAAGTCTGCATCGGTGAGTTGGATAGGCGGAATTTTCGGGTCGATGCCCAAAGAAATAACGTGATCGTCGATTAGCTTGCGCACTTTGGCGCCGACATCCTTGCCCAGTTGCGGCAGGTCCTTGTAACGCCCGCGCGCACGTGCATGGATATAGGCCAGACGCTTGGCGTCCTTGACGAAGGGGAGGCCTTCGGGGCGTGGCAGTACGGTGTCCAAAGAGTCGAGGAACGCTTTGAGTTTTACCGAAAATTCAGCGCGCACTTTTTCCGACTCCAGTGCGGCAATGCAGGTTTCGGCATCTTCCAGAGACTCGATGCCCTGGCGACGCAGCACATCCACCACGCGCAGATGACGGTCGCGCAGTACAGGCACCTCGTCCTTGATGCTGCTCAGCGCACCTTCAATATCCTCGTCGGCATAGGCTGCCAGGGCTTCGCGCAGGTGGTTGGCGACTCCGTAGTAGTCGACCACGATGCCGCAGCGCTTGCCGAAACCAGTACGGTTGACCCGCGCAATGGCTTGCAGCAGCTCGGCTTCCTTGATTGGCCGGTCAAGGTACATGACCCCTTCGATGGGGGCGTCAAAGCCAGTGAGCAACATAGACTTAACGATCAGGAAAGCCAGTGGATCGGCCTTGCCCTGCTGCTCATGAATCAGCGGCTTCTTGAAACGCTGGATCAGTTGCTCGTGCTTGCTGCCATCCGTCCAGGTTTTCCACTCGGCCGGATCGTTATTGGAGCCGGAAATAATCGGTGCGAATTCCAGGCTGCGTAGTTTGTCGCGATAGCGCCATGCCTGCACACGCGCCTGCAGCTTGGGCGGACGCTGGCACAGTGCTTCATCGTCGAGGTCCTTTTCGGCTGCCGGCAGTGCTTCAGCCTCCAACAGCAATTCATCACGGGCGGCCTGCAGCGCGTGGAAATAGCGGGTTACTGCAATCCGGCTGTAGGCTACCACCTGCGCCTTGTAGCCATTGGGCAGGATATTGGTGACGTAATGTCTGAGGATGTCGCGCGCCTTATCAGCGATCAGCGCGGGGGCCTCAAAGATATGGCCCTTGGTGGCGTACTTTTTCTTGATCAGCTCCAGTTCGTCCTGACTGTGTTCGCGGAACAAATCCTCGAACAGTTCATCCAGGTTCGCCCCATCTTTCAATGCGCCCTTGGCAGTGCGTCCTTCGTATAGCACCGGCACTGTCGCGCCATCTGCCTCGGCTTCCTTGATGGTGTATTTATCGATGAACGCGCCGAAAATTTCGTGGGTGCGTTTCTTATCGCCCATGATGATTGGCGTACCGGTAAAGCCAATGCGCACGCAGTTTGGCAGGCCTGCCAGCAGGTTCGCCTGCAGATCGCCTGCTTGGGTTCGGTGAGCCTCATCGATCAATACCAAAATGCTCTCGTCGTGGTTGAGCACCTCGAATGGTTTGTTTACCAGATAGGGCGCTCGCTTTTCTGCGGCTTTGAGGAAGGGCACAGTGTCCACGGCGATGTGGGCATTCCCGTTTTCTTCTTGCTCGGGATTGCGATACTTCTGGATAGTGGCGAATATCAGGCCGGGGCCCTGGCGGCGTGCCAAGGCTTTAACACCTTCGATATTGGAGGCCACCTCCGGTAGTTCACCACTAAGTGTCGCAGTGACGGCGAGCTGGTTTTGCAGGTCTTTACGGTCAGTGACCACGATGATCTTGAAGCGGCGCAGCTGTGTATCCGTGCGCATCCTGCGCACCAGAAATACCATGGTCAGGCTTTTGCCCGAGCCTTGGGTGTGCCAAACGATGCCGCCGCGTTGGTCACTTTCGCCATGCTCAAGACGGGTCTGTCCGCGTTTCATGCGGGTCACTGTGCGGTTCACCGCGCGGTACTGCTGGTAGCGGCAGACCGTCTTGATGGTCTGCCCGCCAACCTGCATAAACAGCATGAAATGTCGGATTAGATCGAGCAGGTGGGCCGGTGTCAGCATGCCTGCCACCAGTCGCTCCTGCTCGGACAGTTTGGATTTGCCCAACTGCACGGCTACTGACTGCTCGCTGCCGTTGCCATCCGGGCCAACCACGGTCTTCCATTGGGAGAAATGCCCGAAGCCAGCACCAATGCAGCCCACCCGTGCTTCGTCGTAACTACTGGCGATCAACAGCTGCACGCTGGCGAACAGTGTCTCGTTGCCTTCGTTCTCCTCGACCTCGAAGGCCGCCTTGCGCTGGTTGCTGTAGCGACGCAATTGATCGACAGCCTCGGCCAACGGTTCTGGAATGGAGGGGCTTTTGCACTCCACCAGCACCAGCGGGATGCCATTCACCAGCAACACCAGATCCGGGACGATAAATTTTTTGCCGCTGTCATACCCCGGCGGGCAATTCACTCGGAACTGGTTGATCACGCTGAAGTGGTTATTGGCCGGGGTGGCCCAGTCGATGTACTGGATGGTCTGGCCACGCCCGCCTTCCCAGCCGGGGAGGCCGTCGACAGTGATGCCTTTGAGCAGCAGCTCAGTGACTGTTTGGTTGGCTTCCATCAACTTGCCGGCGCCTACGCGGGTAACGGCCGCCAGTGCTTCGGCAATGCGCTGCTCATCCAACCAGGGCTGACCGTCGCGCAGGTTGATGGCACGCAAGCGCTCGGCCAGTGCGGCCCGCTGAATCACTTCACTGAAGCTGCTGCGGCCAGTGATGGCCGGGTCGTCGAGGCTGCCCTCGATATGCTTCCAGTTCAGCCCCTGTAACTGAGCCACAAAGGGTTTTTCGACGTCATCCAATTCCCAGCCCACGGTTACTCCTTTAATCCAGTTCAGGCGTGTATGGGCTCATAGCGGCTCATAGCGGCTCATAGAATTTTTAGCCGAGCTTATAGACCGACCAGCGTCGTTCACCTTGCTGTATCAGTGTGCCCTTGTCTTTCATGCGCTTGAGCAGTTTTGCCGCTTGATCAGGCGAGAGCCGACAAAGATCCATTACTTCAGCGCGCTGAATCTGCCCATGCTGCTGCACGTAGTTCAACACCATCTGCTCATGTTGAATGGGTGTGAAGCCTGCCTGGCGGGTATAACCGGCCTTGTCGCCCACGGCCTGGTACAGACTGGCTGACAGAGTGTAGCTGCGCCCTCGGGTAGAACCGTGGGCCTCGACCAAGCCAGCTTCGGTTAGGGCTTCCAACGTGCGTTTGGCACTGGCGGTATCGCGCTGGATTTGTACGGCAAGTTCGTCGGCCGTGACGCGCTTGGTCTCACGCAGGGCGGCCAGTGCGATCAGGCTGTCGATGGGCAGTTCGGCGTTGGTGGCGCGCTCGTGTTCGACTACCAGGCGGCGGAAGTCCAGGTCGGCCTCCGCGGTGGGTAGGCGCAGCACCACGCTTTGGGCGGTGGTGTAGCTGTAGTCCGGGGCCGGCCGGCCGAACTTGAGCATGCCGCGGAAAATCTTGTCCACACCTCGCCCAGAGCGTTCGACCACGCCGACGCGCTTCATGGCATCGGCCAGGGCCGGGTTGCGCGGGCGCGGTTCGGTCACCAACAGGTTGGCCAGGGTCACGCCATCGACTAGGCCACCGGGGTTGCTGACCACTAGGGCATCGTCCTCCAGGCGCACATGCACCGCGCCTCTGCCGTGGTAATCACGATGCACCAAGGCATTGGCTACGGCTTCACGGAAGGCGCCGAGGTCGACCTTGGGCACTGGCACGCGGAACAGGCCGACCTGTAGTTCTTCCTCTGGGTTGTATGGACGGAAGTTGGTTTCCAGCCAGTCTAATGCCTTGAGCAATGGGAAGCGGCGAAACTCATTGAAGCGCACTGCCTGCTGGGCCAGCACCTGGAAAGCGAACTCGTGGGTGGACACCAGTTGGCGCAGGGAGGTTTCCCGGCCGATCAGTAGCAGGCCGGTAAGGGTCGGCACGCGCATACCGTCCGGCTGGCGCGCAGTGAGCAGCAGTGCGCCGTCCAGGGCTTCGTCGTCCAATTCCAGCAGCACTCGGTCGCCGCCGTATTGCTGCACCGCCTGGCGCAGGCGTTCGCGCTCCAGCGGATCGAGGTCGGCGAGGGTGGCACCGGCGACTGGCAGGGCGGAGACATCGAGCAGGCCGAAACTGCTTGCGCGGCTGCTGCGCTCATGGGGCAGCATGGCTATGCATTCGGGCATGCCGTTGTGTTTCAAGCGGCGGCGTAGATAGGTGCCGCTGGTGGTGGCCACTTCTCCCTGGGCTTTGGGTACATGGATACGTGCCACGGTCACTCCATCCAGATCGAGCGTCTCGGCCTGTACGTTCAGCGACGGCGAGGTGCGCGCTGCGACCATGCCAGACAATCCCTCTAGCAGGCGATGCTCGGCATGCAGGCCGGTAGGCGTGCCGTCGTCCTCGACGCCCAGCCATAGCTCGCCCCCCTCGGCATTGGCCAAGCAGATCAGCGCCTCAATAAGCTCGCGGTCGGGGAGCTTGCTGCGGTCGCTCTTGAACTCGACGCTAAGGGGTTCGCGAGGTGCCAGGCGCTGGGTCATCTCAGGCTCCCCTTTGGCCAACAAGCTGTTGGACGATTTGTGCACAAATTATGACGATGCTTCCCGTAGCGAGGTGACGCGCACGCAGCCGGTCAGCAGATCCTCCATCAGGCCTGCTTTGCTGTCTCGGAGCTTCACCAAAGTGCTTTCTTCTGCGCTTAACCGATCAACAGACGCCTGATATTGATCGACAATCAGCACCTGCTCCGGCAATGGCGGAACAGGCACAGCGAGTAGGCGAATATCACCAACGCGCACATGACCGACTGTCGAGCCACCTGCCTTGTCAATCAAAACACGCTGAACAGGTTGCGACATAAGCGCAATTAGCATGAAGTCATTACGCAATAGTGAGGGGTTTGGCTGATACATCATCATGCGTTGCCCCAAACAAGCCCCCTGCATATCGGCAGGAACCAAGCATACTTCGCCAACAGGTGCTTCTCGTGTGATTAGCACATCACCTGGGCGAGGGCGTCCACGCTGCGTCCAGATTTTGTAAGATGCCTCGTCCGTGAATACGAGTTCTGTGAATACAAATCTCCCATCACGAACATTCGGAGTTCGAACAACCGGATGACCGCTATCCAAGATCGGTGGCGTCCGGTTTTTGCAGTCAATCACAGCCTCACAGACACTTTCCGCCGGTTTTACTTCCCACTCCCTTGGAATCCACCCCAGCGGCGACTCCTTGTATTGCTGCGGCGCTTCGTTCTGTGGCGGGCGTAGTTGGCCGTTGGAGTCGATACCTCGGGTCAGCAGGTCGTGCAGCAGGCCCTGCTTGACCGCCTTGAGCTTGTCGATCAACGCCTCGGTTTCGCGGATGGCAGTGTCGATAGTGTCGAGAACATCTGCAACCAGCACCTGCTCCTTAATTGTCGGCAGCGGAAATTGAAATTGCACGAACTTCGCTTCGCCTAGACCGGCTAAGGTGCTTCCGCTTTTTTGGTTTTCAATAAAATCGCGGAACGCTGCAGAGGTAAATATGTGGAATGCAAATCGCGCAGAGCAAATTTCAGGTTGAATTGGTCGCACAAGAAACAAATGCGCATTTAGTGACGTATCCCCTGGAAGCCAGTCGATTCGGGCAACCTTACCGATTGTCCCGTCCTTCGTGATAACCAAATCACCGACTTTGACCTGAATCTCCGGAGACTCATCGAACTTTCGTCTAGGGATGCGAAAGCAAGAGTTCCAGTCAACGCGTCCAGTGCCGTCAATATGCATCCCGGTAATGAGGTGGGGCCCATCCTCGCAGAAGTCCGAGCGCCGAAGATTTCGCCAGCCGATGCGGCCCTTCACGAAAAATACATCACCCGTCCGACGTGTGGGCCAATGGGGGAAATTAGACATATCCCAACCCCTTTAAGAAGCCCTGCAACGCCACCGCCGCCGCATCGCGCTTCTGTTCGATCTCGTTTAGCGTTACTCGGTACTTATCCCACCAGTTTTCGAAAGCGGCTACGATCTGCTTTCGCTGGGCAGCGACATTGCGCTCAAGAATGGCCTGCATGTCGTTGTGTAGGATGGTCAGCAGCAACTCGGCGGCTTGTGGCTCATCCAGTCCGTCGACGGCCTGACTCAGGTGGTTGGCGAAGTTTTCCTGCTGGGTTTTGAGCTGCTTCTTTACCTTGGTCAGCTCGGCCTTGCAGCTTTTGAGCTGGGCTTCATCGATGGGATTTTCCTCATCATCGGCATCAGCTGTGCTGTCAGCCTCGTCAGCTTCGTCCCCCTTGGTTGGGGTGGCAGCTTTGAGCTGGCTGTCCAGTTCGGCCTTTCTCGCTTCCATCTCGACCAACCTGGTAACGAAATCGCCGAGCAAGAATCTCACCAGCTTGTGCTCCAGCGGGCTTTGCTTGCTGGCCTTGTCTTCCAGGGCGGTGACGATGCTGGTGCGCCAAGCATCGATCACACCTCGGCTGCCGCGTGCCATCAGGCCGAGGAAGTCGTATTTGCTCTGGTACCAGAAGCCGGCAACGATGCCGCGTATCTGGAAGGGATCGAGTAGGCCGATACATTCAAGCTTCTGGCTAAAGCTGTTCAGCAGTTCTTCGCGCAGATTGACCAGCGCGGCGCTGTTATCAAGCTTCCCGGCCAGCGCAGTGATACGCGGGCTGTGTTCGTGCCACCAGCTCTCGAAGGTTTCACGCAGGGCGGCTTCCTTGGCCTGCAGGCCGGCATTGCCTTCGACGGCCAGCTTGAGATCGGCACGACGGGTTAGCTCGTCGCGAAAGTCGAGATACTGCGCTTTGCGTGCTACGAAAAGGTCGTGTGGGTCGAGGCCGTGTGCAGCGAACAACGGTGTTTTGGCTTCGACTTCTGCCTTGGGCACACCCCCCAGCAGGTGCGCACGCACATCATGGGGCTCGGGCGGCGGTGCGTTATCCACATAGCGGCGAATATTAAGGTTGTACTCGTTGTCGCGCAGTGTGGCGATATCCACCACGTCGCTAAGGCCGTCGATCCGGCGAAATTCGTCGAAGGCAGTGGTGATTTTCTCAATGTGCTCGGGTAGCAGGTAGTTCTGCGCACGGCCCTCGAAGTACTCGCGGTCGGCGTTGATAAACAGCACCTTGCCCTGGCGCTCGGCAGGCTTGGCGCTGACACGGTTGGCGCCTTCCTGCTTTTGTTGGCGCAAGATGAGGATGCAGGCGGGAATGCCAGTGCCATAGAACAGGTTGGCCGGCAAGCCGATCACTGCTTCGAGCAGGTCGTTCTCGATAATTCCAGCACGGATACCGCGCTCCTCGCCGCCTCGGAACAGCACGCCATGGGGCAGTACGGTGGCGATCATGCCCTCGTCGCGGGTCACGGCGAGCATGTGCTGGAGGAACATCAGGTCGGCCTTTTTCGAGCCCAGCGGAACCTCGCCGAAGCGGAAGCGCTGTTCGCGGAATGCCGGGTTCCAGGCTAGGCTGCCATCCGGGCTTTTCTCAGTGTGGCCCCAATTGATGGAGAAAGGCGGGTTGGTGAGGATTCGGTCGAAGCGGCGCAGTTCGCCGCCCTCGATATGCCGAGGGTCGGCCAGGGTATCTTCGTTCTCTAGCCAGGCGTTGCTTATGCCGTGCAGCAGCATGTTCATTTGCGCGATGGACCAGACGGTGCCGTTGAATTCTTGGCCGAAAAGGTTGGCCTTGCGGCCGTCCTCGCCGTGCTCGTCGATATATTCCTTGGCCGCAATCAACATGCCGCCCGAGCCACAGCAGGGGTCGTAGATATCATGAGCCAGGGTCGGCTTGAGCAGGTGCACCATCAGCCGCACCACCGAGCGCGGCGTGTAGAATTCGCCGCCTTTCTTGCCGGCCGAGTCGGCGAACTCGGCGATCAGGTACTCGTAGGCGGCACCCAGTAGGTCGGGGAATTCAAAATCGCTGTTGCGCAGGCGTACTTCACCGAAGTGGGTGATGAGCTGGCGCAACTTCTGGTCCGGAATCTTGCTCTGGCCGACCTTGCGGGTGAAGTCGATGTGCTCCAGCACCCCTTCCAGGGAAGCGTTACTTTCCTCAATGCCGCCCAGCGCCTTGTTAAGTAGATCGCCGACGTTGATGTGCGCTTCGTTGAGCAAGTACTTGAAGCGTGAATGGCTGGGCACCCAGAAATTTCCATCGCGCTTGTACCAGCGCGGATTTTCCGCCGTGACAAAGGCCTCGGCCTTGCTCTTGCCGGCGTTTATTTCATCGGCAACGACCTGCTCATAGCGCTCCTCGAATACGTCGGAGCAGCGCTTGAGGAACAGCATGCCAAAAATGTATTCCTTGAACTCCGAGGCATCCATCTTGCCGCGCAGAATATCGGCAGCCTTGAACAGATGTCGTTCCAGTTGTTGCAGCGTGAGGGGCATTGCGGAATCTCTTGTGGGCACTCAGGGAGCAGATGCCGATCCTGATGGACTAAATGCCGGGGATTGTATCCCAATCCAAGCTCAGCACTGAGCAGTCTCGGTTGTAGAAGCTCACAGATCGCCCTGCGCCGCAAATGGTTGGGTAGGCAGTTGTCTGTTTTTCAGCAAGGGGCACGTTAGTCCTTGGACTTTGGCAGTTGCCTAGCCATCTTCATGTACCATGCGCCGTACTCAGTTCTGCCGGGATTGAGCCCTGGAACAACGGAAGTTAAGTGAGGCCCTTATGCTTAATCAGAGAATGTCTGAGTGTGGGGGGAGTCAGCTTACTGTCTTGTTCAACGCCAAGAGCCGCAAAAAAATCACCTGTCGAAGGACAGGTGATTTCGTTGTTTCAGTAATCGCTAAGAAAACTATAAGAAGACTTTCATCGCCCCGATCAAGATGCCGATCGTAACGGCGAGCATTGAAGCCATACGAATGGACAGCTTTAGATCCGATTTAGCGATCTCTGCAGTCAGCCTATGATCAATTTTAGAGATCTCGGATGTCAGCCGGTGATCAGTTTTAGCCAACTCGACCGTCAATCGCTGTTCTAGATTGGTGAGATCACTTTTCGTCGCAAGTAGTGTGAGCATGTCAGATTCCAATGCTTGGATAACCGCTTCGGCTTTGAGCTCAGGTACGTCGATTGCGCGCAGTGCCTGATACATCGCCAGTTCCATTTTCATTAAGGCCTCCTGAAACAAAAAAAGGCCTCCCCCACGACGGGAAAGGCCCGTCGTGGGTGGGAAAGTCATACTTCCATCGACATTCAAGTCGACTGTCCGCGCTGCCGGAAGCGATGCGGTCATTGGGGGGGGATCCTGCGGAGAACCGCAGCGCCGTCTTGAAGATCCTGGCGGCTGGTGCTGAACGAGTCAGCGAGGTGCATTGCCAAAGTGCCCCTGAGCACGTTTGTTGTCAATCCGGAAAAGAGTTATCGAGTGTTTCCGTATTTTGTGGAAATTAGCCCCCTAGCTGCTTGGCGTTACTACCTTCAGATTCGGGATGCAACGGAACTCCCAGCAAAGCTACTTGCTAGACTTTTGGTATTAACGAAGGTCGCTTAATCTGAGATTTTGGCGGTTTTCAATTGAGCAGGTGGCCGCTGAAGAGTAGTGCGACCAACGCTCAAATCCTTTGCATATCGTCCGTCATGGGTAGACGTAGCGAATAGCTGCTCAATTGCGTGAGTTTGAAGCGCCAATCACGCCTTTCTACCGGACAAGCGCCGGGAGCGTACGAGCGGGGCGGGGGGAGGGATGTCAGGTTATCTCGCGAAATCAGATTAGCCCCTCAGCTATCCATGCTTGCAGGGTTGACCAGATGACTGATGCCGGGAGTAAAAGATCCTCAGCCAAATCCAGCGACACTTCCAACATGGCACTCTCATTACCGGCCGACACTCCAGCCGTTCTCACATGGGGTTGCAGCCGGTGCCATAGTAATGTGTCTTGTTCCTCGGTAAGTACGGGTCTGCGACCTTTGCGTTTTGGTAGTCCGAGTACGTCTCGACGCAGAGCAATTTCTTGGTGTGTTAAACCATGAAAGCTGGCCACCATTTCTGTGCTCGCCCCTAAGCGAAGCATGCGATCAATCATGGCGGTTTCGTGTTCCACTTCACCCGCCTGTTTCAGAATTCTTTGCAGCACGTTGCGGTTTATCTGCACCGTGCACCAAAGCACTCGGGTATGGAGTAGTGCGCTGAGCAACATCGGCTCCTTGAGTGCCGCCAGGTCTTCAATTGCAAAGCCCATCGCCTTGCACCGCCGCAATTGACCACTGCGCAAGTCTTGCAGAGCTTGGGCAATGACGGCTTGATTGATTGGGTGCGGAGTTGTCATAGCACCTCCTGAGAGAGGTATGCCGTCGTTGGATCGGAGATTCGTCGGATGTCTCTGAGTGGTTGTTGCAACGGGGTCAGTTGGAACAATTTTGCTGAGCCACCGCGTTGAGTGATCAAAGCTACCGTCACGTTCCTGCCCCATCTTTTATTGTCGTTTTCTTAAGCGTTCCGAAATCCACTGGTCAATCTCTGCGGCATCCCAGCCGACAGCGCGTATACCGAGCTGCACTGAGGCAGGGAATTTTCCTTCGCTCATCAGCTTGTAAATGAAGGCGCGTTTCAACCCGGTTTTTTTCTCAACATCCGCGCGCCGGAGGATTCGTAGTTCCGGATTGGCTGATGGCTGTTCGTCGTTGTGGGGCATGAACAATTCTCCTGACGATCACTCGCATTCGTTGGGCCGGGGAGGCATTCAATGTGTCGTGCTCATAGGACACGCAGCCGGCGAGCGCAGAAAGCATCAATGCGGTATTACGCATACCCGTATTGGCGTGGTCAGGTTGGGGCTGAAGAGGTGCGCAATGGTGCGTTTGCATCCAGCTAAAGAGTGGCGAATGTCATCGTAATGGTTGATCGAGCATTCGAAGTGACGTTCGTCAGTATTGGACTTCGTGACTACCCAGTGCGCTATGTTTCGGTGCGTGGAGGAGTCAATGCTTTGGCAGCTCATTGACGTCGCGCGGACTGGAGTATCGGCCCAGATACGTTGCGGTAATTTGCGTTCTCTCGTGCCCGAGTTCACGACTGATAATTTGCCGAGCAATACTGTCTTGAGAACGTTGTACTGGGGTCAGTTCTTTGGAGGAGATTCCCCCTGCTGCCGGTGCCTTCCAGCCTGTCAAAGCCACGTAGCGGCTTTGCGCATATTGATGACGTAACCCATGCATGTGGCTCAGGCCTGCCGCTTTGCACTGTCCGTCGTATGTATTGCGCTGCTGAATGTATGTCTTGTGTGCCGGGATCAATGAGCCGGCCCCCGTCAGCGAATGTGCTGCATTGAGTACCTCGCGTTGTTGCGAGGTAGTAATCGGAACTGTTCGATCACGACCACCCTTCGTCCATGAGCCCTTAAGGAGAATGTGATCGCCTTGATCCGCATACCTGGGTTGAAATTTGATGGCTTCCTCACGGCGTAGTCCAAACGCAGATTGAAGCTGGAGGCTCATGTGGACATGGGCATCGGTTATCTTGCCAAGGCCTGTTCCCAAATCCGTGGCTTTGCTGACGTTGGTAACGAAGCGTCGGTCGGCCACACCCAGTTGCGTGTTGTCCGCTGGGAGAATTCCGGCCTTGCCGACTTTTTCAGCCCACCATCGAAGGTGCGCAAGTCGATTTTTGATGGTTCCAGGTGAGAGGCTTTCAACTTGCCAGCGATCCAGCAGCGCCTGGGCATGTTTGCCCTTAAGAGACGAGGCTTTCAGTTGCCGAAAGCCGGCCTCGCGCAGTTGGCGGGCGATCAGCCCTAGCGACCGAATGCGGTCGGCCTGAGTGTTGTGACTGCCGTCGCGATTGCGTCGGCAAAGTTGACGCAGGGTGTAGGTCAAATCGTCCATATCCCATTCACGCTCACAGGTTTGGTTCGTGTTATTGCGCTGTCCTGAAAATCATTGGTAAGTGTTGGTGCCAACTCGCTAGGCGAGATCCCCGGAGGGCAGGGGCATGGTGTTCAGGCAACACCGGTGTCTCGACTGAGACGTCCGTCTTACTTCCTGTTGGAAGTTCATACGGAGATGGAGCGGGGTGAACGAGCTTTTGGCGTTGATGAGTACTCCAGGGGAATGGATGAGATTGTTAATGGAGGCAGCGCGGTGCGTTGCGCATGACACTGCTGTTTTCGACGGTGCATTAGCTGCACATAGCGGAATGAATCCGATAGACAAAAACGGCTCCGTCCCATGGGTAGGGGGCGGTATGTTTTTGGAGCCTTGCATACCTGGATAACTCCATCCTGATGGATTCGCGCTTGCAGGAGTTTTGCGCGATTGGGAGGACGACGTTCGAAATTGCCGTCCTTGGTTTCTGCAAGGCTAGTGTGTGGGGGCATCATCATGTATGCCGCACGTTTTAGGATTCAGGATTTACCCGTGATGTTTGGGGCGTCGGCGGGGCCGTCACTGCGGCTGCAGTGACGGCCCATTTCATAGCAGGGTGCTACGGCAGAGGTATGTCTGTGGCACTGACGCGGCCTTCGGCCTTGTCGGCTGCCTGCGCAGACGTGGCGTGGTTCCCATGCCACGTCTGCGCAGGCAGCTTGTGAACAAGATGGACGATGCAGTTGTTTGTTTTGGGGAGGTGGTTAAGTAGGGCGAAGTTTTGCCGAGTGGTGGACAGTTTGCCACTTGTCTTATTTATCGCAGTGGGTATTGGTCAAGCACTCTATACATGTCATTGAGCGCAACCACCTCAGGTGATGAGTCACCCTGTATCGTGATCGCGGTATCCGATGCTTGTGGCAAGAACTTTACGAGAGACACGAAGTGGTTGGCTTTGCGTTTTTATATCGCGATTGTGTGAATGCGTGAGACTGGTGGCCGTCAGTCTGAATTCGTTGCTCGTATGCTACGCCTAATCGTGATGTCGCGGCCATGTGGGAACTTGAATACGACAGCGCTTTATCGGCGGGACAAAAACATCCCCGTGAGCGGCAGCTATCGGCCGATTCTGTTGAAAAAGTCGGTTCTTCCAGACTGCCCGCATACTGATCGCTGAAAACGCCTTTTTTGCGCGCAGCTACGCGAAATCTGAGCCCGGAGTACTCTGCTCAATGCAAAGATTTCAATCTCAAGCGCGTACTTTTCTACCGTGGAAACCATGGCCGACTTTTTCAACAGAATCGGCCATTAGCGTACGCTCACAAGTGACTGCTTCACAGCCAATAGGAGACACTCAGTCACTAACAGCCGAGTTTTCTGGCTCGCCAGAGTGCCGTTAAAAAGTGAAAAATGGGGGGCAGTAAGATGGATCTATTAAGCCAGCCTGGCCCAGAACTCTTCCGCAGATAAGCTAATGGGGGCTTTAGGTCGAGTGAGATGAATCTCTAACGGTATATCCCAGCTTTCGTCGAGAGCTCTGACCAGCCGCCCATCAGCCATTTCCTGCTCGGTCAGGCTTTTTGGTAACCACGCTACGCCCTTGCTTTCCAGTGCCATGGACATCAGAACCGCTGCAAGATGGCTGCTAAAAAGCGGTTTGAGGTGAAGGTAGTCTTCCTTGCCGTGGAGTCGGTGAGCGACGATACGGCCTAGACCCGATTCTTGGGTATATGCCAAATAAGGCAGTGTTGCCGGGGACGTACCCAACGTGGCAGAGGCACTCGCCAAGGGTATGAGTACATCCTCTCCGACTTTTTTTCCGGTGAACTGATCAGGGGCCAGCAAGGGGGGGACATCGGGGTGGCGATGACAAAGCAGGAATTGAACCTGACCGTGTATCAGCATCTGCTCGCAAACAGCCATGCTGTCTGAATGCAGACGTACGGCATCTATCGGCGCGCCATTTTCTGCACTTCTCAACCACCTTGGGAAGAAGGTAAATGACAAGGAATGAGTGGCTGCAAATTGCAGCGTTTTGGCGGCCATCCCTGCCACCTCCTGTGCCTCGGAGCGCATCCGGTACAAACGTCTGGCAGCCTCTTGGGCGCTAGGCAAAATCTGTCTTCCAGCCTCGGTCAACGTCGCGCCTTGGGGAGTGCGCAAGAACAATTCGACACCCATCCAATTCTCCAGAGAACGGACTCTGCGACTGAAGGCAGGCTGAGTAACGTGGCGCGCTTCCGCCGCCCGAACAAAGCTGCCGTATTCCGCAAGCGCTGAAAAATCCTCAAGCCAAACGAGTTCCAAGGGCAATGCCTCCTGTGCATAGGGCGCGGCATTAATAGCATTGGGCGGGTGTCATCGCAAAGCATAACGTGGGGCCACCAACAACAAGAGGAACCCGTCATGCGTATCGTAGACATCCGCGAAAAAACTGTTTCTATCGCTTCTCCCATTGCCAATGCCTACATCGACTTTTCGAAAATGACCTGCTCGGTCGTTGCTGTCGTCACGGATGTGATTCGCGATGGTAAACCTGTCATTGGCTACGGCTTCAACTCCAACGGTCGCTATGGTCAAGGCGCGTTGATGCGTGATCGCTTTCTGGCGCGAATCATGGAAGCTGATCCGGACACTCTTGTCGACCATGAGAACAACAACCTGGATCCTTTCGCCATCTGGAAGACCCTGATGACAAACGAAAAGCCAGGTGGCCACGGCGAACGTTCAGTTGCAGTCGGCACCATTGATATGGCCGTGTGGGACGCCGTTGCCAAGATCGAAGGCAAGCCTCTCTATCGTCTGCTGGCTGATCGATACCGTAACGGCGTGGCCGATGACAAAGTCTGGGTCTACGCGGCAGGTGGCTACTACTACCCAGGCAAAGACCAGACCAAACTCAAAGCAGAAATGCAGAGCTACCTGGATCGTGGCTACGACGTTGTCAAAATGAAGATCGGTGCTGTGCCACTGGACGAAGATATCCGTCGCATCGAAGCGGTACTCGAAGTGGTTGGGGACGGTCGTCGACTGGCGGTCGATGCCAACGGTCGCTTCGATCTTCAAACCGGTATTGCTTACGCGGAAGCCATCAAGAAGTACAACCTCTTCTGGTACGAAGAAATCGGCGACCCGCTGGACTATGCACTCCAGGCTGAGCTTGCCAATCACTACGAACTGCCGATGGCTACCGGGGAAAACCTGTTCTCCCATCAAGACGCTCGTAACCTCCTGCGTCATGGTGGCATGCGCCCTGATCGCGACTTTCTACAGTTCGACTGCGCGCTGTCCTACGGACTCGTTGAGTACATGCGCACTCTGAAAGTGATGGAAGAAATGGGATGGTCTTCCCGTCGTGTGGTTCCGCACGGAGGCCACCAGATGTCCCTCAACATCGCAGCAGGCCTGCACCTGGGCGGCAACGAATCTTACCCGGACGTATTCCAGCCTTTTGGCGGCTTCGCTGACGGAATCAAGGTAGAAAATGGTTATGTCGGTCTGCCTGATATTCCAGGTGTTGGCTTCGAAGCCAAGTCCGCTTTGTACGCAGTCATGCGTGAGCTAGGCGAAGGCTGATCACCCTCCATCTGCGGCCTTCCTCAAGAGGCCGCAGAGTCAGGCGTCATCCACTGACGCCAAGCCACATGCCCATCACAAAAATAAAATGAGGTGCTTCCGTGGAAACTTCCAAGTCCCGCTGGTATAGCCAGCTGTATGTGCAAGTGCTGATCGGCATCGTGATCGGTGCAGCAATCGGTTACTTCGTGCCTGATATTGGAGCCAAGCTCCAACCCTTCGCCGATGGTTTCATCAAGCTGATAAAAATGCTGCTGGCCCCCATTATCTTCGGTACGGTCGTCGTCGGTATCGCGAAAATGGGCAGTATCAAGGAGGTCGGACGGATTGGCGTAAAAGCGCTGATCTACTTTGAAATTCTATCGACTATCGCCCTGGTCGTAGGCCTTATCGTGGTGAACATCGTCAAGCCTGGCGTCGGGATGAACATTAACGTCAACGCGCTCGATGGAAATGCTATCAGCAAGTACAGCCAGGCCGCGAGTGAACAAGGCGGTACAATTGATTTCTTCCTTAATATCATTCCCCACACGTTCCTCGGCGCATTCTCCAACGGCGTCATGCTGCAGGTCATTCTGCTTTCGGTCTTGATGGGAGTTGCCCTGGTTCAGATGGGCGAAACCAGCAAGCCGTTGATCAACACTATTGATTTGTTCCTGCAAGGCCTGTTCAAGATCGTTGCAATGGTCATGCGCTTGGCGCCGATTGGTGCGGGTGCAGGTATGGCGTTCACTATCGGCAAGTACGGGATTGGCACCTTGCTGTCACTCGGTCAGTTGCTGATCGCGCTCTACATCACAACCTTGATTTTCATTGTGGTGGTGCTAGGCACGGTGGCCAGATGGTCAGGCATGCCACTCATGCAGTTTCTCCGTTATTTCAAGGACGAAATTCTCATCACTCTTGGCACCTGCTCAACCGAAGCAGTGCTGCCACGCATGATGGTGAAACTTGAAAAACTTGGCTGCAAGAAATCTGTAGTGGGCATGGTGCTGCCAACGGGATACACCTTCAACGCAGACGGCACCTGTATCTACCTCACCATGGCCGCGATCTTCATCGCCCAGGCGACCAACACGCCACTGACCTTCGTTGATCAGATGATCCTGCTAGGCGTATTCCTGCTGACATCCAAAGGGTCGGCTGGTGTCGCGGGTGCGGGGTTTGTCACGCTGGCTGCAACACTCACGACCATCCACTCCATCCCTCTGGTCGGACTCGTTTTGCTTTTGGGCATTGATCGTTTCTTGAACGAAGCGCGGGCCGTGACCAATCTGATCGGCAATGGCATCGGCACCATCGCCATTGCCAAGTGGGACAACTCGTTCGATGTCGAGGCTTGCGAGCGTGAAATCGCCGCAATGAAGCAAGAAAAGGCGGCAAGCAAGGCATCGCTGGCGCATAAATAAACTACAAAGCGATCCGGTCATTCCCATCTAAACGGTTATGACCGGTAGTGTTTTCCATGCCTTCTTCCGCGTGGAGAGACCTGATTGGAAAGATTGATGGAGCCAACATGATAGAGCGATCACATCATGATTTACGCAAGGTGTTTGGTGAGTTACTCCAGGGAGACACCTGCAAATTTGCAGCTTCCGTATTCGATCCGATCTCAGTTCGGATGGCATACGACCTTGGCTTTGACGTTGCCATTCAAGGCGGCTCCGTTGCGTCGCTTCAGGTGCTCGGCGCACCTGACATTGCATTACTCACGCTGGATGAATATGTCGAGCAGGTTTCCAGGGTCGGACGGGCAAGCCAGATTCCGATCATTGGGGATGCTGACCATGGCTTTGGTAACGCGCTGAATGTGATGCGAACAGTCACAGAGTTACAGAAGGCCGGCGTTGCAGCCCTGACACTGGAAGACACCCATCTACCGGCCAAGTACGACGAGCAGTCGCATGTGCTTATCGAAAGGGAAGAAGCCGCAGCCAAAATCTATGCCGCGCGATTTGCCCGGTCGGATGATGCACTCAGCATCATCGCCCGTACGAATGTGGCTGTGACCACTTTGGACGACTCCATCGCTCGCACTGCGGCTTATCAGAAGGCTGGAGCAGATGCTATTTGCCTGGTCGGTGTTAAGGACTTCCAGCACCTAGAAGCACTTACGGCACATCTCAGAGTGCCGATCATGCTGATCAACTATGGAAATCCTGCTCTGAGCAATGTTGAAAAATTGAGTGCTGCCAATGTGCGGATCGTGGTCAACGGGCATGCCCCCTATTTGTCCGCAATCAAAGCAACCTACGAGGCGCTACGCGAACAAAGCGGCACGGAGGGGAGCGAGCTATCCCTTCCTGAGCTGCTTTCTAAATACACACTCTCGGACAGTTATCGTGAGTGGGCAAAAACCTTTTTGAAGTCAGAGCACGATTCAAATTGATATTGGAACAGGTGGAATACGCCGTCATGAAAAAGACAATCTTGGCCTTCAGCCGGGTCTCCCCCAGCCTGCTTGAACCTTACAAAGACGACTACGAAGTCATCATCATTAGCCCTGAGCTTGGTGATATGGACGCCCAGTTCGAGGCCGCTATTTCGAACGCTCACGGGCTGATTGGTGGAAGTCGTCGTCTGGGTGCAGCTGAGCTGGCTGCGGCTGTAAATCTTGAGATCGTCTCAAGCATATCGGTTGGCTACGACAACTATGACCTCGACTACCTCAACCGCCGAGGGATCATGTTGACGAATACGCCAGATGTGTTGAACGAAACCACTGCTGACCTGGCTTTGGCCCTGATCCTCGCCACAGCAAGACGCATTCCTGAGCTTGATTCCTGGACTAAAGAGGGGAACTGGACACAAACCATCGATGCATCCCAATTTGGGTGCGACGTTCATGGAAAGACGTTGGGCATTATCGGTCTGGGAAAAATCGGAGAAGCCATCGCACGCAGAGGCCGCTTTGGTTTTGGCATGACCATTTTGTATAGCGGCAACAGTCGTAAATCAAAGCTTGAACAGGAACTTGGTGCGAGGTTTGTACCGCAGGAAGAGCTTTTAAGCGCGTCTGACTTTGTTTGTCCGGTCGTGCCATTGACGGACGCCACGAGGAATCTTATCGGACGCAAAGAACTCGCTTTGATGGGCCCGGAAAGTATTTTGATCAATATCTCGCGTGGGTCTGTCGTGGATCAGGACGCACTCATCGAGGCTCTGCAAGAAAAGACAATCCGGGCGGCTGGTTTGGACGTTTATGTGAAGGAGCCCCTGACGAACTCCGAGCTTTTTAACCTGAGAAACGTCGTCACCGTACCTCACATTGGCTCTGCGACGACTGACACCCGCAACGCAATGGCCAAGCGAGCCCTGGAAAATTTGCTTGCGGGTCTGGAAGGTCGCCAGCCGAGAGATCTTGTGCACTTCAAGAAGTAAGAAGAAGTAGGGCGGATTGAGCTCAAAATCGCCGGCAATATGGCTGCTCTCCGGGTGACGTACATAGTTGGGGTGGCAAGCGTTTTCTGACGCAAGCCAGCTTTGCGCGACATCTGCTTCTGGTAAACGCGATCTGTCCCCAATTAGCTCTGACCCTCTTTTCCTGCTGGGTATTAGACCTTGTTTTTCAGGCTTTCAGGGCTCCCAAAACATAGGCCATCCATCACCAGGTTCATCAATCTGGACAAGCGAGATCGCCATTCGCTCTGAGTATCCATTTGCCAGATGCCGGCGATGGCTAGAAAAAAGTCATCGTTAGTGATCCCGGTACGAATCGTCCCCGCGTTTTCGTTCGCTCTTAAAAGCAACTCGGCTGCATCTTGAACTGGAGCGTAACCCGACTTGCCAGGGAAGTCGTAAACGGAGGCCGCTTGTTGGATTGCTGTAGCGAGTCCTGCCTTTGTCATTGCATATTCGGCAAGGCTATCCATCCACTCTCGGAGGGCTTCCTTCGGGGGTCTTGTTGCGAGCAGCTCTTGTGCCAACAAGGCGATCTGCTGCATTTCGAACTGATAGACCTCGTATACCAGCTTCTCTCTGGTAGGGAAATGGCGATAAAAAGTTCCCTGTCCTACTCCAGCCTTTTTCGCAATCGTACTCAGCGGAATTGCAGGATCGCTTGTCAGTTCAACCACTGCGACCTCCAGAATCCGCTCCCGATTTTTCTTGGCGTCAGAACGCATCACCAACTCGTCAGGCATGAATAATTTTCCCTCATCGCATTGCTAAGCGGACAACTGTCCGGTACGGTTTGCAAGTGGACACTTGTCCGCTTAAGTATCGTTTCTGGAGTTTACTATGAACAGCACTGGCAACACGATTCTGGTTACAGGCGGCACCTCAGGCATAGGCCTCGGGCTGGCGCTACGGCTTCATAAAGCGGGCAACAACGTCATCATCGCGGGACGTCGCAAGGCTCTGCTCGACAAAATCGTGTCGGATAATCCTGGCATTGAATCAGTATTGCTGGACGTTTCTGATGCTCATTCCATCCAGCGCACCAGCGAAGCGCTTGCGATCAGCCATCCAAATCTTAACGTTCTCATCAACAACGCAGGGATCATGCATTGGGAGGATCTGACTGATCCGGGATACTTGAGTACAGCCGAAGATATCGTGACAACGAACCTGCTAGGCACGATTCGTATGGTGTATGCGTTTACTCCGCAACTAATCAAGCAGCCTGGCGCGACAGTGATCAATGTCAGTTCATCTTTGGCATTTGTCCCCCTGCCAGCCACGCCTACCTACAGCGCAACCAAAGCGGCAGTTCACTCGTTCACTCAAAGTCTTCGAGTGCAGCTGGAAGCCTCGCCAGTTGAGGTTATCGAACTTGCGCCACCGGGTGTGCGTACCACATTGCTCGGCCAGGAAAACGACGAGCATGCGATGCCGTTGGAGGAGTTTTTGGATGAAGTCTTCGAACTGCTAAAGATTTCTCCCACTCCACCTGAACTCGTCGTTGAGCGGGCTAAGCCCCTGCGGTTTGCTGAGGCAAGCGGGTCACATGATGACGTGCTGAAAATGCTTGCGGGATACAAACCACCGGCAGAATGAGTCATTGCTCTGAAGCGCGTCCTGTGTCCAGGTGAGCAGATTGCATCTGCTTACCTGCAGGCCGAATCGCTCAATCGGTGTGTTCACAATTCCGCTGCCTGATCCAGGGCATTTCATCTGAAAAAAGATTGGAAGCTTCAGAAGCTGTTGACACCTGTAGGAGCCGAGAATAATTTATGTAGCACACTACATAATAGCAGGCGATATATATGAGTTCGACGCAACGAAGCGTGGCCACAGAACTTTCCTTCGCGCTTAACGCTGCCGCGAACCGGATGGTTCGATTGCACAAGCCGTTCCTCGAACCACTGGGCCTAACTTTTTCGCAGTACCTGGTCACGCTTGAGCTCTTGAACGGGTCGCCTCGATCTGTGAGCGACTTGTGTGAACGTCTCGACATGGAGACCGGCACGCTTACACCGTTACTCAAAAGGCTGGAAGCTGCCGGGGTGATTACACGCACACGTGATGCCGTCGATGAGCGCCGAGTGCTTATAGACCTCACGGCGTCTGCCCGCGGCATGGAGGATGAACTTCGTAGCATCACTGACAAGATCAGAACGGCGTGCCAGCTCACGCCCGAAGACCTTCAGGAGCTTCATCGCACGCTTGAGGGTTTAGCGCGACCGGCTATCAGTTAATACCTGCCTCAGAAGCAGCTGACAAAGGCATAGCTTTTGAGGTGATGCCACAAACAAATGAAACACCGGCTCTAAAAGCCGCGATGTATTTGTAGAACAGATCGTGTAGGGAGAGGCTCTGTTTGTTAGCACTCGCTGAGGCTTATGTTGTGAACATCCAGCTCCAAAGATGAGGAATCTCTATGAACGTCGGAATTATCGGTAGCGGATTTATCGGGGGAACGCTTGCAAGACTGCTAAGCACTGCTGGCCATACAGTAAGAGTTTCAAATTCACGCGGGCCGCATACAATTGATCCTGATGTGCTCTCCACGGGTGCAATTGCAGTCACGAAAGAAGAGGCTTTGGTGGGTGCTGACGTCGTAATTCTCTCGATACCTTTTGTACGAATTCCAGATCTTAAAGCGCTTCTCGAAGGCCTTCCTGAAGACAGCGTGATCATCGACACATCCAACTATATACCTGCGCGGGACGATCGATTGGATGCAATCGAGAATGGTCAGCCCGACAGTGTATGGGCATCCGAACAAGTTGGCCGTCCCCTCGCAAAAGCCTGGAATACAATTTACTCCGCCTCGCTAAATGAAGCTGGCAGGCCAGCTGGCGATCCGGAGCGCATTGCCGTCCCTGTCGCGGCTGATCGTGATCATGACCGCGTTGTGACGATGGCACTCGTCGAGGATTCCGGATTCGACGCCTACTATACCGGTTCGTTGGCCGAATCCTGGAAGCAGCAGTGCGGCACGCCCTGCTATTGCACTGAAGTGACGCTTGAGCACCTGCCCCAGGCACTGGCTGACGCGGATCTGGCGCGCTCGCGAAAGCGCCAAGATCTCTTCTTTTCGGTATATAACGAGAGATTCGGCAATATTGGAACAAACCCAAGCCGCAACTACATTGTTCAGCTTTCCAAGCTAATTTATGCGTGAGCTCGTTATGACGACATATGGATGACGACCTGCAAGGTCGCCATGCATGTCAAGTTTCTAAATCATTATGCAGACTAACAATGTCTCAGGCGCATATGCTTTTTAATAAAATAAGCGCGCCGTGTTTTTTCTGATGGTGCTTAATAGTCGAATACAAACCAATCAAACAGTACTCGGCCAAAAACTTTTTTTCAATTTCACATGAGTGCGAGGAGTTGTTTAGATGAAAATCGGAATTATTGGCGCAGGTAACATTGGCTCTACTTTGGCGCGAAAGCTCGCTGCGTGTGGACACGAAGTTAAACTGGCAAATTCGAAAAGCCCTGAGAGCATTCAAAGCCTTGCCAATGAAATCGGCGTGCATGCGGTAACCAAGGAAGAAGCGGTTTCCGAGGTAGAAGTGGTTATCCTCTCGATACCCTTTGCAAATTATCCTGATCTCGAACCGATCATGAGCAAGGTGCCGGAGAAGACAGTTGTCATTGATACATCAAATTATTATCCGGGGCGTGACGGGGTAATCAAGGAGGTCGAAGATGGCATGCCAGAAAGCATCTGGGTAAGTGAGCAGATTGGCCACCCGGTTGTTAAGGCATGGAACGCCGTCCTCGCCGCGACCCTCGCCGACAAAGGTCAGCCGGTCGGCTCCCCAACGCGCCTCGCCATACCTGTGGCTGGAGGAAACACATACGCGGAAACCATCGCGCAGGATCTTGTTGAGGATACTGGCTTTATCGCGCTTGCCGCTGGCAGCCTTGAAGAATCGTGGCGCCAGCAACCAGGTACACCAGCGTACTGTACCGAATTGACATTGCCGGAATTGAAATTGGCGCTGAACGCGGCAGACAAGGTACGGGCGCCTCAAAACCGCGACGCACTGATCGCCAGGTTTATGGCTCCCGGGAGTCAGTTTACGCACGAGCAAATAGTTGCCACCAATCGTGCCATGACAGCCTGAGCGGTTTTCTTCCAATGCCATGCCCCGTACGCCAATTCTCTATGGTGCACTAATGCTTAGGCCATTTGGCACTTCAGGCGGATAGGTTGAACTGTTGTTTACTACCGTCTTGTCTGAACGAATGTTGGTCGGGAGCGGAATAAATTGAACGTCCGCTTCTGGCCGATTTCTGCCCGTCATAAATGGTAGAAACCAACCATGGCCAGTATCGTTTTATACGGCGTTGATAAAGATGAGCTTGTCGTGAGCACCACGATTGGGGTGGGCTGTGGCAGTCCGCCCATGGAGATAGCTCTGGCCTCCAGTCGGCGAGTCCATCAAAAAAGCGCAGTTACGATGAATCACTGTATTAGATGAGCCCGATTTCAACCGGATATCTCCCGCCTTTGATTTAAGGCCAAGGCGAGTGCTACACGCTATCAGCTTTCTGGCTCACAAGAAAAAACCACCTGCACGCGGCAGGTGGTTCTCGGTACTACCGACAAGGTAGATCGTTAATGAATCATCACCATCAAGACGAAGACCACTGCCACCACTGGGAACATCATCGTGCCAATGTTGAGAGTGAGATCAGATGCGACGCGAGATAGCTCTGACCGAAAGTGTTCTACGTCTGGATCGGATTTAACGACAGGAGGTGACTGCAACGCAGTCTCCATGGCTTGGATTACAGCATCGATTTTTGGCTCAGGCACATCGATCGCTTTCAGTGCTTGATACAGTGCCAGTCGAATGTTCATTAAGGCCTCCGAGTAAACAAGAAAGGCCTTGCCCGGACGGGGAAGGCCCGTCGTGGGTGGGGGTGAGTAACATGCTTCCATCGACATTGATGTCGACTGTCCGCGCTGCCGGAAGCGATGCGGTCATTGGGAGGATCCTGCGGGAACCCGCAGCGCCGTCTCGCAGATCCTGGCGGCTTTTGGGTGCTGATCACTTCAGCGAGACGAGGTGTGAAGTTGCTCCCTCCGGTGCTCGCTGTAAATCCGAAACCGGATATTCCAGATTTCCTAATGTTCCCCGTCTGCTGATAACCAGGTGCGCAGTGATTACTGACGACTGCTTTAGGCAGGTAGTGGCTGGCGGGCCAAGCTTTTCATGACTTGTGCAGCCAGGTCGTCTGCAATCCTTGGCCCCTTCATTATCTTGCGCATCTCGGCAAAGTGCGGCCGGCCCTGCTTAGTTGTCATCGATTTTTTTGTGCGCTCTTGTTTGACCTCAGCGGCAACCGAGACCACTTGAGGGTGCGTAATGGGGGCGACATTTTTCTGCTCTTTTTTACGGCCTGCCCATGGTCGAAATTCGCCGGCTAATGCTCGATTTATCAACCCGAAAAAATAGGCGACGACGTTACGCACCGTCCCGCGCTGACTGCGCGCCTGGAGTTCGTCGAGCACTTGCTGGCGATGCTGGGGTGGCAGTCGAGTCAGGGCTGCCAGCACGTCTTGTTGCTGATCCGCTTTGGCGTTTGCCAGGCATTGCGGCAGCGTCACTGGCCCTTGTGTCAAATGGCGTTCCTCACGTGCGCGTGTGCGGTACGTACGTATTTTTTTATATTTGTTTTTATACGTACTGTCGCCGGTGCTGAGGTGTTTCTGGTCGGTCTGCTGCGTGACGGAGGTTCTTGTTGCCGGATGACTCGGTACAGGCTTTCTGGTGGAGGGGGGGCGTTTCCGTGAGGGTGGCGGCTCATCGTCCTCGTCGCGTTGTGATGGCGTGTGTGAGGGATTGTCTTTGGACGTTTGCTCCCGCGTAGCTTCGATGTGCCTCGCGATGCAATCGAGGTGGGTGTGCTTATGGTCGATGCAGTTATCGAGAAGCGCTGGCAGGGTGGTGTCTAAATCGCAGGCTTCGCGGAAGCTCAGGGCACTCTCGTTGATCTGGTAGAGCTCGTTAAGAACATTGCCCGTCATGAGGTCGCTATTCTGGCCGACCAAGCTTATCCAGCCTGTTAAGCGCAGAACGGTTAGCGCTCGCGATGCGGTTTCGTAGGAGGCTCGTTTTGCCAGCGGGGCGCACGCGAGGTATGAGCGTAATTGACCCATTCCTGCCAGGGTGTACAGACCTCCGGCAGATCGTAGCGAGTGCATCACGTGCCAGCAATTGCGATCCAGAGGTGTCAGGCGGTTATCGACCATGAGCGATAGGACGGTAGAGCGCGGAGCGTCTTGAGCCTGCAAGGTATGGGAGGAGTGTTGGTTGGTCATGAGGTGTCTCTGAGGTCTGGGCCACGTCGGCCTGTTACTCGGCATCTCATATGGGACTGTTCCGTTTATCAGCCAACAATGCGATCTCTGCTACGGACGCATTGTTTGGCCTTTGGAACGATGGGTACCAGCGGAGTGTCATTCAGGATGATGCTGGCCATGGAGCGCATCCGTGGCTTACCAACTGACCTTCAAAACCCATTTGCTTCAACGCCATGTTTGCCGTCTGGCTATTGCAATGAGTTTGCGGATTTCGGTCGGCGGGGAAGACGCGCTCTCGATGGTCGCTGTAGGGGTTGATCGTTTGTAGTAGGGCAGACTTCCTTAACGAGAAAGTATTGGTTGATATTAAACGGCCAGCTTGCAATTCTAAGCTCAGAGAAATCGGGAGGTGTCGAGCATCAACACCCCTGCCCAGCCTGCGAATAGATGGAGCTAGACGTGCAGCTTAGTCAATGGATTAGCCGTTTTCTTTCTGAAAAAGGCCTTGATGCTCCGGATGGCCGGCCGCTATTCGCTTACAAAACCACAGAAGCTCAGTACAACGAGCTAAAGCAATGTCTTCGTGCGATTCCAAGTTTTGCCGTTGGTAGTGCAGAGTACTGCCAGGTATGGCTTCTGTTTGCTGCGGAATGGTGGAAACGTGAATACGCTGGCGGAGCTTGGCGCTGGGCTCCGCTCTGCCTCGCGGCCGGACAACCCGGTATGACTCATGAGCAAACGAGTCGCCACGTATTGGCTGGCCACCGCCAATGGCAGTTGACTACCGAAATCAGGGGGGAGGGCAAGCGCTACATTGGACATGTCGCCATTAACGGTGGCCTACCCATGCGTCTGCTCGAGACTGCTCAAGGCGGCTTGTCTCGTCTTCTACGAATGGTGCTTGAGCAAACGCTTCGATGCAGCTTACACCAGGATGACTTGCTGGATGCCATCAAGACGCAGGCGGCATTACTTCCAGTAAGCTATCGGCAGGACCTAATTTTCCAATTACTCCGCGATCTGGTATGGGGCGTATTGCAGCTTCGCGAGCAATACAAGCTTCAAAATGAGTCCGATCCACTCTTGAAGCTTCAGCAGCAATGCCCTGACTGGGAAATGCGATTTCCGCTAGCTGTGGATAGTGCCGTCGCTAACACGCTAATAAAGGGGCTTGTCGCCAGCGTTGCGACTATCAGCGTGCAGACCAGTCGCGTACCGTTTCAGATTGTCCGTGGTTTGCGATTTTCGTCCGATGACGGAATGCCCGTGTTTGAAATGGCATTTGAGATGCAGGCTCAGACATCGACGCAAGAACTGGCTGATGCCATAGGTATTGCTCCCGATAAGCTGCCTCACCAGTTCCGGTTGCTGCTGTTGATTGCGGGCAAGGAGCATCTGGTAGGTGAAGCCCTGCGTCGCGGAGGTGGCTATCAACTCGTTGCACGCAAGGGGCTTTCCCTACAAAACCTCCATGCGGGAGCGCAGCTGATCCTCAGTCGCAACGGTCAGGCGATACATACAGCGCATCTGCCAGGGGGTGAGCCAATTAGCTTCGACGAGCCCTTGCTGTTTGAAGACTGTCGACCTTTCGCCAGCCTTATCGGGCAGGGCAGCGCTACGCTCAAAGGGGGCAGAGCGATAGCCCTCATCCCCGCCAAAGCGTTTTTCTACTCGGAAGGCGATGACGCCATAGTTCTTCACGAGGGCATGCCCGGCGATCAGGTCTTGCTGATAATCTCTCAGGGTAGGACGCAGTTTACCTATCGTAAGCAGTCCTATTACGTCACCGTGAGCCCTAATGCTGCCCCCAAAGTTGATGCGTATTGGCAAGGGCAGACTCTGGATGCGGGCTCTGTACCTGGGCTGCTCTTCCGTGGCAACCCTCGCCTGCGTGTTCAACAGGCGGGGGGCAGCTTTACCTATGCTCCCGTCAGCGAGCTCTATACTCGATCCGATGGCATAGACACACCGTTCGCTCAGGCGAAAGCCCCGGGGCTATGCTGGCTAAGCTGGTCCCGAGGGGGGCAACGTCTATTACGTTCCCGTGCCGTTGTTTTGCCTGCCAATGCATCTATTAGTTTTGCTCCGAGCGTAAATCCTGCCAAGGGATGCATCCTTCTGGAGAACTGGCCTGATATTCATGTCACCTGCGCTAGTCCGGATATCACGCTGTCTCGTAGCTATGAAAACAATACGAATGTCCTGACGGTAGAAAGCAAGGCCGCGGCGCCGGCTACCTCGGTTCAGCTACTCATTCAATGGCCGGAGGGGGAGCAGAAGCTGACCTTGGCATTCCCGGGGCAGGGGGCCGTTCTTCTGGATGCCAGGCATGAGTCTATCCGGGAAGGAGCAAATCTGTCGGTTGAGGAGCTAATGGGCTGCCGGGCAATCCTAATGTCTCCCACTGGCGCCGACGCCTGGCAAGTACGGTTGACTGCGCACAGCACAGACCAACCTGACCCGCTTACACGTGAAATTCGCTATACAGGCACTCGTGAAATACGTTTGTTTGAACTGATTAATCCCATCCAGCAAATACTGTCATGCCATACCGGGCTCGACATAAGCGTGACGATGCAGTTCGTCCATGCTCATCGAGTTCGAGGGACCTTTCACGTCGGTCGTTATTCCACCGTCGCTCGCCTACACAGTCATTCACCGTTCGTTTCGCTCAATGATGGACGGCGCGATTTGTTGCTGGAGCGAGAGGATGCTGAAGGCTTGCTAATGGCGCTCCCCCTCGCGTTACCGAATCGTGATCCCGAGCCGTTATCGTTGCACTTATCCGAGCAGGTATTCACCGGTAGTTGGGGCCTAAACCTTCCCGATAACGTCGCCAGCCCATGGCTGATCTACGCCAGCGCTGAGAGTAACTACCGTTGCCGCCCGTGTGTCGCACCTCCGCAAGGTAACGCCAAGGCGGAAGGGTTTTCGCCACTACAAAAGGCTCTTTGTGAAGCGAATCATGACAGCCGCATGGTGCTGCTGACCAGCCGACTGGAACAGATGGCGTTGACCCCGATGGATAAGGATTGGGTGTTGCTTGAGGCGTTGCTGGATAAGTTGCAGCACCTTCCATTACCTAGTCTTGATCTGTATCAAGCGTTGATCCGCACGCCTTCTGCGCTTGTTATGGTCACGCTTTTGCTGGATGGCTTTGCCGCCAACATGGTAGAGCGTATGCCGCTTGAGCTCCCTTTTGAATGGCTGTTGATTTCTCCTTCGCAATGGCTTCAGGCATTTGAGGTGTTGAAAGAAGCGCTGGTGACCGACACTGCGCTGCTGCCAATCATCCGTAGGGACATTCAGCGCAAAAGCCAGTATCTGCCGCGCTGGCAGCCCGCTCTGAAATTCATCTTTGATCAGGGTATTCATCGTCACTTCGATGGCAATATCCAGGATGCTCGCCTTTTTCTCAATAACCCACAGATGTTGACAGAACTGTGGCTTGGTCGGCTGCTTGATGGGCCGGACTGCGAAATGCAGCAGTTTTTTCATCGCAATTATGCAGACGATCAACCGTGGCCGATGCTTCCTGGAAACTTGATGAAGGAGTTTCTACGCACCGACAACGGCAAACTCCTCCTAAAGCGCGTAAGGCTCAGCGTGGATGACGTAAAAATGCCGGCGACGATGCTGCCGTTCATGGTGGGATTTGACGCGTGCGCCGGAAAAAGCGAGTTCTGGCAAGGCGACTCCTCGCGTCTTTTTGCTCTGCGCGCCGCTCGCCAATTCGATGCCGCCTGGTTTGACTCCGCTTACGAGTTGAGCCTAGCTATGGCCCACACCGCCTCTCTGAATTTGAAGAACTAACAATGCTCTATAAAAAAAACTATTTCAGCTCATTGGTGCACAACCTGACACAGCGCAGCGAGCGTGCGGCGCTTGGCTTGCTGGGGATCGGTAATGCGCCTTTGCGTCAGTTTCTGCATGACCGTTTGACAGCGGTACCAGGCACCGAAGGAGCACTGCTGGCCGACCCGGTTTTCGAGCCGACTTTCGGTTGGCAGGAAAGCCAGGAAACCATGTCGTCACTGGCTGGCGGCTCATTTCTGAATCGTAAGTTGGCGCAGGTAATGGCTGCGCCGCCCAAGGAGTTGGCAGAGGAGTATGCCTTCCCTTCTGATCGGCATCCGTTTAAACATCAGTTGAGTGCGTGGGAGGTGCTGAACCATTCAAAACCGCAATCACTGGTGGTGACCAGCGGCACCGGCTCCGGTAAGACCGAGTGCTTTCTTGTGCCTGTGCTCAATCAGCTTGCTAATGAAGTTGACGCTGACGTCGACCCTGAAGGTATCCGTGCGCTGTTCATATATCCGCTCAATGCCTTGATCAACTCCCAGCAAAGTCGTCTGGATGCCTGGACGGATGGTTTTGACGGCAAGATACGCCACTGTCTCTACACGGGTGCTTTGGAGAACGAGCGCAAGGCGACAGACCAGAAGTACAAAGGGCAGGTGATCGATCGCACCAGATTGCGAGATAGTCCACCGCAGATCCTGGTCACGAACGCAACCATGCTGGAGTACATGCTGATTCGTAAAGAGGATGCGCCGCTGCTTCAGAAGTCGGAAGGCAAGTTACGCTGGATTATTCTTGACGAGGCCCACAGTTACATCGGTTCCCAAGCGGCTGAAATGGCTCTTTTGTTACGCCGGGTAATGCTAGCGTTCAAGGTCAAACCGGAAGACATTCGATTCGTTGCAACATCCGCCACATTTGGTTCAGATGAGCAGACCATTGAAAACTTGCGCAATTTTTTGGCAGACATCGGTGGCATTTCAGTGGATCAGGTTCACGTCGTACAGGGGCGACGCGAGATTCCGGCGCTACCGGTATTGGCCGCGAATAAAGTAGATGACTCCCCGCAAGGCATTGCAGGCATCGACCCCGACCAAGAAGTTTCTGCACAACGCTATTTGCGTCTGGCAGCAAGCCCAATAGCCGTCAGTCTGCGTGACGCCTTTGTGCCGGGCGGTGAAACACGGCCGCAAACCCTTACAGCCCTTCAGGAAATATCGGGGTTGCCCCTGAGCGTGCTGCTGGCTTGGCTCGATTTGATGACTGGCACCAAGAATGCTGAGGGACTTGCTTTCCTACCTCTTCGTGGTCACCTTTTCCATGGTGTGATCCCAATCATTCGCGCATGCATCGACAAAAACTGCAAGCTCAAACCGGGAACTGCTCTCTGCAATCAGGACTGGCCGTTTGGCATGGTCTATACCGATGACCGCACACATTGTGATTGCAATGCTCCGCTAATGCCTCTGGTGAAGTGCGAAGAGTGTACAGAGCTGTTCTTGCAGGGGTATCACAGCGAAAGAGATCGGTTGGTAGATCAGTCCTTTAATCAGGACGACGAATTCTCTATGAATTCGGAACCCATAGATGCAGAGGATGGGGACGACGGGGAAGCCGACGATGGCGGCGAAGCTATGCGTACCCCGGTGCTGATCACCAATCGGCCAGGTGAGGATTGCTACACCGAGCATTTGGATCGCGTCAGCCAAAAGTTCGTCTATACACCAACCGAAGACTGCATTGAAGTAACTCTGTTTCGTAGCCTTGTAAACGAGTGCCCGTGCTGCACCAATCAGAGCGAAACGCGCAGCATCATGCGCGCTCACCGTATCGGTGCGCCGTTCACTCTCGGTACGGTTATTGGCACGTTGTTGGAGTACTGCCCGGAGGATAAAACCCCTCAAGGCAAGCCGTTTCAGGGCCGCAAGCTGATCTCATTCACTGACAGCCGGCAGGGCACGGCCCGGATCGCGGTCAAGTTGCAGCAGGACTCGGAGCGCAACCGTATCCGGGGTTTGGTCTACCACCACCTAATCAGTTCGCAGTCCGTCAATACGCTGACAAGTGCCCAGGAGGTCAGTCTCGCCGCGCTGGAAGCAAAAGCTGATCGCGATCCGATGGAGAACATGCTTTTCGACATGCTTGTTGCTCTGCGCGATAACGCAGGTCCGGCAGAAATCAGCTGGACTGCCATGGTCAGCCAGCTTTCGAGCATTCCTGAGGTAGAAATCGGGATCCTTGACTACTACCGTGGTCTGGCACCGCACGTTTTTGGCCCGCACGACAGTGTGGCGTTGGCCGGTATGCTAATGGCGCGTGAGTTCTATCGTCGCCCGAAACGCGCCAACAGCCTGGAGACAATGGGCCTGGTGCAAGTGACTTACTCAAAGCTAGCTCAGGTAACCAGCACGCCTCTGGCATGGCCCAGCGGTAAAGGCGTGGATTCATGGCGCAGTTACCTGAAAGTGATTATGGATTTCTATGTTCGTGAAAACACCATCCTGAATATCGACAAACGTTGGCAATCGCTTATTGGTGCCAAAATTCAACCGAAGTGGCTGTTGCCTTCAGACACAAATGACAAGCCAGGTCGACGTTTTGTCCGCTGGCCTTCAGTTAATAAGGGCTCCAGCGTGCAGTCGCGCCTGATCCTTATGCTCTGCAAGGCATTTGGTTGGTCAGTGCAAACGCATGATCAGGAAATCGACTCCATTTTGCAGGAAGCCTGGCAGGTGCTGACCCAGCAAGTCAGACTGCTCACCAATAAGGCTGATGGCTATCAACTGGATCTGGCTGACCTAAGTTTCCGTCTTCCTAAAACGGTCTATTTCTGCACGGTGAGTCGCCGATTTATCGATACCCCCTTCGAGGGTTTGAGTCCTTACACTCCACGAAATAACCGTAATCACGTCGCCATAGTGACGCCTTACACATTGCCGGTGCCAGCGCAGTCTCTGATCGATATGCGTGGTGACGAGGGATTGCTGGCGATACGTGACTGGAGTGAAAACGAACCAGGGATCGTTCAGCTTCGCCATCAAGGCTTATGGTCTGACGTTGCTGACCTGGTAGTCGAGGGCGGGCACTATTTCCGTTCTGCCGAACACTCGGCTCAACAGCCTAAGAAGAAGCTCGATCGTTACGAGACTGACTTCAAGTTAGGCAAACTGAACCTGTTGAGCTGTTCCACCACAATGGAGATGGGTGTGGATATCGGCGGTATCACGGTGGTTGCGATGAATAATGTACCGCCGCATCCGGCGAACTACTTGCAGCGCGCTGGTCGCGCCGGTCGTCGACGTGAAGGTCGTGCACTGGCAGTGACCGTATGCAAGAACACACCACATGATCAGGCTGTGTTCCGCAATCCGCTCTGGCCGTTCAATACCGGCATGCGGATGCCCAAGGTTTCTCTGCAAAGTTCCGCGTTGATTCAGCGTCACGTTAATTCCTGGCTACTTTCGCACTGGCTGAAAAACATCGCAGGTGCCTTGGAAATCAAATCCATGACTGTGGGGGCCTTCTTGCTGAGTGGAGATCTTCCCGTTTCCCTGGCCGAGCGTTTTTGCGCCTGGGTTGAGGGTGAGTCTCATGGCGCTTGCGCAGCGGTCACTGAGGCGGTCGCTAGCATCACCCGGCGCAGCGTGTTGTCATCGATGCCTGTGTCTGGATTGTTGAATGATGCATTGAGAACCCTGCGCGAAATTCAACAGAAATGGGTAGGCGAACACTCGATCAGTAAGTCTCAATTGGATGGGATTGGTAACAAGACGGCTGCTGCTTATCGGGCGATGTCCGCGCAATTGGCTCGAATCGAGAAGGAGTATCTGCTAAGTGAACTGGCTGGCCGCCGGTTCCTGCCGGGATACGGATTCCCGAACGACATCGTGAGCTTCGACAACCAGTGCATGCAAAACTTCAGATCCAATGACGGGGGTGCAGGCCGCGAGGATAACAGGGGACGCTACCGTGACCTGGCATCCCGGGATCGGATTACTGGCCTTCGCGAGTATGGCCCAGGCGCAGAACTGGTGATGGATGGCCTAGTATACAAGTCAGCAGGAATTACTCTCAACTGGCATGCCCCGGCCTCGGAGGAAAACGTCAAAGAGCTGCAATTAATAAAGAAAGCCTGGAAGTGTGGTGCTTGTGGGGCCAGCGGAACGGGGCTCAACCCCGGACTCAATCTGAACTGTCCGGAGTGTGGCGCTGACGTCGATAAGGGTAATATCCGTGAGTACCTTGTTCCGTCCGGGTTTGCAGTAGATTTCTTTGCAGAGCCACATACCGCCATTGAGTCATTGGCGTATGTGCCAGTCAAAAAGCCGTTGCTGAACGTCCCTGCGAGTTGGATCTCCTTGTCGAACCCTGCATTGGGACAGTTCCGAAGCAGCCATGAAGCACACCTGTTTCATTACACCTCTGGGGCCGGCGGCAACGGCTTTGCAATCTGCCTTGAATGCGGTCGAGCGGAACCGATGCTGGAGGTTGATGACAGTTCGGACTCGACTGCGGCCAATGAGCAACGCCTTGCTCATACCTTTCGTAGTGGGCAAACGCACCGACGCCTGCGCGGGGGCAAGAACGACTCGGGCGAAAACGTCTGTCCGGGCAGCTATAACTCATGGAAAATCAAACAGGCTATCCATCTGGGTAACGACAGCATTACCGACGCCCTGGAACTAATCCTGTTCAATCCTGATAGCGGTGAGCCGCTCAAGGATGAAGATACCGGCTATTCCATCGCCATTGCCCTGCGTGATGCAATTGCCGAGCAACTGTGCGTGCAGCCAGACGAGCTTGGCTGCGACTGCGAGAACATCCAGATCGACGGACGCTGGGCTAGCGCGATTCGTGTGTTCGATCAGCGCAGCGGTGGTTACGCGACGCAAGCGGTGGGTTTGCTGAATGAGCGAGGCCTGTGGGAACGAGTGATTGACCGACTCGATTGCGATTGCAGTCACGCATGCCAGTGCTGCCTACTGAGCTTCGATACCCGTTTTGAAGCAGACCGTCTGGATCGTCATGAAGCGCTGAAATGGATCAACAAGGACTGGTTGGTGAAGCTGGACCTGCCAGCCGAGCTGAAGGTGTTTGGCGTGGATACACGACCGGAGATCGTCACACTGTATGGGGCAATTGAGCGTGAACTTGCGGCTGATAATTTGCCCAAGACACTCTCGATTTACCTGCCAGCGCCAGCCGCAGAGTGGGATCTGGCTATCGCTAGAAAACTGCGTCACCGACTTCTGGCTTGGGAGGGGGCGGGTCACCAAATAGCTTTGCGCCTGACAGAAAGCACCTTCAACGAGCTGGCCGCTGATCAGAAAGACTGGCTGCATCGCCTGGCTGTTAACAACATTAAGATCGAAGTCGAACAGTCGTTATTAGACGTCGGCGTACTGACGTTAAATACGGTCCTGTCCAGCCAGAAACAGCATATCGCCTGGGCGAGTAATGACGAGGGTCTACTGGTACCTAATAAGGATTGGAACCCCGTCGCTGCTGGATCGTGCATCGTGTACGGGGGGCTTCCGGCCTTGCCGCAAGCAAGACTGATCACGGCTCAGGATCTGAGCCAAACATCGGCGTCGGTACCGGGTATCGTGAAAGTCGAGCTGGGAAGCGAGCTGGATGGCTCCCTGAGCGGCTTTGCGAAAAGGTTCTGGGATGCCATTGAGCCTGAAGCCGGCCTACTTGACTTTGCATTGAACGGCCAAGACGCAATTGAGACTGTGTCGTACTCCGATCGCTATGTATGCAACCCATTCACTGCCTGCGTCCTAGTTAATATTTTGTACGAACTAAAGCAGCGTAGCGGCGAGGAGTTCTCGGTCAAAATTCTCGGGCGAAAGTACCTTCGTGAGTCAAGCCGTAACTCCTGGAAGTGCTGGCATGATTGGTTGAGTAGCGAAGATCGTGACAGAGCTATTCGTGAGGCGATTGAGTATTGCGGCCTGACTGGTGAGGTGTTGAGCCAGCCTGTGCTCGCTCATTACCGTCAATTACGTATCGGGCTTGCGTCAGGTCGAAGTTTGACCATTCAGTTTGACCAGGGACTCTCTTTTTGGGAGGCAACGCGTAGCGAAAATGCTTACTCCACTCGTTTCAATTTCGAGATAGGAAATATGGGCGCAGAGCTTATGGAGAAAATTCAGATCCCTATACGTGCCACTGCAGACGAAGGGACGCAACTATTCCTCTCTTTGGACAAATAGTGACATGCTGAATAGCTCCGGATTCCAAGAGCGTTTCAGCAGTGTCACTTTTCTTCCTTTAGAAGCGGCGGTGTAATCGTTGACACTAGCACGACCTTTTTCTGAAGCATGGTATTGGTTTCATTGATCAGAGATACCACTCGTGCTCAATCAGTTGACCCATGGCGGTGCTACCTGGGATAGCAGCGTCTAACGGGCGGATTTTGTGGAATTGCTCTGTAAATAGGTCGCGCAAGTGGGTTTGAGTATTTTTATACATAGACATGTTCAGTGTCCGGCAACACCTGCTATCGCATCGAAACGACTTTCAGTCATCTGGTTCCTTGAATGGCTGAAACCGACAAGCTCCCGGTGGCCGCTTGCTGGATATGTTCACTCCACCAAGCCATCATCGGGCGTCTTCGCTCTATGTAGTCCGCCCGGTTGTAGGCGCTACGGACTTCGTCTTTGTCCACATGCGCAAGCGCGACCTCGATCAGTTCGGCATCCCAGGCGTGCTCGTTCAGGATGGTGCTCGCCATGGAGCGCATTCCGTGGCTTACGAGTCGCCCCTCAAACCCCATACGTTTTAGCGCCATGTTGGCGGTCTGGCTATTGCAATGGGTGCGCGGATTACGGTCGGCGGGAAACACGTACTCCCTGTGTCCGCTGTAGGGCTTGATTGCTTCCAAGAGCGCCAAAGCTTGCTCCGTGAGCGGGATGATGTGAGTGCGGCGTTTCTTCATTCGTTCCGCAGGGATCGTCCAGATCTTCTTCTCGAAGTCGATGTCAGCCCATCGGGTGGTCGCAGCTTCTGCAGGCCGAGTCATAGTGTGGAGTTGCCACTCGATGAGGCAGCGGGTGGTTCTTTTGATGCTGGCGTTGGCAATCGCCACCATGAGTTCATTGAGCTCATCGGGGGGCAATGCCGCCATGTGTTTCTTCTTTGGTTTTTTGAAGACAGATCGAATTCCGCTCAGGGGGTTGGCATGAATGAGTCCGTAGTTCACCCCGTAAGTCATGATTTCGTTGAGGCGTTGGGTCAGGCGCTTGACCGTTTCCAAGCTGCCTTTGGTTTCAAGTGGCCTTAGCAACTTGATGACCTGAGGCGCGCTGATTTCAGAAATCGGGGTGGCGTGTAGATCCGGGAATATGTGCAGCGTGAGCGACCGCCAAATGTCTTCAGCGTAGGCGGTTGTTACGGAGTCTTTCTTCAGTTCAAACCAGGCTGTCGCCACGTTTTGAAAGGTGTGCTCTGTCGCGGCTTTTTTCGCTTGGCGATCTGCGTCGCGCTGCTCTTTCGGGTCCAGTCCTTGAGCAACCAGCTCCCTGGCTTCAACCGTGCGTTTTCGCGCATGAGCCAAGCTGAGTTCCGGGAACGTCCCCAGTCCCATGTTGATCCGTTTCTTGGTCACGGGATGGATGTAGTTGAAATTCCAAAGCCTCGAACCGTTGGTTCGGACTCGTAACTGAAGGCCGTCGCCGTCGGTCAATGTGTAGTCTTTTTCCTTGGGCTTGGCGGCTTTGATTTTCAGGTCTGAAAGGCGTGTGGCTCGGGCTCCCATGGGTACTCCAACGCTGTTTGTGTATTCCAAAATTTACCAGTCACTGGCTTGGAATACGCCTTGGAATACATTTCAAAATGGATCTGCCTGAAGCGCTGTGAAGCTCAATGGCCCTGAAACCCCCGTATTTACTGGATTTCAGGCACAAAAAAAGACGTCCGTGGACGTCTTTAGATGATGAAGTGGTGGAGCCGGGGGGATTTGAACCCCCGTCCGCCAGTACTCCGCTGTCGGTACTACATGCGTAGCCGTGTCTATTAAGTTAACCCTCAGCGACCCGACGGGCAGGGTGCTTTGGGCGAGTTGTGTAAGTTTTAGCCGCTTCGTCCACAACGTACTGCACGGCGATTCTGTTCTATATGACAATCATTTTGGGTTTACAGACATCCCCTGATGATTGCTGGACCCGAAGGTACCAGGAGTGCATGTCAGCTGCAATTAAGCAGCGAGAGCAGCACCGTATTGGTCGTCATTGGCAACTATAAGTAGTTGCAACAGTGGATTTACGACTTCTGTTACCAAGTCGGCATGCACCTAGAGTTTCGCAACCGGCGTCGAATCCTAAACGGCCCCGAGCCTGGCGCTCTGTGTGGCTTATGAGCGACAAGCCTGCGCAGTGTACGCCAAACGGCTCACAAGGCCAACCCGAAGGTTGGCCTGAGCTTCGATCAGTTGTTGGTTCCGCTGGTTTTGCGGATTTCCAGAATGGTTTGCTGGGTTTCAGCCACGCATTCGTCGATCTTGCCCTGGGCCTTGAGTGCCTGGGCTTTTTGCACACTGGCTTCTACCCGTTGATTCAGGTCGGGTGAGGCCATTGCCTGCGCCTTGGCGTTGTTGATGGTTTGCAGATTGGCATCGCACAGATCGGCGGGCTTGTCGGCGGCGAACGAAGCAGACGCCATCATCGAGGCAGTAACGAACAGACCTAACAGTACAGAACGTTTCATATGAATCTCCTTGAACTGAGGGATCCAGACTTCGCTGGCCGTCAGGACGGGCAACCGAATGGAGGACAAGCCCCGATTGTTCGGGGCCTGTTCTGTGGACTGCGGTCGCTCGCAAGGGTTCTATTTTTCTTCAGAGGGCGGTTGCGGGGGCTTTGGCCCGGGTCACCCGATCCACCAGATAGACCAGACCGTGGTAGTCGATGCCGCCGTGTTGCGTCAGACCGATCTCACAGGTGCGGCTGGTGGAAATTCCCTCGCTGCACTGTTGCACCGCATCCTTGAGCGTTCGCAGTGAGTGGCTGTTGAGCTCCGGCGTGGTGAAACCCTTGTCGCCGGCGAAACCGCAGCAGTGAATGCCTTCCGGAATCACAACCGTCTTGCTGCATTGGCGCGCCAGGTCGATCAGTGCCTGGCTTTCTCCAAGATGCTGAGTGCTGCACGTGACATGAACTGCAATCGGTGCTTCCTGCGGGGTGAAGTCGAGCCGATCCATCAGATGCGTACGGATGAATCGCACAGGGTCATACAGATCCAGGCGAACATTTCCCACATCCTGCACCAGCCGCAACGTGCAGGGGCTGGTGTCGCAATAGATCGGATCGAGCCCGCCGCGACTGGCCTGGAGCAATGCGCCGATAAGCTCCTGACGCTTGTGCTCGGCCTGTTCGGCATAGCCCTTGGACGCGAAGGGCTGGCCGCAGCAGAGGTTGTCCAGATTGTCCGGGAACACCACTTGATAACCGGCTTTTTCCAGCAGACCACGGGTTTTGTCGTACAGCGACATCTGCTCCTTGTCGCCCGCCGCCGGCCCCATCACCCGCGAGACGCAGGCTGCCAGATACACGACGCGCGGGCGTTCGTCCGACACGGCCGGGCTGAAGCGAATGGCTTTTTCCGGTTGCGGCATTGCGTTGGTCCATCGCGGCACCTGACCTTTGGACAGTCGTGTCAGGGTCGCCGAAAGCTTCGCCAGACGCGGTGCCCCCAACAACATCCGCGCACCGTTGGCCACATGCAAGGTGAACCGCGCACCTTGCAGGGTGGTGGCGAAATTTCCTTCGATCAAGTTGGCGGTTTTCGTATGTGTGGCGTGACGGCCGCGCAGCTTTTTCACCAGCTCGCCGGTGTTAATACCTACGGGGCAACGTTGCGCACACAAACCGGTCGCGGCGCAGGTATCGATGCCTTGGTACTCGTAGGCTTTTTCCAGTTCGGTGGTGTCGATTCCGGCGCGCTTTCGCGCCTGGATATCGCGCCAGATCACGATGCGCTGGCGCGGACTCAGGGTCAGGCCCTTGGAAGGGCAGACCGGCTCGCAGAAACCGCACTCGATGCATTTATCCACAATCTCGTCAGCCGCCGGCAGCGGTTTCAGGTGCTTGAGGTGGATCTGCGGATCTTCGCTGAGCACCACGTCCGGATTGAGAATGCCGTTGGGGTCGAGCAGGCGTTTGAGCTGCCACATCAACTGATAGGCGTCACTGCCCCATTCGAGTTCGACGAAGGGCGCCATGTTGCGCCCGGTGCCGTGTTCCGCCTTCAAAGAACCGCCGAACTCCACGGCCACCAGTTGCGCCACGTCGTCCATGAACGCCTGATAGCGTGCGACTTCTTCCGCGCTGTTGAAGCCTTGGGTGAAGACAAAGTGCAGATTGCCTTCCAGCGCGTGTCCGAAAAGGATCGCTTCGTCGTAGTGATGTTTGTCGAACAGCTCGATCAGGCGGTTCACGCCGATAGCCAGTTGCTCCACCGGGAAGGTCACGTCTTCGATGATCACCGTGGTGCCGGTCTTGCGCACGGCGCCGACGGCGGGGAAGGTGTCTTTGCGAATCGCCCAGAGGCGGGCGTTTTCGACCGGGTCTTCGGTGAAGTCGACCTGTTTCTCCACTGGGAAACCGCCGAGTGACGCCATGATCTGCGCCAGTTGTTCCTGCAGCAAAGTGGAAGAGGCGGCGCGGGATTCGATCAACAGCGCGCAGGCATTGTTCGACAGCTGCTGTACGAAAGCCGGCATGCCGGGTTTGTCCTGCACCGAACGCAGGCTGCGGCGGTCGAGCAGTTCCACGGCGGACACCGGTTGGCTTTTCAGCACGGTGACGGCGTTGCAGCAGGTTTCCACATCCGGGAAAACGATCAGCGCCGAAGCCTTGTTCGGGTGGTCGATCACCGTGTCGTAGGTCACCGCGCTGATGAAACCAAGGGTGCCTTCGGAGCCAACCAGCAAGTGGCTCAAGATATCCACAGGCTCATCGAAATCCACCAGGGCGTTGAGCGACAGGCCGGTGGTATTTTTCAGACGGTATTTGTGGCGGATTCGCGCGGCGAGTTCGGCATTGGCGCGGGTTTCGCGGCCCAATGTTGCCAAGCGTTCCAGTAGTTCGCGGTGGCTGACTCGAAACGCCTCGACGCTGGCGGCATCTTCGGTGTCGAGACGTGTGCCGTCGGCCAGCACCAGACGAATCCCGGCCAGCGTGTGATAGGTGTTTTGCGCGGTTCCGCAGCACATGCCGCTGGCGTTGTTGGCGACGATGCCGCCGATCTTGCAGGCGTTGATCGACGCCGGATCCGGACCGATCTTGCGCCCGAATGGCGCCAGCCATGCATTGGCCTGGGCGCCGATCACGCCCGGTTGCAGGCGAATTTGTGTGCCTTGTCCGCGGATCTCACGCGCGTTCCAGTTATCCCCAAGCACGATCAGCACCGAATCGCTGATCGCCTGACCAGAGAGGCTGGTGCCGGCGGCGCGGAAGGTCACCGGGACCTGATCGCGCTGGGCCAGTTTCAGCAGCGCCACCACTTCGTCTTCCGATTCGACGCGTATCACCAGTTGCGGAATCAACCGGTAGAAGCTGGCATCGGTGCCGAAAGCCAGGGTCGACAGCGGATCGTCGAAACGCCGTTCGGCAGGAATCAATTGCTGCGCATCGCGCAGGAAAGTCGCCGGTAAGGTCATTGGTCCTCCAGGATCAACACCACCAGATCTTTCGGGCCGTGGGCGCCGTAAGCCAGGACTTGTTCGATGTCGGCGGTCTTCGATGGGCCGGACACCAGCAGCGCGTTGGTGGGCATGCCTTGGGCCCACTCGAATTCCTGCTGCACCTGATAGAAGTTGTCGCGGATCTGGCTGGCCTTGAGCAGGGCGAAATGCACCGGTGGCACCAGACTCATCAGCCGTGGTTCTTCGCGGGTCGGCCAGAGAATCAGGCTGCCGGTGGCGGCGATGGCGCCGAGGGTGCCGGTGAGGCTGGCCGGGGTGTCGTTGAACAACTCGGCTTTCCATTCCTCCATCGGCCGGTCGTAGGATTTCAGCGCCGGCAGATCAGGATTGTTCGCCCAGTGTTGTGTGATGCGCTGCCCGTGAGGCGTAGTCGGTGCGATCAGCAGGCTCGGCAACTGACGGTCGCGCAGCAATTGCGCCAGCAGCGCCGGCCACCCATCAGCGGATGTCAGGTGGATTTCGGTGTGCACCGCTTCCATCAGTTTGCGCAGTTGCGGGATCCGTTGTTCGGCACTGTAGGTGTAGGGCTGGGTCACCAGATCGACGTCAAAGTTGTCGGCAATCGGTGTGGTGCCGGTCAGACTCTTCCGTAACTTGCCGAGGATGTTTTGTTTGGCGCTCATCAACGGTCTCCTCGTTTTGCCAGGTGTTCGCGAGCCATGTCATGCAGTGAGCGGGCGGCGGGTTTCGGTGCGCTGTGGTTCTGCGTCCACGGCCCGACATTGTTCGGCGCCAGGGCGCGCAGGCGCGTGGCGAAAAACGCAAACAGTCGATACAAAGTCGGCGAGCTGTTGAGCTTCGCCCAGGCGTTCCAGATGAAGCGTTCCTTGCGCGAATACTTGCTGCCCTGACCTCGCATCACTTGATGAGGACTGTCGGGGGCTTTGACGTTCTCTTCGCGCAGGCGACGTAGCAAGGCGGGGATCGGAATTTTCACTGGGCAGACTTCACCGCAGGCGCCGCACAGCGAAGACGCGCTCGGGTGATCCGGGACTTTCGCCAGGCCGACCATGTGCGGGGTGATGATTTTGCCGATCGGGCCGGGGTAAACCTCGCCGTAGGTATGGCCGCCGACGCGGGTGTAGACCGGGCAATGATTCATGCAAGCGCCGCAGCGGATGCAGTTCAGGGTCTGGCGCAGTTCGCTGTCGGCGAAGGCCTGGCTGCGACCGTTGTCGAGCAGTACCAGATGCACTTCCTGCGGGCCGTCGAGTTCATGCTCCTTGCGCGGGCCGGAGATCATGTTGACGTAGGTGGTGATCGGAATGCCCAGCGCCGAGCGGGTCAGCAATGACAGCAGCGGCACCACGTCGCGCAGGTTTTCCACGACTTTTTCGATACCGGTAACGGCGATGTGCACCGGCGGCACGGTGGTGGTCATGCGGCCGTTGCCTTCGTTTTCCACCAGCAGCAGGGTGCCGGTTTCGGCCACGGCGAAGTTGACACCGGAGACGCCGATGTCCGCTTCGAAGAATTTCTGCCGCAGGACCCTGCGACCGATCTGAATGAGTTGGTCAACGTCCTTGGTGTATTCCACGCCAAGTTTGTCGTGGAACAAGGACGCGACCTGACCGGCATTCTTGTGGATTGCCGGCATGATTATGTGTGAAGGCTTCTCGTGGTCGAGCTGGACGATGTACTCCCCCATGTCGGACTCCAGACATTCAATGTCCCGAGCCTCGAGGAAATGGTTCATCTCCATCTCTTCGCTGACCATCGATTTGCCCTTGATCACTTGCCGCGCCTCGTGAGCGCGGATGATCGAAAGGACGATGCCATTGGCTTCGTCCACCGTTTCCGCCCAGTGCACTGTCACACCGTTGCGGGTCAGGTTCTGTTCCAGCTGCTCGAGCAGGTCGGGCAACTTGGAGAGCGCGCGGGCACGGATTGCATTACCCAGTTCACGCAGGTGTTCTCTTTCGTGGGCATCGCTGAAAGCCGCTGCCCGCTTGGTCATCAGTGAATCCATCGCGGTGCGGAAGTTGTTCCGTAACTGCGAGTCGCCCAGGGCGTTGTGCGCCCGGGTGCGGAAATCTTCTTCTACGGCAACCGTAGGAATAATCGTGGAAGTGCTCATCGCGCACCTCCGGTTCGTTGCCAGAGGAAGCTCGCCAGGTGTTGCCCGCGCAGCGCTTCCTTCTGTTTTTCCAGCGAGCCGTTGATGTTCATCAAGCAGCCGCAGTCGGCACTGAGTACCTGATGCGCGCCGGATTCCTTCAACGCCCGGGTCTTGTCAGCCACCATCGCGCCGGAAATGTCTGGCATACGGACGCTGAATGTCCCACCGAAGCCACAGCATTCGCTTTCGTGATCGTGGTTGACCCGTTCCACGTTGCTCAACTGCGCCAACAACTCGCGGCCGTGCAGGTGGGTGTTCATTTCCCGTCGCGCCGAACACGAGGTGTGCAGCGCCACTTTGACCGGCTCGCCGCTGTCCTTGAGCTGCACCTTGCAGACGAACAGCAGAAACTCGGCCAATTCATAGGTGCGGGCCGCGAGGGCCTGAACCTGTTTCAACGTTTCCGGCTCGTCCTTGAACAAGTCGGCGTAATGCTCGCGGATCATCCCGGCGCACGAACCCGAAGGCACCACCACCGGATAGTCCCCGGCAAACAGCGCCAGTTGCGAGCGCGCCACCGTCCGTGCCTGCTCGGTGTAACCCGAGGTGTAGGCCGGTTGTCCGCAGCAGCTCTGCCCTTGCGGGTAATCGACCCGGATGCCTTCGCGTTCCAGCAAGTGGATCGCGTCCATCCCGGCTTCCGGGTAGAACAGGTCGACCACGCACGTGCCGAAAAGGTAGACCCGCGACGGTTTCTCGCTGGGGTATTGCCGGGGTTCGGGCAGTGGCGGTGCGACGCGAGTGGCGTTGGGCACAGCGTTGTAAAAAAGCTCGCTCATCAGGCGTGTCTCCGGGTGGGCCCGGTTATCCGTCTGTTGAGGCTGCCGAATATAGAGCGCATTGCTTTCAGCAGCCTTACAGACCGGGTTGTGAGTTGCTGACGCCGGAATCACGGACCGGCGTCGGTTATTTCCATGTCGCTTGTAGTCTTAATGCACCAGCATGCCGGTGAACCAGTAGGCCTGAGCCAAAGTGATGAGGCCGACAATCGTTGCAAAGAATAGGCTGTGCTTGAGGGTGAAGCGGAACAGATCGGATTCCTTGCCCACCAGGCCGGTTGCTGCGCAGGCCACGGCGATCGATTGTGGCGAGATCATCTTGCCGGTCACGCCGCCGCTGGTATTGGCTGCCACCAGCAGGGTGTCGTTGACCCCGATCTGGTGAGCGGTGGTTGCTTGCAGCGAACTGAACAGGGCGTTGGACGAGGTATCGGAACCGGTCAGGAACACGCCGAGCCAGCCGAGGAACGGCGAGAAGAACGGGAACGCTGCGCCAGTACCGGCCAGCACCAGAGCCATGGTCGAGGACATGCCGGAATAGTTGGTGACGAAGGCAAACGCCAGCACCATGCCGATCGACAGGATCGGCCAGCGCAGTTCGTAGAAAGTCTCTTTCAAAGTGGTCAGACCAGTTTTGAAGTTGATCTTCAGCACCAGCATCGAGATCAGCGCGGAGAAGAAAATCGCCGTGCCGGTCGCGGAAATCGGGTCGAGTTTGAACACGGCTGGGATCGCGGTCGGGGCGGCAACGATCGGTGCAGTCTTGATGACCAGTTGATCAAGGTGCGGAATCGCGAAGTTGAACACCCAGGCGTACATCGAGCCGCCGGCGGCGAACATGGCTTTGAAAGGCTTGAGGGTCCAGATGGTCACCAGCACGGTGAGGATCAGGAACGGCGACCACGCCTTGAAAATTTCCCCAAGGCTGTAAGGCGAAGCGACGGTGGTGCGCTTCTGGCCGAAACCGCCGACGCTGGCGGTGACCACCGAAGCGGACACGGCGCCGACGATGTGCTGGCCGGCGGCACGTTTCGGTTGCCAGACCTTCAGGAACAGGGTCAGCGAAATCAGACTGGCCAGGGCCGACGTGATGTCCGGCAGCTCCGGGCCGATGAAATTCGAAGTGAAGTATTGGGTGACAGCGAAGCTCAGGCCGGCAACCAGTGCGGCTGGCCAGGTTTCACGCACACCGCGCAGGCCGTCCATCATGAACACCAGCCAGAACGGCACGAACAGCGACAGCAACGGCAGTTGGCGACCGGTCATGGCGCCAATCTTGAACGCGTCGATGCCGGTGACTTGCCCGGCCACGATGATCGGAATCCCCAACGCGCCGAACGCCACCGGTGCGGTGTTGGCAATCAGGCACAGGCCGGCGGCGTACAGCGGGTTGAAGCCCAGTCCCACCAGCAGCGCAGCGGTAATCGCCACCGGCGCGCCGAAACCGGCGGCACCTTCGAGGAATGCACCGAAGCAGAAACCGATCAGCAGCACCTGCAGGCGTTGGTCGTCAGTGATCGACAGCACCGAGCTGCGGATGACCTCGAATTGACCGCTCTTGACCGTCAGTTTGTACAGGAACACCGCCGCCACAATGATCCAGGCAATCGGCCACAGACCATAGGCGAAGCCATATCCGGCAGCGGCGAACGCCATGTCGACCGGCATCTGGAACGCGAAGATCGCCACGGCGATGGCCAGGGCGAGCGTGATGCTGCCGGCCACATGACCTTTGAGTCGGAACACCGCCAGGGCGAGGAAGAAGAAAACGATGGGGATGACGGCCGCGAGTGCGGACACGCCGAGACTGCCGAGCGGGCTGTAGAGCTGTTGCCAGGTTTGCATATGGGGTGGCCCCTAATTGTTGTTGGTCAGGCACTGTCAGCTTACTTGGTTAATTGGTAAGACCAATTTACAAGTGCTGTCGGCTAGGGTAAAAGCCTTGATGTCGGTGTGTCAATTTGCCGCCCTAAAACTTTTGTCGAACAACCGGACGGCGAGTCGGATTGCACCGGTTGAATTGGCGTCATCTGGCAGGTGTCGGCGCAGCGCCGATAGGCCAGAATAGAGAGCCCGGCGAGCGGTCGGGATGGTGGAGAGTTGAGTGATGGGGTTTGATCAGATACGTCAGCGCCGTTTGTCTGACGACATTGTCGAGCGACTGGAAGGGATGATTCTCGAGGGCACGCTGAAGTCCGGCGAGCGTCTGCCGGCCGAGCGGACTCTGGCGGAACAGTTCGGCGTTTCTCGGCCCTCTTTGCGCGAGGCGATTCAGAAGCTTGCGGCCAAGGGGTTGCTGGTCAGCAAGCAGGGCGGCGGCAACTATGTCGTGGAAAGCCTCGGTTCGACGTTCAGCGATCCGCTGCTGCAACTGCTGGAAAGCAATCCTGAGGCGCAACGTGATCTGCTGGAATTTCGCCACACGCTGGAGGCATCGTGCGCCTATTACGCGGCATTGCGCGCCACGGATGTGGACCGCGAACGGCTGACGGCGGCGTTTGAAGAGTTACAGGACTGCTATTCGCGTCACGATGAAGTGAGCCGGGCGGAAGAGGGCGCGGCGGATGCGAAATTCCACCTGGCGATTGCCGAAGCCAGTCATAACGCGGTGTTGCTGCACACCATTCGCGGGCTGTTCGATCTGCTCAAGCGCAACGTCGTGACCAACATCGGTGGCATGTACAAGCAGCGCACGGAAACCCGCGACATGCTGATCACCCAGCATCGGGAGTTGTATCTGGCGATTATCGAGGGGCGCGCGGAACAGGCGCGTGAGGTGTCCAGCCGACACATTCTCTATGTGCAGGAAGTGCTGGAAGAAGTGCGACAGGAAGTACAGCGCATGGCTCGCGCCGAGCGACGCAAAGGGATGTAAAAAAGACCGCTCCCGTGCCAGGCGCGGGAACGGTCATTCAGGCAGAAGAATCAGTCTTCCTTGCCCTTGTTGCGCACCGCACGCTGCAACTCGCGACCGGCGTCGCGTTCGCGTTCGGTATCGCGCTTGTCGTATTCCTTCTTGCCCTTACCGAGAGCGATCTCGCACTTGACCATGTGCTTGCTCCAGTACCAGGACAGGCACACGCAGGCGTAACCCTTCTGCTGCACGGCGGCGGCGAGCTTGTCCAGCTCGCGGCGGTTGAGCAGCAGCTTGCGGGTGCGCACCGGGTCAGCGATGACGTGGGTGCTGGCGGTCATCAGAGGCGTGATATGGCTGCCAAGCAGCCAGGCTTCGCCATCCTTGAGCAGCACGTAACTGTCGACCAGTTGCAGCTTGCTTGCCCGCAGACTTTTTACTTCCCAGCCGGCCAGGACCAGACCAGCCTCGAACTTGTGCTCGATGAAGTAATCGTGTCGCGCCTTTTTGTTTTGCGCGATGGTCCCTGTTGGGTGTTTCTTCTGTTTAGCCATAGGGGCGGCATTATATGGAGATAAACGGCTGTCGGCTACGGTGATGCTGCGTGCTTGAGCAGGTTGAGTGAATCCCGGACAATGCGGCCTCTTTTTCTAACGCTTGGGCGTGATAAACGATGTCGACAGACAAGGTTTCTGTCCACGGCAGTTGGGCTAGCCGCTGGGTTTTCATATTCGCCGCGACCGGTTCGGCCGTGGGATTGGGCAGCATCTGGAAATTCCCCTACATGGTCGGGGTCTACGGTGGCGGCGCCTTCGTGCTGATGTTTCTGGCATGTATCGCGCTGATCGGCATCCCGGTAATGCTCGCCGAAACCCTGATCGGCCGCCGTGCCCGCCAGAGTCCGGCGAATGCCCTGAAGGTGCTGGCGCGTGAAGCCGGGCACTCGGGCAAGTGGTCGTGGGGCGCGTTCGCCGGGATGATCACGGCGCTGCTGATCCTGTCTTTCTACAGTGTGGTCGGCGGCTGGTCGCTGGATTACATCATTGATATGGGGCGCGGAGACTTCCAGGGCGCGACGGCTGATCAGGTCGGGGCGTACTTCGGGAATGTCATCGCCGACCCGTGGCGTATCACGCTGTGGCACACGGTTTTCATGCTGTTGTCGGCGGTGGTGATCGCCAAGGGCGTGGTTGCCGGGCTCGAGCGCAGCCTGCGGATCATGATGCCGCTGCTGTTCGTGATGGTGCTGGTGCTGCTGGGTTACAGCATGACCACCGGGCATTTCATGGAAGGCGTGCATTTCATGTTCGACTTCCACCCGGAAAAAGTCCTCGACGGCTTGCTGCCGGCCATGGGGCACGCGTTCTTCTCCCTGAGCGTGGGCGTGGGCTCGATCATGATCTATGGCGCCTACATGACCAAGGAAGCCTCGCTGTCGGGCACGGTCGTCGGTGTGGCGCTGCTCGATACCTTTGTTTCGCTGGTGGCTGGTCTGGCCTTGTTTCCGATTGTGTTCGCCGGTGGTTTGAACCCGAGCGAAGGCCCGGGGCTGATGTTTGTCAGCCTGCCATTTGCTTTCGGTAACGTGCTGTTCGGCCAGTTGATGGGCGTGGTGTTCTTCGTTCTGGTGGCCATTGCGGCCTGGAGCTCGGCGATTTCCCTGCTGGAGCCAATGGTCGCCTATCTGGTCGAGCGGACTAAAATCAGCCGTGCCTGGGTGACATTCTGGTTGGCGTTCACCTGCTGGTTCGTTGGCCTGGGCACGGTGTTTTCCTTCAATATCTGGAAGGAAGCCAAATTTTTCGTGAACGATGGTGGGGTGTTCCATCTCTACCAGTGGGGTGCGGCCGGTGGCCTGGACTTCTTTGGCGTGATCGACTTCTTCACCTCGCGCATCATGTTGCCGCTCGGTGGGCTGTGCTTTGTGCTGTTTGCCGGTTGGGTGATGGGGCGTGAGGCGGTGCGTGATGAATTGTCGATTCGCAGCCCGGCGCTGTTCGCCCTGTCTCTGTTTTTGATGCGCTATGTGGCGCCCATCGGCATTCTTGTAGTGTTTGCCGCCCAGCTCTGGAAGTGACGCTTACATGACGACACATATTCAACGATCGGCGCTGCTGCCTTATCCGGCGCAATTTCTCTACGACCTGGTCAATGACGTGGCACGTTACCCGGAATTTCTGCCGTGGTGCTCGTCTGCTGAAGTCCTGGAAAGCTCGCCTGAGCACATGCGCGCCAGTGTCGGCGTGGCCAAGGGTGGGCTTAGTCAGCACTTCGTGACACGCAATACGCTGGTGCCGGGGCAGTCGATCGAGATGAACCTGGAGGAGGGACCGTTCAATCAGCTGCACGGCGTCTGGGTATTCAAGGCGCTGAACGAGAAGGCTTGCAAGATCAGTCTGGATCTGTCCTTCGACTACGCCGGGCCGCTGGTCCGCGCGACGCTCGGTCCTTTGTTCAATCAGGCAGCCAATACATTGGTGGACGCGTTCTGCCAGCGCGCCAAGCAGATGCATGGTTGAGCCGGTGATCGAAGTCGAAGTGGTGTATGCGGCGGTTGATCGTCAGGTTTTGCGTGTAATCAGTGTTGCTGAGGGTACGACGGTGCGTGCGGCGCTGATGGCGTCCGGGATTGATGCTGAATTTTCGGAGCTGGATCTGAAGAGCTGTCCTTTGGGGATCTTCGGCAAAGTGATTGCTGATCCGGATGCTCGACGGGTTCAGGAGGGCGATCGCATCGAGATCTATCGGCCACTGTTGGCAGATCCGAAAGAGGTGCGTCGTCTTCGTGCCGCCAAGGCTGCCGAAGCCAAGGCGCGAAATCAGTAGGCTGGCCAAGCGGCAGGTAATAAAAAACCCGGAATTTCCGGGTTTTTTATTGCGTCGCAATTTATTGCGGCGAGGTGTCCAGCGGTTCTGGCGTTGGAACCGGAACGGTTTCCACACCATCGACGTCCTTCTGGATCTGATCCAGCAAGGAGCCAGGCTTGGCCGGTTGTTCCGGTTTCGGCTGTTCGGTGTTTTCAGCAGGAGCGGTCACGCTGGTGCCGCTGTCCTTGCCGAGAATTGCTTCATCACGGCTGACGCCCGGCATGAAGTCACCGGACAGGCTGACGAGGCGGTCATTCGAGTCGAAAATGACACTCATGCGTTCCTGTTGGCGTTCACCGCCACCAGGTTGCAGGCTGTACAGATAATCCCAGCGGTTGGCGTGGAACGTGTCGGCAAGCAGAGGGTTGCCCATGATAAACCGTACTTGCGGCCGGGTCATTCCCGGGCGTAACTGGTCTATCATGTCCTGCGTGACGACATTGCCCTGCTGGATGTCGATTTTGTAAACCCCGGGGAATGAACAACCGGCGAGTGCGAGCAGTCCCACAAAGGTGAAACTGGTTAGCAAGAGCTTGGTGTTTTGCATCGGTGGGCGACTTCCACTATCTTGGCTGGGACAACGTAAACGCCGATCATACCCGCATTAAGAGAAGCTGCGAAGCAGCATCGCGAGAAAGCTGACCATGGTTGAAAATAGCGAACTACGCAAAGCCGGCCTCAAAGTGACCCTGCCACGGGTCAAGATCCTGCAAATGCTCGACTCTACAGAGCAGCGTCACATGAGTGCCGAGGACGTCTACAAGGCGTTGATGGAAGCTGGCGAGGACGTCGGTCTGGCCACGGTCTACCGTGTTCTGACCCAGTTCGAAGCGGCTGGCCTCGTGGTCCGTCACAACTTCGACGGCGGCCACGCGGTATTCGAATTGGCCGACGGTGGCCACCACGACCATATGGTTAACGTGGAGTCGGGCGAAGTCATCGAATTCTTCGACGAAGAAATCGAAAAACTTCAGAAGGCGATCGTCGAGAAGCACGGTTACGAGATGGTTGATCACAATCTCGTACTGTACGTACGCAACAAAAAGTAAGCATGTCGCGCGAATTTCAGGTTCGCGAAACGAGCGAAGGCGACCCAAGGGTCGCCTTCGTGCTTTCTGGCGTGCTTAAACCTTTGCGGTGACGACCATCTTTTTCGCGTGCGCCAAAGACTCTTTGGTCAGATCGATGCCGCCAAGCATGCGTGCGACTTCTTCTATGCGGTCATTCTTGCTCAGCTTCGAAACGGCCGTATGAGTCGCCTGCTCGCCGCGTACTTTATGCACGAACAGATGCTGATGCCCCTGAGCCGCGACTTGCGGCAAGTGCGTAACCGTCAGTACCTGTCCGCGATCCCCAAGGCGACGCAGCAACTGGCCGACGATTTCAGCCGTTGGACCGCCAATCCCCACGTCAACTTCGTCGAATACCAATGTCGGTACGCGAGAGGTCTGGGCGGTAATCACCTGGATGGCCAAGCTGATCCGTGACAGCTCACCGCCGGACGCTACTTTGGCCAGGGCCTTCAGGGGTTGGCCCGGGTTGGCGCTCACCAGCAGCTCGACTTGTTCCAGACCGTTGGGTTGCAGTTCGCTGCTGTTGTTGGCGCGCAATTCGATGGTGAAGCGACCGCCCGGCATGCCCAAGCGTTGAATCTCCTGCTCCACCGCGCTTGCCAGGCTGCCGGCTGCCTGATGACGCAGCTCGCTCAGTTCCCGAGCCTTTTCCTGATAATGGCGGGCATAGGATGCAAGTTCCTCGGCGAGGCGCTCGATGGATTCATCGTTGGCGTCCAGCGCTTCGATTTCGTCGAGCAGCTTCTGTTGCATCTCCGCCACTTCAGTCGGCTGAATGCGGTGTTTGCGTGCCAGCGTGTAGATGGAGTCCAGACGTTCTTCCAGATATTGCAGGCGCGCCGGGTCGGCATCGAAGTTGTCGAGAAAGCGATTGAGCTCGCCGACGGCTTCTTCAACCTGAATCTGCGCACTGGTCAGCAGGCTGCTCGCCTCACCCAGCGCGCCGACGGAGTTGTTCACGCTCGACAGTCGATTGAGGCTGGCCGTCAGGGCATTCAGCACGTTGCCGGAATCGCTTTCGCTGCATTGCTCGACCACTTGTCGGCAGATGCCGAGCAGGGTTTCGGCGTTGGTCAGGTTCTTGTGTTCCTGCTCCAGTTCTCCCAGCTCGTTTTCGCCGAGGCCGAGGTTTTCCAGTTCTTCGAGCTGGTAGCTGAGCAACTGATGGCGCGCGCGCTGTTCGTCGCCGGAGTTGGAAAGGCGCTCCAGCTCCTGGCGAGTCTGGCGCCAGCGCTGGGCTGCCAGATGTACCTGGCGCGCCAGATCGGTCGCCCCGGCGTACTCGTCGAGCAGGCGCCGGTGGGTATCGGTCTTGAGCAGGGATTGGTGTTCGTGCTGGCTGTGGATGTCGATCAGCAGCTCGCCGAGCGCCTTGAGATCGCCGAGCGGGCAGGGGGTGCCATTTATATAGCCGCGTGAGCGACCTTCGGAAGTGATGACCCGACGCAGGATGCACGGACCGTCGGTTTCCAGGTCGCGTTCCGCCAGCCAGGTACTGGCCTCGGGAATATCGGCCAGATCGAAGGTCGCCAGGATATCGGCCTTGTCGGCGCCCGGTCGCACCACGCCGCTGTCGGCGCGATCACCGAGCGTCAGGCCCAGGGCGTCGAGCATGATCGATTTGCCGGCGCCGGTTTCCCCGGTAATCACGCTCATGCCGCGATCGAGCTCGAGATCGAGATGTTCAACGATGGCGTAGTTGTGTACGGACAGGTGCACCAGCATAAAGGCCGCTCCCAAACTTTAGGTCTGGTTATTTATACAGTGTTTTGTTTCGAGCTGACAATGCCCTCGCTCGGCTCAATGGGGATGATCCGATCAAATGCTTGTCGCACGCAGGAATGCCAATGCAGCACTTTTTTGTAGGGTTAATCGTTGTCAGCCCTTGAAGCCTGATTTTGCGGCCCCATATACCGGGGCAGAAGCGCGAATCGAACTCGCGGACGATATTGAAAGGAGAATTCCATGGCTGACGAACAGACAGTAGATACGCAAAACCCAGAAGCCAATCAGGCGCCCGAGACTTCGGGTGATGACCTGGCGACCCGTGTACAAGTGCTCGAAGAGCAATTGGCCGCCGCGCAGGATCAATCGCTGCGCGTAGCTGCCGATCTGCAGAACGTCCGCCGCCGTGCCGAGCAGGATGTCGAAAAGGCGCACAAGTTTGCGCTGGAAAAATTCGCCGGCGACCTGCTGCCGATCGTCGACAGCCTGGAGCGCGGCCTCGAGCTGTCGAGCCCGGATGACGAAAGCATCCGTCCGATGCGCGAAGGCATCGAGCTGACCCTGAAAATGTTTCACGACACCCTCACGCGCTACCAGCTTGTCGCTGTAAGCCCGCAGGAAGGCGAACCGTTCAACGCCGTGGAGCACCAGGCAATGGCCATGCAGGAAAGTGATGTCCTGGAGCCGAACAGCATTCTCAAGGTGTTCCAGAAGGGCTACCAGCTCAACGGTCGCCTGCTGCGTCCGGCGATGGTTGTGGTCAGCAAGGCGCCGGCGCCAGTTTCGCCTTCGATTGACGAGAAGGCTTGAAATTAGCCGCAAGGCCCCCATTTACAAGTCAAGCGTTTAAGTATTACCGCAGTCAGCCACCACTGCTGCGGCAAAAAAATCCAAAGTTTCGGGAGAGTGAACATGGGCAAAATTATCGGTATCGACCTGGGGACTACCAACTCCTGCGTCTCCGTGCTGGAAAACGGCAAAGCCAAAGTTATTGAAAACGCTGAAGGCGCGCGTACTACGCCGTCGATCATCGCTTATGCCAACGATGGCGAAATCCTGGTCGGTCAGTCGGCCAAGCGTCAGGCTGTGACCAACCCGCACAACACACTGTTCGCAGTGAAGCGCCTGATTGGCCGCCGCTTCGACGAAGAAGTTGTACAGAAAGACATCAAGCTGGTGCCTTACAAGATCGTCAAGGCCAACAACGGTGACGCCTGGGTCGAGGCTTCCGGCAAGCAGATGGCTCCGCCGCAAATCAGCGCCGAAGTCCTGAAAAAGATGAAGAAGACCGCCGAAGACTACCTCGGCGAAGCAGTGACCGAAGCGGTGATCACCGTTCCGGCCTACTTCAACGACAGTCAGCGTCAGGCGACTAAAGATGCTGGTCGCATCGCCGGTCTGGACGTAAAACGTATCATCAACGAACCAACCGCAGCCGCTCTGGCTTATGGCATGGACAAGGCCAAGGGCGATCACACCGTGATCGTTTACGACCTGGGTGGTGGTACTTTCGACGTTTCCGTGATCGAAATCGCTGAAGTTGACGGCGAGCACCAGTTCGAAGTGCTGGCCACCAACGGTGACACCTTCCTGGGTGGTGAAGACTTCGACATGCGCCTGATCGACTACCTCGTCGACGAGTTCAAGAAAGAGTCCGGCATGGACCTGAAGAACGATCCTCTGGCCTTGCAGCGTCTGAAAGAAGCCGCTGAGAAAGCCAAGATCGAGCTGTCTTCTTCGCAATCGACCGACGTCAACCTGCCGTACATCACAGCAGACGCGACTGGTCCTAAGCACCTGAACGTGAAGATCTCTCGTGCCAAGCTCGAGTCGCTGGTCGAAGATCTGGTGAACCGTACCATCGAGCCATGCCGTATTGCTCTGAAGGACGCCGGTATCGACGTCAGCAAAATTAACGACGTGATTCTGGTTGGTGGTCAGACTCGTATGCCTCTGGTGCAGAAGGCAGTTACCGATTTCTTCGGTAAAGAAGCACGTAAAGACGTGAACCCGGACGAAGCTGTTGCCATGGGTGCTGCGATCCAGGGCGCCGTTCTGGCCGGTGACGTGAAAGACGTTCTGCTGCTTGACGTCAGCCCGCTGACCCTGGGTATCGAAACCATGGGTGGCGTGATGACCGCGCTGATCGAGAAAAACACCACGATTCCTACCAAGAAATCGCAAGTGTTCTCGACCGCCGACGACAACCAGGGCGCCGTGACCATTCACGTCCTGCAAGGCGAGCGCAAGCAAGCCGCACAGAACAAGTCCCTGGGCAAGTTCGATCTGGCCGACATTCCACCAGCTCCACGTGGCGTTCCGCAGATCGAAGTGACCTTCGACATCGACGCCAACGGCATCCTGCACGTAGGTGCGAAGGACAAGGCGACCGGCAAAGAGCAGAAGATCACCATCAAGGCCAACTCTGGTCTGTCGGATGAAGAAATCCAGAAAATGGTGCGCGACGCCGAGCTGAACGCCGAGGAAGACCGCAAGTTCGAAGAGCTGGCCGCTGCCCGTAACCAGGGTGACGCACTGGTTCACTCGACTCGCAAGATGATCGCTGACGCTGGCGACAAAGTGACTGCAGAAGAGAAGACTGCAATCGAAGCGGCTGTGGTTGCCCTGGAAGCCGCCGTCAAAGGCGACGACAAGGCTGCCATCGACGCCAAGGTTGAAGAGCTGTCGAAAGTCTCTGCGCCGGTTGCCCAGAAGATGTACGCCGAACAGGCTCAGCCTGCTGAAGGCGCGGCACCGCAAGGCGAATCGGCTGAGAAGGCTGACGATGTTGTCGATGCCGAGTTCGAAGAAGTCAAAGACCACAAGTAAGTTGTTGGTCGCCCGGTTGACTGCCTTGCGGCGGTGACTGGTAGGATGTCGCCGCGCGGGAGCTTGCTCCCGCGTTGGCGTATCTGGAATACGCGAATTTTTACAGCATGCGACAAGCTTCGTGTGTTGGCGGTATGGCCGGGAATGCTCCTGCTTTTCGCGCCGTAAATACCGCATGAACCAAAGACCAGGATCGTTGAATTGACGTGAGTTGGGTCCGGGCCTGTATTGGGGCTCAACGAGTTTGGCGAAGCTCAGGAGGGGTTTGCCGAACGTCCTCAAGAGTATGAAGAACTTATGGCTAAGCGTGACTATTACGAAGTGTTGGGTGTTGAGCGCGGCTCAAGCGAAGCAGACCTGAAAAAGGCCTATCGCCGTCTGGCGATGAAGCACCACCCGGACCGTAATCCCGGTGACAAGGCGTCGGAAGATCTGTTCAAGGAGGCCAACGAAGCCTACGAAGTGCTGTCCGATTCCAGCAAGCGTGCAGCGTACGATCAGTACGGTCATGCCGGCGTCGACCCGAGCATGGGTGGCGGCGGTGCAGGCTTCGGCGGTCAGAACTTCTCCGACATCTTCGGTGATGTCTTCAGTGACTTCTTCGGTGGCGGTCGCGGCGGCTCCCGTGGCGGCGCTCAGCGCGGCAGCGATTTGCGTTACACCCTGGAGCTGAACCTGGAAGAAGCGGTACGCGGTACGACCGTGAATATCCGCGTTCCGACGCTGGTCAATTGCAAACCATGCGACGGTTCGGGCGCCAAGAAAGGCTCGTCGCCATCGACTTGCCCGACTTGCGGCGGCATCGGTCAGGTGCGTATGCAGCAAGGCTTCTTCTCGGTGCAGCAGACCTGCCCGCGCTGCCATGGCCAGGGCAAGATCATTTCCGATCCGTGCGATTCCTGCCACGGCGACGGTCGCGTCGAAGAGTACAAAACCCTCTCTGTTAAAGTGCCGGCCGGTGTCGACACCGGTGACCGCATTCGTCTGTCCGGCGAAGGCGAGGCGGGCACTCAGGGTGGTCCGACCGGGGACCTGTACGTGGTGATCAACGTCCGCGAACACGACATCTTCCAGCGTGACGGCAAGCACCTGTTCTGCGAAGTGCCGATCAGCTTTGTCGACGCAGCCCTGGGTGGCGAGCTGGAAATTCCGACCCTCGATGGTCGCGTCAAACTGAAGATTCCGGAAGGGACTCAGACCGGCAAGCAGTTCCGCGTACGCGGCAAGGGCGTTGCGCCGGTGCGTGGCGGTGGTGCGGGCGACCTGATGTGCCGTGTGGCCGTCGAGACGCCGGTCAACCTGAACCGCCGTCAGCGTGAATTGCTGGAAGAGTTCCGCAGCTCCCTGGCGGACGACAACAGCCATTCCCCGAAAACTACCGGTTGGTTCGACGGTGTAAAACGCTTCTTCGGCGATCTGTAAGGAGTCGGCATGCGACGTATAGCTGTGATGGGCGCTGCCGGGCGCATGGGCAAGATTCTGGTCGAGGCGGTGCAGCAGCGCGCGCCGCTGACCGGTTTGACGGCTGCGATTGTCCGTCCTGGCAGTACGCTGATCGGCGTGGATGCCGGTGAGCTGGCTTCGCTCGGTCGAATCGGCGTGCCGTTGTCCGGCAATCTGGAATCGGTGGCGGAAGAGTTCGATGTGTTGATCGACTTCACCCTGCCGGAAGTCATGCTGAAAAACCTGGCCTTCTGCCGCAAGGCCGGCAAGGCGATGGTGATTGGCACGACTGGTCTGGATGCTGCGCAGAAGCAGTTGTTGGCCGAGGCGGGCAAGGATATTCCGATCGTGTTCGCCGCCAACTTCAGTGTCGGCGTCAACCTTTCGCTGAAGCTGCTCGACATGGCGGCACGGGTGTTGGCGGAAGATGCGGACATCGAAATCATTGAGGCCCATCACCGCCACAAGATCGATGCGCCATCGGGCACGGCCCTGCGCATGGGTGAAGTGATCGCCAATGCGCTGGATCGTGATCTGCAGAAAGTCGCGGTCTATGGTCGTGAAGGTCACACCGGTGCCCGTGAGCGTGAAACCATCGGTTTCGCCACTGTTCGCGGTGGTGATGTGGTGGGTGATCACACGGTGCTGTTTGCTTGCGAAGGTGAGCGCCTGGAGATCACACACAAGGCTTCGAGCCGCATGACGTTCGCCAAGGGCGCGGTGCGTGCGGCGTTGTGGCTGGATGCTCGCGAGCCTGGTTTGTACGACATGCAGGACGTGCTCGACCTGCATTGAGATGTTCTGAATCCGGCGCAAACGCCCTGTTTGTGCCGGTTTCAATCCGCTGAGCGACGCCCTGTCGCATTCTCCGGCCTTTCAGGCTCATTGGCGGTAGACCAAAAATCCCTTTTTCTGTAAGCTACAGCTTTAGTGTGTCCACTAAAAGCGCGCAGAATAATTCAGTGAAGAAGCGGGGTGACGTGTCCATACGTCACTCCGCTTTTTTACAACCTGCGATTGCCCTTTCATGCGTTATTTACGGGAGGTCTTCTTGACTAAGCCAGCCATACTCGCCCTTGCTGATGGCAGCATTTTTCGCGGCGAAGCCATTGGAGCCGACGGTCAGACCGTTGGTGAGGTGGTGTTCAACACCGCAATGACCGGCTATCAGGAAATCCTTACCGATCCTTCCTACGCCCAACAGATCGTTACCCTGACTTACCCGCACATCGGCAACACCGGCACCACGCCGGAAGACGCCGAGTCCGACCGCGTCTGGTCCGCTGGTCTGGTCATCCGTGACCTGCCGCTGGTAGCGAGCAACTGGCGTAACACGATGTCCCTGTCCGATTACCTGAAAGCCAACAATGTTGTGGCAATCGCCGGTATCGACACCCGCCGCCTGACCCGCATCCTGCGTGAAAAAGGCGCACAGAACGGCTGCATCATGGCCGGCGACAACATCTCCGAAGAGGCGGCCATCGCCGCTGCGCAAGGCTTCCCGGGCCTGAAGGGCATGGATCTGGCGAAAGTCGTCAGCACCAAGACCCAATACGAATGGCGCTCCACTGTCTGGGATCTGAAAACCGACAGCCACGCGACCATCGAAGCCTCCGAGCTGCCATACCACGTGGTTGCCTACGACTACGGCGTCAAGGTCAACATCCTGCGCATGCTGGTCGAGCGCGGTTGCCGCGTGACCGTGGTTCCGGCGCAAACCCCGGCTGCCGACGTGCTGGCTCTGAAGCCGGACGGCGTGTTCCTGTCCAACGGCCCTGGTGACCCGGAGCCTTGCGACTACGCAATCAAGGCCATCAAGGAAGTGCTGGAAACCGAAATTCCGGTCTTCGGCATCTGCCTCGGTCACCAGCTGCTGGCTCTGGCCTCCGGCGCCAAGACCCTGAAAATGGGCCACGGCCACCACGGTGCCAACCACCCGGTTCAGGATCTGGACACTGGCGTCGTGATGATCACCAGCCAGAACCACGGTTTTGCGGTTGACGAAGCGACCCTGCCAGCCAACGTCCGCGCGATCCATAAATCGCTGTTCGACGGCACCCTGCAAGGCATCGAGCGTACCGACAAGAGCGCGTTCAGCTTCCAGGGTCACCCTGAAGCGAGCCCGGGCCCGAACGATGTAGCCCCTCTGTTTGACCGCTTCATCAACGAGATGGCCAAGCGACGCTAAGCGCTCGCCTTGAGACTGTAGCGAGAAGCCCCTCGAGGGCGGCCCCGGAACCGGCGGCCCCCTCGGGACTTCAGAAATCGATCAAGACGGCTTGCCGACTGACCTGCGGATTTGAGTGACAAACCCATGCCAAAACGTACAGACATTAAAAGCATCCTGATTCTCGGCGCTGGCCCGATCGTTATCGGCCAGGCCTGCGAATTCGACTACTCCGGCGCCCAGGCCTGTAAAGCCCTGCGCGAAGAGGGTTACCGCGTCATCCTGGTGAACTCCAACCCGGCCACCATCATGACCGACCCGGACATGGCCGACGCCACCTACATCGAGCCGATCAAGTGGCAGACCGTTGCCAAGATCATCGAAAAAGAGCGTCCGGATGCCGTGCTGCCAACCATGGGCGGCCAGACTGCTCTGAACTGCGCCCTGGACCTGGAGCGCGAAGGTGTTCTGGAAAAGTTCGGCGTAGAGATGATCGGTGCCAATGCCGACACCATCGACAAGGCTGAAGACCGTTCGCGTTTCGACAAGGCGATGAAGGCCATCGGCCTGGAATGCCCGCGTTCCGGTATCGCCCACAGCATGGAAGAAGCCAACGCGGTGCTCGAGCGCCTGGGCTTCCCGTGCATCATCCGTCCGTCCTTCACCATGGGCGGCACCGGTGGCGGTATCGCTTACAACCGTGAAGAGTTCGAAGAAATCTGCGCCCGTGGTCTGGACCTGTCGCCAACCAAGGAGCTGCTGATCGACGAATCGCTGATCGGCTGGAAAGAATATGAAATGGAAGTTGTCCGCGACAAAAAGGACAACTGCATCATCGTCTGCTCGATCGAAAACTTCGACCCGATGGGCGTGCACACCGGTGACTCGATCACTGTTGCCCCGGCTCAGACCCTGACCGACAAGGAATACCAGATCCTGCGTAACGCCTCGCTGGCGGTACTGCGCGAGATCGGCGTCGAGACCGGTGGTTCCAACGTTCAGTTCGGTATCTGCCCGGACACCGGCCGCATGGTCGTGATCGAGATGAACCCGCGTGTATCCCGCTCGTCGGCTCTGGCCTCGAAAGCCACCGGTTTCCCGATCGCCAAGATCGCGGCCAAGCTGGCCGTCGGTTACACCCTCGACGAACTGCAGAACGACATCACCGGCGGCCGTACCCCGGCGTCCTTCGAGCCGTCCATCGACTACGTCGTGACCAAGCTGCCGCGCTTCGCGTTCGAGAAGTTCGCCAACGCTGACGCGCGCCTGACCACTCAGATGAAGTCGGTCGGTGAAGTCATGGCCATCGGTCGTACCTTCCAGGAATCCCTGCAGAAAGCCCTGCGCGGTCTGGAAGTGGGCGTTTGCGGTCTGGACGAGAAGGTCGACCTGAGCAACCCGGAAAGCATGAGCGTGCTCAAGCGCGAACTGACCGTGCCGGGCGCCGAGCGTATCTGGTACGTGGCGGACGCTTTCCGCGCCGGCATGACCGTCGAAGAAATCTTCGGCATGAACATGATCGATCCGTGGTTCCTGGTGCAGATCGAAGATCTGATCAAGGACGAAGAGAAGGTCAAGACCCTCGGTCTGTCCGCTATCGACCGCGATCTGATGTACAAGCTCAAGCGCAAGGGTTTCTCCGACCAGCGTCTGGCCAAGCTGCTGGGCGTCACCGAGAAGAACCTGCGTACTCACCGCCACAAGCTGGAAGTGTTCCCGGTTTACAAGCGCGTCGACACCTGCGCGGCCGAGTTCGCCACCGACACCGCCTACCTGTACTCGACCTACGAGGAAGAGTGCGAAGCCGCGCCGTCCGGTCGTGACAAGATCATCATCCTCGGCGGTGGCCCGAACCGTATCGGTCAGGGCATCGAGTTCGACTACTGCTGCGTACACGCGGCACTGGCGCTGCGCGATGACGGTTACGAGACCATCATGGTCAACTGCAACCCCGAAACCGTTTCCACTGACTACGACACTTCCGATCGTCTGTACTTCGAACCAGTGACCCTGGAAGACGTGCTGGAAATCTGCCGCGTCGAGAAGCCGAAAGGCGTGATTGTCCAGTACGGCGGCCAGACGCCTCTGAAGCTGGCTCGTGCTCTGGAAGCGGCCGGCGTGCCGATCATCGGCACCAGCCCTGACGCCATCGACCGTGCCGAAGACCGTGAGCGCTTCCAGCAAATGGTTGAGCGCCTGAACCTGCGTCAGCCGCCAAATGCCACCGTGCGCAGCGAAGACGAAGCCGTTCGCGCTGCCGCGAAGATCGGTTACCCGCTGGTGGTGCGTCCGTCCTACGTACTGGGCGGCCGGGCGATGGAAATCGTCTACAAGGAAGAAGAACTCAAGCGTTACCTGCGTGACGCGGTTCAAGTGTCGAACGACAGCCCGGTGCTGCTCGACCACTTCCTCAACTGCGCCATCGAGATGGACGTGGATGCGGTCTGCGACGGCAAGGACGTGGTGATCGGCGCGATCATGCAGCACATCGAACAGGCGGGCGTTCACTCCGGTGACTCCGCGTGCTCGCTGCCGCCGTACTCGCTGCCGGCGCACATCCAGGACGAGATGCGCGAACAGGTCAAGAAAATGGCCCTGGAGCTGGGCGTGGTCGGCCTGATGAACGTTCAGTTGGCGCTGCAAGGCGAGGACATCTACGTCATCGAAGTCAACCCGCGTGCTTCCCGTACCGTACCGTTCGTGTCGAAGTGCATCGGTATTTCCCTGGCAATGGTCGCGGCTCGCGTGATGGCCGGTAAAACCCTGAAGGAAATCGGCTTCACCAAGGAAATCATCCCGAACTTCTACAGCGTGAAAGAGGCGGTATTCCCGTTCGCCAAGTTCCCTGGCGTTGACCCGATCCTCGGCCCAGAGATGAAGTCCACCGGTGAAGTGATGGGCGTCGGCGACACCTTCGGCGAAGCCTTTGCCAAAGCCCAGATGGGCGCCAGCGAAGTGCTGCCGACCGGCGGTACCGCATTCATCAGCGTGCGCGACGATGACAAGCCACTGGTTGCAGGCGTGGCCCGTGATCTGATCAACTTGGGCTTCGAAGTCGTCGCCACTGCCGGCACTGCCAAGCTGATCGAAGCCGCAGGTCTGAAAGTGCGTCGCGTGAACAAGGTGACCGAGGGTCGTCCGCACGTGGTCGACATGATCAAGAATGACGAAGTCACCCTGATCATCAACACCACCGAAGGTCGTCAGTCGATCGCCGATTCCTATTCCATTCGCCGTAACGCCTTGCAGCACAAGATTTACTGCACAACCACCATTGCTGCTGGCGAAGCTATCTGCGAAGCGCTGAAGTTCGGTCCCGAGAAGACCGTACGCCGCTTGCAGGATCTACACGCAGGATTGAAGGCATGAATAAATACCCAATGACCGTCCAGGGCTCCAAGGCCCTGGAAGAAGAGCATGCTCACCTGACCAAGGTCGTTCGTCCGAAGCTCAGCCAGGACATCGGTACGGCCCGCGAGTTGGGTGATTTGAAAGAAAACGCTGAATACCATGCTGCGCGCGAACAGCAAGGCATGGTCGAGGCGCGGATCCGTGACATCGAAGGTCGCCTGCAGAACGCGGTGATCATTGACGTGACGACCATTCCGCACACCGGCAAAGTGATTTTCGGCACTACCGTCGAAATCGCCAACGTCGAGACTGATGAAAGCGTGACTTACCAGATCGTGGGTGAGGATGAGGCGGACATCAAACTCGGCAAGATTTCGGTCGGCTCGCCGATCGCTCGCGCCTTGATTGCCAAGGAAGAGGGCGATACGGTCGTCGTGAAAACGCCAGGTGGCGATATCGAGTACGAGATTGTCAAAGTCCTTCACATCTGAGGGTGGGCGCCCGCTGCATGCGGGCGCGATGCTCTGGCAACTGGCCCAGATGTTGTGGGTCGGTGGCCTGTGGTTGGTACATCTCGGTCTGCGGCCGGTGCTGGGTCAAATTGGCCTGGCTCCGCTGCTGATCGATGAGGTTGCAAGTACGTTTGAAGTGGCGGTGGTGGGTTTTGCCGTCGCGTGCGTGATATTTCAGGCTTTGGTGCTGATACAGACCGAGGGCCTTGCCAGTCTATGGCGGGATTTTCGCGGGCAGGTGTTGTTGATGGCGTTGTATGCGTGTGCGATGTTTGTCGCAGTGCGTGTCGGCTGGCCAGATGCGCAGCGCTGGCAGGTGTTCAGCTTTCTTGTGTTGGGTTTTTCCGGGTTGGTGCTGGTATTGCAGCCGGTGCCGGGATGGAGTGGCAGGGTGCGCGAAGCACACCCTTGACCCTTGCCATCACTTGAAGCGATGGACGTTCGACAGCTGCTTGTTGACGCTGAAGTTCTTGCGGTAAATCAGTGCCATCTTGCCGATGACTTGAACCAGATCGGCCTTGCCGGTCTTGCACAGCTCTGCAACGGACGCCAGGCGCGCCTCGCGATCGAGGATGTTGAGCTTGATCTTGATCAGCTCGTGATCTGCCAATGCGCGTTCGAGTTCGGCTAAAACACCCTCAGTCAAACCGTTGTCAGCCACAGTCAGAACTGGTTTCAGGTGGTGGCCAATGGATTTGTACTGTTTCTTCTGCTCTGGAGTGAGCGGCATAATCTGACCCTTTCGTCTGGATTCTGTAAAATGGCGGCCATTTTACCCGAGGGCTCGTGGATCCGCCCAATTAATCACGACCCTAATCAACGAGGTGCCCAATGGCGCGTTCCAAGACAAGCCTTGGTTGGCTGAAAAGACATGTCAATGATCCCTATGTGAAGCAAGCGCAGAAGGATGGCTACCGCTCGCGTGCGAGTTACAAGCTTCTGGAGATCCAGGAGAAATACAAACTGATCCGTCCGGGCATGAACGTCGTCGACCTCGGCGCGGCGCCTGGCGGCTGGTCGCAGGTCACCAGCCGCCTGATCGGTGGTCAGGGGCGACTGATCGCCTCGGACATCCTGGAAATGGACAGCATTCCGGACGTGACTTTCATCCAGGGTGACTTCACCGAGGATGCAGTGCTCGCTCAGATCCTTGAGGCTGTGGGTAATTCGCAGGTGGACCTTGTGATTTCCGATATGGCCCCCAATATGAGTGGTACGCCTGAAGTGGATATGCCAAAAGCCATGTTTCTTTGCGAGCTGGCGCTTGATCTGGCGGAGCGGATACTCAAGCCGGGCGGTAATTTCCTGATCAAGATTTTTCAGGGCGAAGGGTTCGATACTTACCTGAAGGACGCTCGCAAGAAGTTCGACAAGATCCAGATGATCAAGCCGGACTCCTCTCGTGGCAGCTCTCGTGAGCAATATATGCTGGCATGGGGCTACCGCGGTCGTAGCGAGTAAAACGAGGTTTTTTGGCGGGGTGATAGGTTTTTCGTATTTCGCCCCGCGCGCATAAGCGAATATTGTGTAGAAAGTGTTTCACAAAGGGTTACAGACGGCGCCTGCCAGAGCTGTAGGTAATGTAGTAAGTTAGGCCGGTGAATATCATGCGAAGCGCGCGCCAGTAGCGGAGCTTGCTTCAGAGGGTAGTTAATTGAACGATATGGCAAAGAATCTGATCCTGTGGTTGATCATCGCGGCAGTCCTGGTGACGGTGATGAACAACTTCTCCAGCCCTAACGAGCCGCAGACCCTCAACTATTCCGACTTCATCCAGCAGGTCAAGGATGGCAAGGTCGAGCGCGTGGCCGTCGACGGCTACGTGATTACCGGCAAGCGCAACGACGGCGACAGCTTCAAGACCATTCGTCCGGCAATTCAGGACAATGGCCTGATCGGCGACCTGGTCGACAACCACGTCGTGGTCGAAGGCAAGCAGCCTGAGCAGCAAAGTATCTGGACCCAGCTTCTGGTGGCCAGCTTCCCGATCCTGGTGATCATCGCGGTGTTCATGTTCTTCATGCGCCAGATGCAGGGCGGCGCGGGCGGCAAGGGCGGGCCGATGAGCTTCGGCAAGAGCAAGGCGCGTCTGCTGTCCGAGGATCAGGTGAAAACCACTTTGGCTGACGTTGCCGGTTGCGACGAAGCCAAGGAAGAAGTGGGCGAGCTGGTCGAATTCCTCCGTGATCCGGGCAAGTTCCAGCGCCTGGGCGGCCGCATTCCTCGCGGCGTGCTGATGGTTGGTCCTCCGGGCACCGGTAAGACCTTGCTGGCCAAGGCGATTGCCGGCGAAGCCAAGGTCCCGTTCTTCACCATTTCCGGTTCCGACTTTGTCGAAATGTTCGTCGGTGTAGGTGCCAGCCGCGTTCGTGACATGTTCGAACAGGCCAAGAAACACGCTCCATGCATCATCTTCATCGACGAGATTGACGCCGTTGGTCGCCATCGTGGTGCCGGTATGGGCGGCGGTCACGACGAGCGCGAACAAACTCTCAACCAGTTGCTGGTGGAGATGGACGGTTTCGAAATGAATGACGGCATCATCGTCATCGCCGCGACCAACCGTCCTGACGTGCTGGACCCTGCTTTGCTGCGTCCGGGTCGTTTCGACCGTCAGGTGGTGGTCGGCTTGCCGGACATCCGTGGTCGCGAGCAGATCCTCAAGGTTCACATGCGTAAAGTGCCAATGGGTGATGACGTTGCTCCGGCTGTTATCGCGCGTGGTACTCCGGGTTTCTCCGGCGCCGACCTGGCGAACCTGGTCAACGAGGCTTCGCTGTTCGCTGCCCGTGCCGGCAAGCGCATCGTCGAAATGAAAGAATTCGAACTGGCCAAAGACAAGATCATGATGGGCGCCGAGCGCAAATCCATGGTCATGTCCGAGAAGGAAAAACAGAACACCGCTTATCACGAAGCAGGCCACGCCATTGTTGGTCGTGTCGTGCCCGAGCATGATCCGGTCTACAAGGTGTCGATCATTCCGCGCGGTCGTGCACTCGGTGTGACCATGTTCCTGCCGGAAGAAGATCGCTACAGCCTGTCCAAGCGTGCGCTGATCAGTCAGATCTGCTCGCTGTACGGCGGCCGTATTGCCGAAGAGATGACTTTGGGCTTCGACGGTGTGACGACTGGTGCTTCCAACGACATCATGCGTGCGAGTCAGATTGCGCGGAACATGGTGACCAAGTGGGGCCTGTCGGAAAAACTCGGTCCGTTGATGTACGCCGAAGAAGAGGGTGAGGTATTCCTCGGTCGCGGCGGTGGCGGTCAGAATGCCAGCTTCTCCGGTGAGACAGCCAAGCTGATCGACTCCGAAGTGCGCAGCATCATTGATCAGTGCTACGGCACGGCCAAGCAGATCCTCACGGACAACCGCGACAAGCTCGATGCCATGGCGGATGCGCTGATGAAGTACGAGACGATCGATGCCGAGCAGATCGACGACATCATGGCCGGTCGTACACCTCGCGAGCCTCGCGACTGGTCGGGCGGTACCGGTACTGGCACGCCTCCTGTCATTCAGGGTGAGCGTCCGGAAACACCGATTGGCGGTCCGGCTGTCGACGTTTAAGGTTTGAAATGACTTCTGTACAGTCCCTGACCCGGTTGCCTTGCGGCAACCGGGTTCTTGATTTGGCCCGGACGCATGTCATGGGCATTCTCAATGTCACTCCCGATTCTTTTTCCGACGGTGGCCGATACAGCCAGCTCGACGCGGCCTTGCGTCATGCCGAAGCCATGGTTACGGCGGGTGCAACGCTGATCGATGTGGGCGGCGAGTCGACCCGCCCGGGCGCGCGGGCGGTTTCTCCGTTGGAGGAGCTGGAGCGCGTAGCTCCCGTCGTCGAGCTTATAAATCGCGAACTGGATGTGGTCATATCGGTCGATACGTCCACTCCGGCGGTCATGCGCGAAACGGCGCGTTTGGGTGCCGGCTTGATCAACGACGTTCGTTCGCTACGGCGGGATGGCGCGCTTGATGCGGCGGCGGCCACGGGATTGCCCGTGTGCCTGATGCATATGCTCGGCGAGCCTGGCGATATGCAGGATGATCCGCGTTATCAGGATGTCACCCGGGAAGTGGGCGAATTTCTTGCCGAACGCATGGCCCAGTGCGAGGAGGCAGGCATTCCGGCCGAGCGGATCATTCTTGATCCGGGCTTCGGCTTCGCCAAAACCCTGCAGCACAATCTAAGCTTGTTCAAGCATATGGAAGCCCTGCATGCGTTGGGGCGGCCGCTATTGGTGGGCGTTTCGCGCAAAAGCATGATCGGCCATGCATTGAATCGCCCTGTGGGTGAGCGTCTGTATGGCGGTTTGGCACTGGCTGCACTGGCATCGGTGAAAGGTGCGCGTATATTGCGCGTCCATGATGTGGCAGAAACGGTGGACGTGGTGCGAATGCTCGCAGCCGTGGAATCAGCCGAATAAGAATGATGGAGCACTTATGAGCAAGAAATATTTTGGTACCGACGGGATTCGTGGTCGCGTCGGGGAATACCCGATCACTCCGGACTTCATGCTCAAGCTCGGCTGGGCTGCCGGTATGGCCTTTCGCAAGATGGGGGCCTGCAAGGTACTGGTCGGCAAGGACACGCGAATTTCCGGCTACATGTTTGAATCGGCCCTTGAGGCTGGTCTGACATCTGCGGGCGCCGATGTAATGCTGCTCGGTCCGATGCCGACTCCGGCCATCGCCTACCTGTCGCGTACATTCCAGGCTGAGGCCGGAATCGTGATCAGTGCATCGCACAATCCGCATGACGATAACGGCATCAAGTTTTTCTCCGGCAAAGGCACCAAGCTGCCCGATGAGCTGGAACTGATGATCGAGGAATTGCTAGATACGCCAATGACTGTTGTAGAGTCGAGCAAGATTGGCAAGGTGTCGCGAATCAATGATGCGTCCGGTCGCTATATCGAGTTTTGCAAGAGCTCTGTGCCGACCGGCACCAGTTTTTCCGGACTGAAGATTGTCATCGACTGCGCGCACGGAGCTACCTACAAGGTCGCGCCGAGCGTATTCCGTGAGCTGGGTGCCGAAGTTGTGGTTCTGTCCGCGCAGCCCAACGGTCTGAATATCAACGACAACTGTGGCTCCACTCATATGGGGCAATTGCAGGCGGCGGTGTTGTCCGAGCATGCGGATCTGGGTATCGCCTTCGACGGTGATGGTGATCGGGTACTGATGGTCGACCACACCGGGGCGATAGTCGATGGTGACGAGCTGATTTTCATCATCGCGCGCGATCTGCATGAGCGAGGCAAATTACAGGGCGGTGTGGTCGGTACGCTGATGAGCAATCTGGGCCTGGAGTTGGCTCTGGCGGATCTGGGTATTCCTTTTGTGCGTGCAAATGTCGGCGACCGCTATGTGATTGCCGAGTTGCTGGAGCGCGATTGGCTGGTCGGGGGCGAGAACTCCGGACATGTCGTTTGCTTCAATCACACGACGACTGGCGATGCGATCATTGCGGCGTTGCAGGTGCTGATGGCGTTGAAAACACGCAACGAAGGTCTGGCGCAAACTCGTCAGGCCCTGCGTAAGTGTCCTCAAGTGCTGATCAACGTGCGCTTCGGCGGTGGCGACAGCCCGCTGGAGCACCCGGCTGTCAAGGAGGCGAGCGCACGCGTAACCCAGGCTATGGCGGGGCGCGGGCGTGTGCTTTTGCGCAAGTCCGGGACAGAGCCTCTGGTACGTGTGATGGTCGAGGGCGAGGACGAAATCCAGGTTCGTGGCTATGCCGAAGAACTGGCAAAACTGGTAACTGAAGTTTCTGCCTGATTCGGCTTGCCAGCCATGATTGTGTTGGGTAACATCTGCGCCCACTTTGACCGACGAGGTACAGCATGCGTCGCCCTATGGTAGCTGGTAACTGGAAGATGCACGGTACCCGCGCCAGCGTCGCTGAGCTGATCAACGGCCTTCGTCATCTGGCCTTGCCAAGCGGTGTTGATGTCGCGGTATTCCCGCCTTGCTTGTATATCAATCAAGTGATTGATGGCTTGAAAGGCAAATCGATCTCGGTCGGTGCGCAGAATTCTGCGGTGGAGTCCATGCAAGGTGCATTGACGGGCGAGATTGCGCCGAGTCAGTTGGTGGATGCAGGTTGTTCCCTGGTGCTTGTCGGGCACTCCGAACGCCGCCAGATCATGGGTGAGCGAGACGGAATGCTGAATCGCAAGTTCGCAGCGGCACAGGCGTGTGGCTTGATTCCGGTGTTGTGTGTAGGGGAGACCCTGGAGCAGCGCGAAGCCGGAAAGACTCTTGAGGTTGTCGGGCGTCAGCTGGGCAGTATCATCGAGGAGCTGGGTGTCGGTGCTTTTGCCAACGCAGTGATCGCTTACGAGCCGGTCTGGGCGATTGGCACCGGGCTGACTGCAACGCCGCAACAGGCTCAGGATGTGCATAAAGCCATTCGCGAGCAGTTGGCGGCAGAGAATTCTGAAGTGGCACGAGGTGTGCGGCTTCTATACGGCGGCAGCGTGAAGGCGGCCAATGCGGTCGAACTGTTCGGCATGCCGGATATCGATGGGGGGCTCATTGGTGGAGCTTCCCTGAATGCAGATGAGTTCGGTGCGATTTGTCGCGCCGCGGGAAACTGAAAAAATGCTGGAAACAGTCGTAGTCGTTTTTCATCTGCTGGGTGCATTGGGCGTAGTTGCTCTGGTTTTGCTGCAGCAGGGTAAAGGTGCGGACGCTGGCGCGTCTTTCGGAGCAGGTGCTTCAAATACTGTGTTCGGAAGCCAAGGTTCCTCTACCTTTCTTAGTAAGTTTACTGCTATACTTGCCGCCGGTTTCTTCATAACCAGCTTGGGGTTAGGATACTTTGCTAAAGAGAAGGCTCATCAGCTGACTCAAGCAGGTTTGCCAAACCCGGCAGTGTTGGAAGTTCCAAAGCAACAGCCGGCTTCTGATGATGTCCCGGTGCTTCAAGAGCAAAAGTCGGCTACTCCAGCGACTGACGTACCTCCAGCTCAAGAGCAGAAGTAAGAAGGGTTTCAAACGTAGTATTGCCGAGGTGGTGGAATTGGTAGACACGCAACCTTGAGGTGGTTGTGCCCATAGGGTGTAGGGGTTCGAGTCCCCTTCTCGGTACCAATTAGTCAGGAGAGCCCGCTGTTGCGGGCTTTCTTGCAGGTGGAAGGTTACATTGACCCTAAAAGGGATCGGTCGTATACTTCCGCCCCAGCTTTGTCGCGGGGTGGAGCAGTCTGGTAGCTCGTCGGGCTCATAACCCGAAGGTCGTCGGTTCAAATCCGGCCCCCGCAACCAGTTTAAGGAGCCCCTTTTAAGGGGCTTTTTGTTAGCTGGACACTTTCAACGCCGCTGTTCGACGGCGTTTCAAGGATGGGCGTTTCGCCCATTTTTTTATTTTGCATAGCATGCACATACATGCACGAGGGGGTTCAGGTGTCGAGCAAGCTAGAAGAGTTGCAGGCCTTGCTGGCCCCGGTGGTCGTGGCCCTAGGCTATGAATGCTGGGGTATTGAGTTTTCGGCTCAAGGTCGCCACTCAATGTTGCGCGTTTATATCGATAAGGAAGGCGGCGTACTGGTGGACGATTGTGCCATCGTCAGCCGTCAGATCAGCGGTGTGCTGGATGTTGAAGATCCGATCTCCGTTGAATACACCCTTGAAGTTTCCTCGCCAGGCATGGAACGCCCACTGTTCACTCTTGAGCAGTTTGCCAAATATGTCGGTGAACAAGTGAAGATCAAGCTGCGCTCGCCTTTTGAAGGTCGACGCAACTTTCAGGGCCTTCTGCGCGGTGTAGAAGAGCAGGACGTCGTGGTGCAAGTAGATGACCATGAGTTCCTGTTGCCGATCGATATGATCGACAAGGCCAACATTATTCCCAGTTTTGACTGAGACGCGGATCCCGCGGATCCAATGGCTTGCGAAAGGCGAGGCGTACGATGAGCAAAGAAGTACTGCTGGTTGTTGAGTCGGTATCCAATGAAAAGGGTGTACCGGCAAGCGTGATTTTTGAAGCGCTGGAGCTGGCTCTGGCCACTGCTACCAAAAAGCGTTTTGAAGACGAAGTTGATCTGCGTGTGGAAATCAATCGCCACACCGGTTCTTACGAAACTTTCCGTCGCTGGACGGTCGTCGAAGAGAATGATCTCGATGATCCGGCTATCGAAACCTGGCCTAGCAAGGTTGCTGAAACGCATCCTGGCGCCAAGGTTGGCGACGTCGTTGAAGAAAAGATCGAGTCCATCGAGTTCGGCCGCATCGCTGCGCAGACCGCCAAGCAGGTCATCGTGCAGAAAGTGCGCGAAGCCGAGCGCGCTCAAGTGGTTGACGCTTATCGCGAGCGCCTGGGAGAAATCATCTCCGGCACCGTGAAGAAAGTGACCCGCGACAACGTGATCGTCGACCTGGGTAATAACGCTGAAGCGTTGCTGGCCCGTGAAGACATCATCTCTCGCGAAACCTTCCGTGTTGGCGTGCGTCTGCGTGCGCTGCTCAAGGAAATCCGCACCGAGAACCGCGGCCCTCAGCTGATCCTGTCGCGTACCGCGCCGGAAATGCTGATCGAGCTGTTCCGTATCGAAGTGCCGGAAATCGCTGAAGGTCTGATCGAAGTCATGGCCGCTTCCCGTGATCCGGGTTCGCGCGCCAAGATCGCTGTCCGCTCCAAGGACAAACGCATCGACCCGCAAGGCGCGTGCATCGGTATGCGCGGTTCGCGCGTCCAGGCCGTGTCGGGCGAGTTGGGTGGCGAGCGTGTCGATATCGTCCTGTGGGACGACAACCCGGCACAGTTCGTGATCAATGCCATGTCGCCGGCAGAAGTGGCGGCCATCATCGTTGACGAAGATGCCCATGCCATGGACATCGCCGTTGGCGCAGACAATCTGGCTCAGGCCATCGGTCGTGGTGGTCAGAACGTGCGTCTGGCGAGCCAGCTGACTGGCTGGACCCTGAACGTGATGACCGAATCGGACATCCAGGCTAAGCAACAAGCGGAAACCGGCGACATCCTGCGCAACTTCATCGACGAGCTGGAAGTCGACGAAGAACTGGCTCAGGTGCTGGTAGACGAAGGCTTCACCAGCCTGGAAGAGATTGCCTACGTACCGTTGGAAGAAATGCTCAACATCGACGGCTTTGACGAAGACATCGTCAACGAGCTTCGCGCTCGTGCCAAGGATCGCTTGTTGACCAAAGCCATCGCTACTGAGGAAAAGCTGGCAGACGCCCATCCGGCCGAAGACCTGCTCTCGCTTGAGGGTATGGACAAGGATTTGGCGATGGAACTGGCGGTGCGCGGCGTAATTACCCGCGAAGACCTGGCCGAGCAGTCTATTGACGATCTGCTCGACATCGACGGCATTGACGATGATCGTGCCGGCAAGTTGATCATGGCCGCCCGAGCCCACTGGTTCGAGTAATTAGGCGCGGCCTGAGGAGAGAAGTGCATGACGCAAGTCACGGTGAAACAACTGGCCGATGAGGTCAAAACACCGGTAGAGCGCCTGTTGCAGCAGATGCGTGAGGCAGGTCTGCCGCACACCGCCGCCGAAGAAAATGTGACTGACAGTGAGAAGCAATCCCTGCTGACCCACTTGAAAAGCAGCCACAAGGCGAAAGTGGAAGAACCACGCAAGATCACGCTGCAGCGTAAAACCACCAGCACCCTGCGTGTGGCTGGCAGCAAAAGCATCAGCGTTGAAGTCCGCAAGAAGAAAGTTTTCGTACAGCGTAGCCCGGAAGAAATCGAAGCCGAGCGCAAGCGTGAACTGGATGAACGTCGCGCAGTAGAAAATGCTGCCCGTCAGAAGGCTGAAGAAGAAGCCCGCGTTCGCGCCGAAGAAGAAGCGCGTCGCCAGCCTGCTGCGCCGTCCGCTACTGCCGAAGCCGTCGCTGCCCCTGCTCCAGTGGCCGAACCCGTGCGCGAAGCCGCGCCGGTTGTGGCTGCTGCGCCAGCTGCCGACACTCGCAAGCGTGACGAACAGCGCCGTCCGGACAAACCACGTGCTGACGACAACAACCGTCGTGGCGGTGGTGATGGCGAGCGCAAAAACGCTCCGCATCGCGCATCGGTCAAGGAAAAGGCTCCGGCTCCACGTGTGGCGCCACGCACTACCGACGAAGAAAGCGATGGCTTCCGTCGCGGCGGTCGCGGCAAGGCCAAGCTGAAGAAACGCAACGCCCACGGTTTCCAGAGCCCGACCGGCCCTGTCGTGCGTGAAGTGAAGATCGGCGAAACCATCACTGTTGGCGATCTCGCCCAGCAGATGTCGGTCAAGGCTGCCGAAATCATCAAATTCATGTTCAAGCTGGGCACCCCGGCCACCATCAACCAGGTACTGGATCAGGAAACTGCCCAGCTGGTCGCAGAAGAACTGGGCCACAAAGTGACCCTGGTCAGCGACACCGCCCTGGAAGATTCCCTGGCCGAGTCCCTGAAGTTCGAAGGTGAAGCGGTTCCTCGTGCGCCGGTCGTGACCGTAATGGGTCACGTTGACCACGGTAAGACCTCGCTGCTCGACTACATCCGTCGTGCCAAGGTAGCTGCTGGCGAAGCCGGCGGTATCACCCAGCACATCGGTGCATACCACGTTGAAACCGAACGCGGCATGGTCACCTTCCTCGACACCCCTGGTCACGCCGCGTTTACCGCCATGCGTGCCCGTGGTGCCAAGGCGACCGACATCGTGATCCTGGTGGTTGCGGCGGACGACGGCGTGATGCCACAAACCATCGAAGCCGTTCAGCACGCTGTTGCTGCCGGCGTTCCGCTGGTGGTTGCGGTGAACAAGATCGACAAGCCGGGTGCTGATCTCGATCGCATCCGCAGCGAACTGTCGGCTCACGGCGTGACCTCTGAAGACTGGGGTGGTGACACTCCATTCGTTCCGGTCTCCGCGAAGATGGGTACCGGCGTCGACGAGCTGCTTGAAGCTGTATTGCTGCAGGCTGAAGTTCTCGAGCTGACCGCCACTCCTTCGGCTCCTGGCCGCGGTGTCGTGGTTGAATCGCGTCTCGACAAGGGCCGTGGCCCGGTGGCGACCGTTCTGGTTCAGGACGGTACGCTGCGTCAAGGCGACATGGTGCTGGTCGGCTCGAACTATGGCCGCGTGCGCGCCATGCTCGACGAGAACGGCAAGCCGATCAAGGAAGCGGGTCCGGCCATTCCGGTCGAGATCCTCGGCCTGGACGGTACGCCTGACGCCGGCGACGAAATGAGCGTGGTTGCCGACGAGAAGAAAGCCCGTGAAGTGGCTCTGTTCCGTCAAGGCAAGTTCCGCGAAGTCAAACTGGCTCGCGCTCACGCCGGCAAGCTGGAAAACATCTTCGAAAGCATGGGCCAGGAAGAGAAGAAGACGCTCAACATCGTCCTCAAATCCGACGTCCGTGGTTCGCTGGAAGCCTTGCAGGGCGCTCTGAACGGCCTGGGCAACGACGAAGTGCAAGTGCGCGTGGTCGGTGGCGGTGTCGGTGGTATCACCGAATCCGACGCCAACCTGGCACTGGCTTCCAACGCTGTACTGTTCGGCTTCAACGTGCGTGCCGATGCCGGCGCACGGAAGATCGTCGAGCAGGAAGGTCTGGACATGCGTTACTACAACGTGATCTACGACATCATCGAAGACGTCAAGAAAGCCCTGACCGGTATGCTTGGCAGCGACGTTCGCGAGAACATCCTCGGTGTGGCCGAAGTCCGTGACGTGTTCCGTTCGCCGAAGTTTGGCGCGATCGCTGGTTGCATGGTGATCGAAGGTGTTGTGCACCGTAACCGTCCGATCCGTGTACTGCGTGAAGACATCGTGATCTTCGAAGGCGAGCTGGAATCCCTGCGCCGCTTCAAGGATGACGCTTCCGAAGTACGTGCCGGCATGGAATGCGGTATCGGCGTGAAGAGCTACAACGACGTCAAAGTCGGCGACAAGATCGAAGTCTTCGAGAAGGTTCAGGTTGCTCGCAGCCTCTGACTCGCGCACTTCAAGGGCCACGTCGGGCCGCCGCATGCAAGTGCGCAGCACGGCGTCAGGACTCTAAACGCAACGCCCGGTCTGGCTTTTGTCAGGCCGGGCGTTTGCCGCTTTCAGACCTTGCGGGTTTCACCGCAGGGCAGTAACAGGTAACAAATCATGGCAAAAGAATACAGCCGTACCCAACGTATCGGCGATCAGATGCAGCGTGAGCTGGCCCAGCTGATCCGTCGTGAAGTCAAAGACCCGCGCGTCGGCCTGGTCACCATTACCGCTGTGGAAGTCAGCCGTGACGTCGGTCACGCGAAGATCTTCATCACCGTGATGGGGCAGGACAACGCCGAAGACATCGCGCAAAGCATCAAGGTGCTCAACGCTGCCGCCGGTTTCCTGCGCATGCAGCTGGCCCGCGAAATGAAGCTACGCAGCGTGCCGCAATTGCACTTCCACTACGACGAAAGCGTCGTGCGGGGTGCGCACCTGTCGGCCCTGATCGAGCGCGCCGTGGCTGAGGACAATCAGCACGTGGCTGCGGCAGAACCCGAAGACACCAAGGAGTAACTCGGTGGCTCAGGTCAAACGTATCCGTCGTAACGTCAGCGGCATCATCCTGCTCGACAAGCCGCTGGGGTTCACCTCCAACGCCGCGTTGCAGAAGGTTCGCTGGTTGCTCAACGCCGAGAAGGCCGGTCACACCGGCAGTCTCGACCCACTGGCCACCGGCGTTCTGCCGCTGTGCTTTGGCGAGGCGACCAAGTTCTCGCAGTACCTGCTTGATTCCGACAAGGGTTACGAAACCCTGGCGCAACTGGGCAAGACCACCACCACGGCGGACGCCGAAGGCGAGGTTTTGCAGGAGCGTCCGGTGACCGTTGGTCAGGCCGACATTGAAGCGGTTCTGCCGAAATTTCGCGGGCAAATCAGTCAGATACCGCCGATGTACTCCGCTCTCAAGCGTGATGGCCAGCCGCTGTACAAGTTGGCCCGTGCAGGCGAAGTAGTGGAGCGCGAACCGCGTTCTGTTACTATTGCGCGCTTGGAATTGCTGGCCTTCGAAGGCGATACTGCGCGACTCGCGGTGGATTGCAGCAAGGGCACCTATATTCGCACCCTGGTGGAGGATATCGGTGAGCAACTCGGTTGTGGTGCGTACGTCGCTGAATTGCGCCGTACCCAGGCCGGGCCTTTCACCCTGGCGCAGACCGTGACCCTCGAAGAGCTGGAAGCGGTACATGCCGAAGGCGGCAACGAAGCGGTCGACCGCTTCCTGATGCCATCGGACAGCGGCCTGCAGGATTGGCCGTTGCTGCAGTTCTCGGAAGCGAGCGCGTTCTACTGGCTCAACGGCCAGCCGGTACGTGCCCCGGATGCTCCGAAGTTCGGCATGGTGCGGGTACAGGATCACAACGGTCGCTTCATCGGTATCGGTGAAGTGAGCGAAGACGGGCGCATCGCGCCGCGTCGACTGATTCGGTCAGAATGACCGGAAACCGGTCTGTGTAACAGCAGGCCGGCGAGTGTGGCTGTCAACAGGCACGGTCACTACTCATTTATAGATACAGGGATTTGTCCCTGGCCTGTTGAAACTGTTTTTGAAACAGTTTCCTGATAAAAGGATTGCCTCATGGCTCTCGACGTTCAAGAAAAAGCTCAAATCGTTGCCGACTACCAGCAAGCCGTTGGTGACACTGGTTCGCCAGAAGTGCAAGTTGCACTGCTGACCGCCAACATCAACAAACTGCAAGGTCACTTCAAGGCCAACGGTAAAGACCACCACTCCCGTCGTGGTCTGATCCGCATGGTTAACCAGCGTCGCAAGCTGCTGGACTACCTGAAAGGCAAGGACGTGAGCCGTTACAGCGCTCTGATCGCTCGCCTGGGTCTGCGTCGCTAATCAGCGATTGCGCTATGAGGTTGGTTGTCTGTCAGACGTCAGCGGGTTTCCGCCGGCGTCCGGCAGGCTCCCAGCCTCAAGTTTTATCTGGATACACGTTTTACCCTGGACAGGCGTCGGGCCGATTCCCGGCATTGCCCAAGAATTTCGCAAGAAACCAGTTCCCCCAAGAGCCACAAAGAAGGTAGGACACCGTGAACCCGGTAATCAAAAAATTCCAGTTCGGTCAGTCGACCGTTACCCTCGAGACTGGCCGTATCGCCCGTCAGGCCTCCGGCGCAGTATTGGTCACCGTTGACGACGACGTCAGCGTATTGGTGACCGTAGTCGGTGCCAAGCAAGCCGATCCGGGCAAGGGCTTCTTCCCTCTGTCCGTTCACTACCAGGAAAAGACCTACGCTGCCGGTAAGATCCCTGGCGGTTTCTTCAAGCGTGAAGGCCGTCCTTCCGAGAAAGAAACCCTGACTTCCCGACTGATCGACCGTCCGATCCGTCCACTGTTCCCTGAAGGTTTCATGAACGAAGTGCAGGTTGTCTGCACCGTCGTTTCCACCAGCAAGAAGACCGATCCGGACATCGCTGCGATGATCGGTACCTCGGCTGCCCTGGCGATCTCCGGCATTCCGTTCGACGGCCCGATCGGCGCCGCTCGCGTTGCTTTCCACGAAAGCACCGGCTACCTGCTGAACCCGACCTACGAGCAGCAGGCTGCCTCGAGCCTGGACATGGTCGTTGCCGGTACTTCGGACGCCGTACTGATGGTTGAATCGGAAGCCAAAGAGCTGACCGAAGACCAGATGCTGGGCGCAGTACTGTTTGCTCACGACGAGTTCCAGGTCGTGATCAACGCCGTTAAGGAACTGGCTGCCGAAGCCGCCAAGCCAACCTGGACCTGGGCACCTGCTCCAGAAGCCACCGAGCTGCTGGCCGCTATCCGTTCCGAGTTCGGCGAAGCGATCTCCCAGGCTTACACCATCACCATCAAGGCCGACCGTTACGCGCGTCTGGGCGAGCTGCGTGACCAGGTTGTGGCCAAGCTGTCCGGTGAAGAAGGCCAGCCTTCGGCTGCCGACGTCAAAGCCGCTTTTGGTGAAATCGAATACCGCACCGTTCGCGAAAACATCGTTAACGGCAAGCCACGTATCGACGGTCGCGACACCCGCACCGTACGTCCGCTGAACATCGAAGTCGGCGTTCTGCCGAAGACTCACGGTTCGGCACTGTTCACCCGTGGCGAAACCCAGGCTCTGGTCGTCGCGACGCTGGGCACCGCCCGTGACGCGCAACTGCTGGACACCCTGGAAGGCGAGAAAAAAGACCCGTTCATGCTGCACTACAACTTCCCTCCGTTCTCGGTGGGCGAGTGTGGTCGCATGGGTGGCGCCGGTCGTCGCGAAATCGGTCACGGCCGTCTGGCCCGTCGCTCGGTTTCGGCCATGCTGCCTGCCGCTGACGTGTTCCCGTACACCATCCGTGTGGTATCGGAAATCACCGAATCCAACGGTTCGAGCTCGATGGCTTCCGTTTGCGGCGCTTCCCTGGCCCTGATGGACGCTGGTGTCCCGATGAAGGCACCGGTTGCCGGTATCGCCATGGGTCTGGTTAAAGAAGGCGAGAAGTTCGCCGTCCTGACCGACATCCTGGGTGACGAAGACCACCTGGGCGACATGGACTTCAAAGTAGCCGGTACCGCCAAAGGTGTGACCGCGCTGCAGATGGACATCAAGATCAAGGGCATCACCGAAGAGATCATGGAAATCGCTCTGGGCCAAGCCCTGGAAGCGCGCCTGAACATCCTCGGCCAGATGAACCAGATCATCGGCCAGTCGCGTACCGAACTGTCGGCCAACGCTCCGACCATGATCGCTATGAAGATCGACACCGACAAGATCCGTGACGTTATCGGTAAGGGTGGCGCGACCATCCGTGCGATCTGCGAAGAGACCAAGGCTTCGATCGACATCGAAGACGACGGCTCGATCAAGATCTTCGGCGAAACCAAGGAGGCGGCTGAAGCAGCTCGTCAGCGCGTTCTGGGTATCACCGCAGAGGCCGAGATCGGCAAGATCTACGTCGGCAAGGTTGAGCGCATCGTCGACTTCGGCGCATTCGTCAACATCCTGCCAGGCAAGGACGGTCTGGTTCACATCTCGATGCTGAGCGACGCTCGCGTAGAGAAAGTGACCGACATCCTGAAAGAAGGCCAGGAAGTGGAAGTACTGGTACTGGACGTGGACAACCGCGGCCGTATCAAGCTGTCCATCAAAGACGTAGCAGCTGCCAAGGCTTCGGGCGTTTAATCACCCCGCAGTCCTAGCGCAATGAAAATGCCCCGCCGTGAAAACGGCGGGGCATTTTTTTGTCCATGAAATATCGAGTCATTCGGCGAAGTTGCCGACCTGCAAGACCAGTGCTAGGTTTAGCCCACCGCCCGTGTAGCTCAGCCGGTAGAGCAGCGCACTCGTAACGCGAAGGTCGCAGGTTCGATTCCTGTCTCGGGCACCACCACTCCCTAATCCTTTTGAACCGGCATTTATGTTCCACAGGTCAACTTTTTGTGGGAGAGATGTAAAGAGCCGTGTAATTCGCCATGCAAACGTCCTATATTCGGTGCCTGCATGAGCATCGCCCAGCAGTTTTCAGATGATCCCGAATGGTTCCGAAGGCCGGACAGTCCGCGTCAGAGAGATCCTTGATGATCCAGATCCATCCTCCATTCCTATGATCAGCGAGAACGCCATGACCGAATTAACTCAAGAGCAACGTCACGAAGAAGCGCTTAGAAAATACATCCTGGATGTTCCGGATCTGAAGGAAGAGATCAAGGACCTGAGTCCCGATGATCAGAAAGACCAGATCCAGTGGGCGTTCGAAGATGAAGCCGAAGCCCAGGGCCTGCAGCCGTGGGAACTGACCCTCAAGTACACCAGCACACCTGAGGAGTTCGAGGCCAAGCGCCTGGAGCTGCACAAGGAAGCGGCCGAGGTGTTGGGCGTCGAGTGGGAAGAGTACTGCGAGATGAACAATCTCGTCGTTTGACGAGAGCTGCCAGCTACAAGCCGCAAGCTACAAGTAAAAGCACAACCGCTTTGGCTTGCAGCTTGTAGCTTGCATCTTGCCGCTGCCCTTAAATGCTCAGTCGCATCGACAGATCCACGGCCTTCACGTCCTTGGTCATCGCGCCGATCGAAATGTAATCCACCCCGGTCTGTGCGATCGGCAGCAGCGTGCTTTCGTTGATGCCGCCACTGGCTTCCAGTTTTGCCTTGCCGCCGTTCAGGCGCACGGCTTCGCGCATGTCGTCGAGGCTCAGCTCATCGAGCATGATGATGTCGGCTCCGGCGGCCAGCGCCTCCTTCAGCTCTTCCAGACTTTCCACTTCGATTTCCACCGGCTTGCCCGGGGCGATCTTGTGCGCAGCGGCAATGGCCTGCGGGATGCCGCCGCTGGCAGCGATGTGGTTTTCCTTGATCAGGAACGCGTCGTAGAGACCGATGCGATGGTTATGGCAACCGCCGCAGGTGACCGCGTATTTCTGCGCCAGACGCAGGCCCGGCAGGGTCTTGCGGGTGTCGAGCAGTTTTACCGAGGTCTCGGCGACGAAGTCCGCCAGGTACTGCGCGCGGGTCGCCACGCCCGACAGCAATTGCAGGAAGTTCAGGGCGCTGCGCTCGCCGGTCAGTAGCGAGCGGGCAGGGCCTTCCAGATGAAACAGCGGCTGATTGGGCGAAACCCGTTCGCCATCGCGCACCTGCCAATGCACCGCCACCCGCGGATCGAGCTGGCGGAACACCGCATCGACCCAGGCCGTGCCACTGATGACGGCGGCGTCACGGGTGATGATGGTGGCTTTGGCCAGGCGTTCGGCCGGGATCAGTTGCGCGGTGATGTCGCCGCTGCCGATGTCTTCGAGCAACGCACGGCGCACGTTGGCTTCGATTTCGGCGGTCAAATCGGCGAGACGTAGATTCGGCATAACGGGCTCCACAAACTAAGTGGTCCGATTATAGGGGCATGGCGTCGGCCAACCCAAGGCGAGAACAGCCACGCAGCCCTGCATCCGGTCGATTTTCTTTGAGCAAACCCGATTCTGTCGTGGTCACTTCAAGGTGTCGGCGCATAGGGGAAACCCTGACGGCTCTGGCGCCGGAGACATCTTTTGCAAGATAATCCGCCTTGCATTTGACGCCATAGCTTTGACGTCGGCAAATCACCGTTTCAGGAGGCTTGGATGCACAACGACGGGAATGTAGTGCCTTTGCACAAGGCCACTACCGATCAGGCGCCTCACTCGCCGCTCGCCCGCCTGCCTGTGATTCTGCTTCAGGTTCGCGACAAGGCTGCCCAACGCCTGCGCAACGGTTTGCAGGAGCTGTTCGATAACGCCGACGACACCCTGTTCGAAATGGCCGACCGGGCACGCAACGACGTCGAACAGAACATCTTTTTCGAAGCCATGCGCGACCTGCGCCTCAAGCGCAAGAACATCGAGCGTGGTTTTCTCGAGCAGTTTTTCGAAGCCTTTGTCGGCCTCACTCAATTCGATCCCGTTCCCGCCGTCCTCTCGCACGCCTTGCAATACGGGGACACGACAGCGCGCACCGATGACATGGAGCGCAGCGTCGCGGTCGAAACCATGGTCGGCCGCGTGCTCAATCGCGACGGCTTCGCCCTCGACCAACTGACCGCGCGGTTCAATGCGTTGTTGGGCAAGACGCTGGGCGATCATTACAACCCGCTGGGCCCGGCGATGCTTTGCGAGTACTTCCTGCAGGCCGGGCGCAATCTGGGGGTGGAGATCAAGGTCAAGCTGATCCTGCTCAAATTGTTCGAGCGCTATGTGCTGGCCGATACCGATCAACTCTACGCCGAAGCCAACCAACTGCTGATCGCCACGGGTGTGTTGCCCGAACTCAAGCCGGCACCGGCCCGTCGTGCCATCGATCAGGCCGTGGCCAGCGTGCAGAGCGAATTCGAGGGCGTCGACAAACCCCAGACCGATGCCGGCGTGCAGGAGGTCTTCGCCGCATTGCAGGAGTTGCTGCTGCACGTGCGCGGCACCGTCGCGCCGACCCTTGAACCCAGCGCTCCGGCGCAGCCGATTTCCACCCGCGACCTGCTGCGCCTGCTCTCGCACCTGCAGCAATACGTGCCGGCGCTGGCAGTGCAGGACGACTTCGATCTGCGCCATCAGCTTGAACAACTGCTGACGCGGGTCAGCGTACGCAGCGGCAAATCGCGAATTGTCGGCGGGGCTGACGAGGACGTGATCAATCTGGTGGCCATGGTCTTCGACTGCATCCTCGATGATCGCAACCTGCCGGATTCGCTCAAGGCGCTGATTGCCCGGTTGCAGATCCCGATGTTGAAGGTCGCGGTGATCGACAAAAGCTTCTTCAGCCGCAGCAGCCACCCGGCGCGGCGCCTGCTCAACGAAATCGCCGAGGCGGCGATGGGCTGGGGCGAGTGCGACGGTAATGCGCGCGACAGCCTGTACCTGCGCATCGAGCAAGTGGTGCAGCGCCTGCTGACGGATTTCGTCGATGACCCGGCGATTTTTTCCGAGTTGCTGGCGGACTTCCTCGCCTTCACCAGTGACGAGCGCCGTCGCAGCGAATTGCTTGAACAGCGTTTGCGCGATGCCGAAGAGGGCCGGGCGAAAACCGAACTGGCTCGCCAGCGGGTCGAGCAGGCGCTCAATCAGGCGTTGCTGGGCAAGGTCCTGCCACCGTCGGTGGTGACGTTCGTGCAGGACGCCTGGAGCAAGGTGTTGCTGCTGACCTGCCTCAAGCACGGCGATCAGTCCGCCGAATGGCAGGCCGACGTGCAGACCATGGAGCAATTGATCTGGAGCGTGCAGCGTCACGACGATGCCGAAGCCGGCCTGCGTCTGCTGGCGCTGGTGCCGGGGTTGCTCAAGTCATTGCGCGACGGCCTGAGCACTTCGGCCTTCGATCCGTTTGCCACCAGCGGCTTTTTCAGTGAGCTGGAAGCGCTGCATGTGCGGCTGCTCGAACCGTCCGGCGCACCGGATCAGTCCGTGCTGCCGGAAATGATCGAAGTGTCGCAGACGATTGTCCTGCAGATGGCCGACGACGGTCTCAAACCACGCACGCCAGCGCGTTTGCCAGCTGACGATGTCGGTCTGCGCCAGGTCGAACAGTTGCGTCTGGGCAGCTGGGTGGCGTTCGAGGAGGACGAAGAACACACTCTGCGCTGCAAACTGGCGGCGATCATCGAGGCGACCGGCAAGTACGTGTTCGTCGACCGCACCGGCATGAAAGTGCTGGAGCGCGACCGCACGGAACTGGCCCTGGCGTTTCGTCGCGGCGCGGTGCGGGCGCTGGACGACACCTTGCTGTTCGACCGGGCGCTCGAGTCGGTGCTCGGCAATCTGCGGCGGCTCAATCGCGGCAAGTGATCGCGCGCCGGGGGCCGATCACGGCATACTGGTCGCCAACACAGTCGGCGTTGAAGGAATCGGTATGCAGTTGGATCCCGCAAGCGGGTGGTGTCACGGGGTGCAGGTCTGCCCTTCGCCCAACTTCAATGAACGCCCGGCGGGCGAAGTCTCCCTGTTGGTCATCCACAACATCAGCCTGCCACCGGCGCAGTTCGCCACCGGCAAGGTCCAGGAATTTTTCCAGAATCGTCTGGATGTCACGGAACATCCCTACTTTGCGGGGATCGCCGACCTGCGCGTGTCTGCACATTTTCTGATCGAACGTGACGGCAAGGTCACCCAGTTTGTCTCCTGTCTTGAACGGGCCTGGCATGCCGGTGTTTCGATGTTCGAGGGACGGGAAACCTGTAACGATTTTTCCGTAGGCATCGAGCTGGAAGGCACCGATGATCTGCCGTTCACCGATGCGCAGTACCGGGCGCTGACCGCGCTGACCCGGCAGATACAGGCGGCGTTCCCGGCAATCACCGTCGAGCGCATCTGCGGGCACAGTGACATCGCCCCCGGACGCAAGACCGACCCCGGACCCGCATTCGACTGGGCACGCTACCGCGCCGCCCTGGCACAAGAGGAAGGACAATGAGTTTTCTGGTGTTACTGCTGGCGGTATGGATCGAGAAGTTCTCGGCTCTGCGCCAACGGGTGCAACGCGATGGCGGATGGATCCGCGAACTGCACAAGCTTGAAACCGGTGGGCTGGCGAAACAGCCGTGGCTGGTGCTGATTGTTCTGGTGCTGCTGCCGGTGGCATTGCTGGGCTTGTTGCTGCTGGTGCTGGAGCCGGTGGCCTATGGTCTGCTGGCATTGCCGGTGCATTTACTGGTGGTGATTTACAGCCTGGGGCGGGGTGACCTGCTCGGCGAACTCGGGCCGTTTCGCGACGCCTGGCGCCGCGAGGACCTGCAGGCCGCCGCCCATGTGGCCAAGCGTGATCTGAAAATCTGCGCCGAAAGCGGAGAACAATTGCTGGAGCAAGTGCAGCGGCATCTATTGTGGCAGGCCTACCAGAGCTTTTTTGCGGTGATTTTCTGGTACTTCCTGCTCGGTCCGGTGGCGGCACTGAGTTACCGCTTGCTGGCGCTGGCGGAGGAAAACGCCCAGAACCCGGCGGTGGCCGAACGGGCAGGGCAACTGCGTCATGCCTTCGACTGGGTGCCGGTGCGCCTGCTGGCGGCGAGCCTCGCCCTGGTCGGTAATTTCGTCGCGGTCAGTCGGGTGATGCTGCACGAGCTGCTGAACTGGAACATCAGCGCCGCGCAACTGATCAACAGGGTCGGGCTCGCGGCCGGGGAAATCCCGCCGGCCGCTGTCGGCCCCGAAGGCATCAACACCCTCGACTGCCTGTGGGAGTTGCTGCTGCGGGCGGCAGTGTTGTGGTATGCCGGATTTGCCCTGTGGACAGTGCTGGCGTAGGCCGTTCGAGTGATGAGGGGGGCAATCCCCCTCGTTAACCTTAAGTTACAAAACCTCCCTTCGATTTGAGCTATACAGAGATAGCGCCCGATAGTGGCTATCTGCTGTCGCCCCGCGCCTGCCAATAAAAACAAGAAAAAACCAAGGGAGACTTCCAGTGAAGAGCTTGCTCTATCCCGCCGTCTCGCTGATGAACCGCTTGAGCTTCGGCATGAAGTTCAGCCTGATCAGCGTGCTGTTCCTGGTGCCGATGCTGGTGACCAATTTCTATCTGGTGCGCGATTCCTACCGCGAATTCCAGGGCACCCGGGTCGAGCTGCAGAGCCTCGACCTGCTGGGCAGCAGCCTGACCCTGCGCCGGGATCTGGAAACCCTCAACAATCTGGTGCAGATCAATGTCACCCTCGGCCAGTCCGGAAAGGCCGGCAATGTCGAGGCGCAGATCACCAGTCTTGAGCAAAACGTTCTGGCGCGCCTGCAAGGGCTGACGCCCATGACCGAGGATCCGGAGCAGATCAAGTTCTTCGAGGCCAAGCGCGATGAAATGATCGCCGCTTTCAAGGCTCAGCAGGCGGAAAACTCCCTGCAAAGCAAAAGTGCGCTGATCGGCAAGCTGCTGGGCAATGCGCAGGTTTTCAGCCAGATCGTCGCCAGTCAGGCCGGATTGAGTCGCGACAACCAGAGCGACATACGCCAGCTCAGCGAGCTGATCACCGCGATCACGCCGGCCGTCACCCAGGCGTTGGGCGAAGGTCGGGCGATGGGCTCGTATTCATTGGGCCAGGGCTTTCTCAATAGTTCGTCGAGCACCCGCTTCGACGAGTTGCTGGTGCAGATCGAAAAGCTTCAGGCCGAATATGGCCTGAAATTGCAGGATGCGCTGGGGTCGAGCAAAGCCGCCCGTGACTCCCTGAGCGCCCCGGCCGATGCCAGCAAGGCGTCGCTGAAACAGGCCGGCACACTGATCGAAGAGCAAGTGGTGATGGCCGAAACCCTCGACGCCCCATGGCAGGGTTTTTATGACCAGCTCACCGGGCTGATGGACCAGACCTATCAGCTCAACGACGCCACCCTGAAATTCCTCGACACCCAATTGCAACAGCGCCTGGGGCAAAACCGTACGCACATGGTGCTGCAAGCCGTGGCGTTGTCGCTGGTGTTCGTGCTGATTTTCTATCTCTACGGTGGCTTCTATGCCTCGACCCGCGCCACCCTGAAAAACCTCGGCGCCATGATGGATAAAGTCGCGGCGGGCGACATGACGGTGAATTTCCACGCCAACAGCCGCGATGAACTCGGCGAGTTGGGCGAAGTGTTCAACGGTACGGTGAGGAAAATCCATGACCTGATCGAACGGGTCGGCCACACCGTTGGCGAGGTCGAGCGACAGGCGGGGCAGGTGGAAAACGTCTCGGCGCAAAGCAATCAGGCAGTCGCCGGGCAACGCACACAGATCGAACAAGTGGCGACGGCGATGAACCAGATGTCGGCAACGTCGCTGGAGGTGGCACGCAGTGCGGCGGCAGCGGTCAGCAGCGCCCACAGCGTGAACGATGAAACCATCAATGGGCGCGGACTGGTGGAATCGCAGCAGGGCAGCATCGCGGCACTTGCGAGCGAGATCGATCAATCGGTGCTGGTGATCAACCAGTTGGCCAGCGACAGTCAGTCGATCAGTCGCGTTCTGGAAGTGATCAAGAGCATCGCCGAACAGACCAATCTGCTGGCGCTCAACGCCGCGATCGAGGCTGCGCGGGCCGGTGAGCAGGGGCGCGGTTTTGCCGTGGTCGCTGACGAAGTCCGCACGCTAGCCAAACGCACTCAGCAATCGACCGAAGAAATCGAGCAGATGATCGCCAAGCTCCATGGCGGCGTCGGCGCGGCAGTGAAGGCCATGGGCGTCAGCCATCAGATGGCCAACGGCACGGTGGGGCAGTCGGAGAAAGTCCAGCAGGCGCTGGAAAACATCCTCGGCGCTGTCGGCATGATCGTCGACCAGAACCAGCAGATCGCCGCCGCCGTCGAGCAGCAGACCGCCGTGGCCCACGACATCGACCAGAACATCGTCGAGATCAACCGTGCCGGCGAACGCACTGCAGAAGGTGCACACCAGACCGAAGATGCCAGCCGTGCGTTGTCGGCGCAGGTGGTCGAGTTGAAGCAGTTGATCAGCGCGTTCCGGGTTTGAAGCGACCTGCCTCCTCTGAGGCAGGCTTTTTCGGAATGGCTTGTAGTACTTTTTTGCCTACATCTGTAAGCCCAATCCTGTTTTCCTCCAGGCGCTGGTTTTTCGGCTTCAATGAACCAAGATCAATTCATTGACTACTTGGAGGAGATCGCACATGTCCGTCGCAACCCTGGGCGTCCAGGGCCGCTGCGCCCACTGCCAGACCACGCTGGTGCTCAAGCCCTGGCAACTGAATGCCATTTCGATCCACGAAGCGTTCACCTGCGCGAATTGCCAGAAAAGCCTGGAATTGCGTTGCCCCAAGCAGATCAAACGTTTCCGTTCGCTCGATTCACTTGGCCTGCTGCGCGCCAGTGCGCTGGTGACGGTGTGCACCGCGCTGCTGGTGGCCCTGGTGATGGAATGGGTGGGTCTGCTCAGCGTCACCGAGCAGCTGAACGGATCGCTGATCGCGATTTTCGTGTACTTCGCGGTGATTCGTTATGCCCGGCAGCGCCAGCACCTGACGCTGATTCTCGACGCGGCCAAGGCTCACGCCGACTGACTACCAGCCGAACACGTCGCAGCTGTTGGCGGTACTGGCGGCGGCGAGTTGTTGGGCGCTGATGTTCATCAAAGTGGCCAGTGAGTCGCAGATCGCCGGCAGATGCGCCGGCGTATTGCGCACGCCGGGAAACATGGCGGGCGCCATGTCCGGTGAGTCGGTTTCCAGCACCACCGAATCCAGCGGCAAGTCGGCCAGCACCCGGTGCATGCGCAACGCCTGCGGCCAGGTTGGCGCACCGCCAAGACCCAGTTTGAAACCGAGCTTGATGTATTCCCGCGCTTCTTCACGGCTGCCGGCGAACGCATGGATGATCCCGGCACGCTTGAGCTTGAAGCGCTTGAGCGTGGCAATCACCGCCGCATGGCTGCGTCGTACATGGATCAATGCCGGCAGTTCAAAATCTGCCGCCAGTTGCAGTTGTGCCTCGAACAGCGCTTGCTGGCGCTCGCGGTCGAGGGTTTCGATGAAGTAATCCAGGCCGATTTCGCCGACCGCGCACAGCTGCCTATGACCCTTTAGCCGTGTCAGCCAGTCGCCCAGTGCCAGCAAGTCTTGCGGCCGATGCTGATCGAGATACACCGGGTGCAAACCGAGGGCCGCGTACAGATCGGCATCGCTTTGCACCAGATCCCACACCCGTTGCCAGTTACCCTCGTAGACCCCGAGCACCACCATTCGCCGCACCCCGAGGGCGCGGCTTTCGCTCAGCAGCACCGCGCGGTCGGCGTCAAAGTCAGGGAAGTCCAGATGGGTGTGGCTGTCGATCAGCTCCACGGCTCAGTCCCGGTGAATACGCTGCTTGAAGGTACGGGCGATGGCCTGCACGCCGGGCTGGTAGTCCGATTGTTCGACCGCCGCCAGCGCCAGTTCAAGCGCCTTGTCGGCGATCAACTGGTGCTGCTGGGCCATGGCGTTGACCGGCAGCGGCAGGAAGTCGAGCAGTTGGGTGTCGCCGAATGTGCCGAGGCGCAGCGGGCGGTTTTTAAGCGGGAAGTCATGCAGCGCGTCGAACACACCCTGCAGCAGCACGTAGGACGTGGTCACCAGCGCATCCGGCAAATGCCCGAGGCGTTGCAGGAGTTCTTCCATCAACTGCTTGCCGCACTCGCGGCTGAAGGATTCGGCGTGTTCGATCAGCACTTCGCCCTTGAATCCGGCGAGGGCTTGCTTGAATCCGGCCGCACGTTCCTGGCTGATGCTCAGTTCCGGGCGGGCGCCCAGCAGCACGATCTGCTTCGGCTGCGGGTCGAGCAGGCTTTCGGTCAGGTGCAGGCTGGCTTCGCGGTCGTCGCTGACCACCGAGCAGAAATGCTCGGCATCCATCACCCGGTCGATGGCAATGATCGGCAAGCCCTTGGCCTGTAACTGACGATAACTGTCGTCACCGGCAGGCAGGCAACTGGCGACGATCAATGCATCGCAGCGCCGGGCGCGGAACAGTTGCAGCAGTTGTCGCTCGCTGTCCGGCGCGTCGTCGGAGCTGGCGATCAGCAGCTGATAACCCCGCGCCCGGGCGCCTTGCTCCAGCAGTTTGGCGATCCGCGCGTAACTGGGGTTTTCCAGATCCGGCAGGATAAAACCCAGGGTTCGGGTGTGCCGACTGCGCAGCCCGGCCGCCTGTGGATTGGGGGTAAAGCCGTGCAGATCGACCACCGCTCGCACCCGCTCGACGGTGGCGGTGCTGATGCGCTGCTGTTCGGCCTTGCCGTTGATGACGTAGCTGGCGGTGGTCACGGACACTCCGGCCAACCGCGCGATATCACTGAGTTTCAACCCGGGATTTCCTTGTTTTTTCGAGCTTGCCGCGACATTTTCGCCAATCCTACCCGATTCAGGCAGGCGACCATTGTCTCAGCGCATCCGACAAGTTGGACTTCAAGGATGGGACATTATCGAGTAACGTGCCGATCAATCTAGATTAAACGTTTCAGCAAGCGTATTTTCTACGTTTTAGACGCCTTTGGCCGGTTCTGCCGTGAAACCGCCAAAACTGCCTCCTGAAAAGGATGGCCCATAGCGCCTAAGCTGCAACCATTCAAAACAATACCTGGCGCGCCACCGCGCCAAAAAGGAGATCGCATGCTCGAGCTCACTGTAGAGCAGATATCCATGGGCCAGTCGGCTGTGGATAAACCCGCCGCTTTGCAATTGCTGGCCAGTCATCTGGTCGCCGATGGTCTGGTCGCCGACGGATACCTCGCTGGCCTGCAGGCCCGGGAGGCTCAGGGCTCGACCTTCCTCGGCCAAGGCATTGCGATCCCCCACGGCACGCCCGAAACCCGCGATCAGGTGTTCGCCACCGGCGTGCGCCTGATGCAGTTCCCCGATGGCGTGGACTGGGGCGACGGCCAGATCGTTTATCTGGCCATCGGCATCGCCGCCAAATCCGACGAACACCTGCGCCTGCTGCAACTGCTGACCCGCGCTCTCGGCGAGACCGATCTGGGCCAGGCCCTGCGCCGCGCCAGTTCGCCGGAAGCACTGCTGAAACTGCTGCAAGGTGCGCCGCAAGAGCTGGCGCTGGATGCGCAGATGATCGGCCTCGGGGTCTCCGCCGACGATTTCGAAGAACTGGTCTGGCGTGGTGCGCGTCTGCTGCGCCAGGCCGATTGCGTGAGCAACGGTTTCGCCGGCGTGCTGCAGCAAGTCGAAGCGCTGCCGCTGGGCGATGGCCTGTGGTGGCTGCACAGCGAGCAGACCGTGAAGCGTCCGGGGCTGGCGTTCGTCACCCCGGACAAACCGATGCGTTACCTCGGCCAGCCGCTCAGCGGTCTGTTCTGTCTGGCCAGCCTCGGTGAAGCGCATCAGGCGTTGCTCGAGCGTTTGTGCGCGTTGCTGATCGAAGGTCGCGGCCATGAACTGGGCCGCGCCACCAGCAGCCGCAAGGTTCTCGAAGTGCTTGGCGGTGAGTTGCCGGCCGACTGGCCGAGCGCACGTATCGCACTGGCCAACGCCCATGGTCTGCACGCGCGGCCAGCGAAAATCCTCGCGCAACTGGCGAAAAGTTTTGACGGCGAAATCCGTGTGCGCATTGTCGACGGTCAGGACAGCGCCGTATCGGTGAAAAGCCTGAGCAAACTGCTGAGCCTCGGCGCCCGTCGCGGCCAGGTGCTGGAAATCATCGCCGAGCCGAGCATTGCCGCCGATGCCTTGCCGGCCTTGCTCGCCGCTATCGAAGAAGGCCTCGGCGAAGAAGTCGAACCGTTGCCCGCAGTCAGTCAACAGCGCGAAGTGATTACGGACATTGCAGAAGTGCTGACCGCCCCGGCCTCCGGCAGTCTGCTGCAAGCGATCCCTGCCGCCCCCGGCATCGCCATCGGCCCGGCGCACATTCAGGTCCAGCAAGCCATCGATTACCCGTTGCGCGGCGAGTCTGCCGCCATCGAGCGCGAACGTCTCAAGCAAGCGCTGGCCGACGTGCGTCAGGACATTCAGGGCCTGATCGAGCGCAGCAAGGCCAAGGCGATCCGCGAGATTTTCATCACCCACCAGGAAATGCTCGACGACCCGGAACTCACCGACGAAGTCGACACCCGCCTCAAGCAGGGCGAAAGCGCCGAAGCGGCGTGGATGGCCGTGATCGAGGCCGCCGCAAAACAACAGGAAGCGTTGCAGGACGCGTTGCTCGCCGAACGCGCCGCCGACCTGCGCGACATCGGTCGCCGGGTGCTGGCGCAACTGTGTGGTGTGCAGACGCCCGCCGAGCCCGAGCAACCGTACATTCTGGTGATGGGTGAGGTCGGCCCGTCCGACGTTGCGCGGCTGGATCCGGCGCGGGTCGCGGGGATTCTTACCGCCCGTGGCGGCGCCACCGCTCACAGCGCCATCGTGGCTCGCGCGCTGGGGATTCCGGCGCTGGTCGGTGCGGGCGCTGCGGTGTTGCTGCTGAAGCCGGGCACGCCGTTGCTGCTCGATGGTCAGCGCGGTCGCCTGCATGTGGACGCGGATGCCGCGACCCTGCAACGTGCCAGCGAAGAACGCGACACCCGCGAACAACGCTTGAAAGCCGCCGCCGAACAACGCCATCAACCGGCGCACACCACCGACGGCCACGCCGTGGAAGTGTTCGCCAACATCGGTGAAAGCGCCGGTGTGATCAGCGCGGTGGAGCAGGGCGCCGAAGGCATCGGCCTGCTGCGCACCGAACTGATTTTCATGGCTCATCCACAGGCGCCGGACGAGGCGACTCAGGAAGCCGAATACCGCCGCGTCCTCGACGGCCTCGCCGGTCGGCCGCTGGTGGTGCGCACCCTCGATGTCGGCGGCGACAAACCGCTGCCGTATTGGCCGATCGCCAAGGAAGAAAACCCGTTCCTCGGCGTACGCGGGATTCGCCTGACCTTGCAGCGTCCGCAGATCATGGAAGCGCAGTTGCGCGCCTTGCTGCGTTCGGCGGACAACCGTCCGTTGCGGATCATGTTCCCGATGGTCGGCAGTGTCGAAGAGTGGCGTCAAGCTCGTGACATGACCGAACGCCTGCGCCTGGAAATCCCGGTTGCCGACCTGCAACTGGGGATCATGATCGAAGTGCCGTCCGCCGCGTTGCTGGCGCCGGTCCTGGCCAAGGAAGTGGATTTCTTCAGCGTCGGCACCAACGACCTGACGCAGTACACGCTGGCGATCGACCGTGGTCATCCGACCCTGTCCGCCCAGGCTGACGGCCTGCACCCGGCGGTGCTGCAACTGATCGACATCACCGTGCGCGCGGCCCATGCCCATGGCAAATGGGTCGGCGTGTGCGGCGAACTGGCGGCGGATCCGCTGGCGGTACCGGTGCTGGTCGGCCTCGGTGTCGATGAACTGAGCGTCTCAGGGCGCAGCATCGCCGAGGTCAAGGCACGCATCCGTGAACTCAGCCTGACGCAAACACAAGCCCTTGCTCAACAAGCCCTGGCCGTGGGCAGCGCCAACGAAGTGCGCGCATTAGTGGAGGCCCTGTAATGGCCAAGATTCTCACCCTGACCCTCAACCCGGCGCTGGACCTCACGGTGCAGTTGCGACGCCTTGAGGCCGGTCAGGTCAACCGCAGCGACGAGATGCACACCCACGCCGCCGGCAAGGGCGTCAACGTTGCGCAAGTGCTGGCCGACCTCGGTCATCAACTGACGGTCAGCGGCTTTCTCGGCGAAGACAATCTGCAAGCGTTCGAAACCCTGTTCGCCAAGCGCGGTTTCACCGATGCGTTTATCCGGGTGCCCGGCGAGACCCGCAGCAACATCAAGGTCGCGGAACAGGATGGCCGCATTACCGACATCAACGGCCCGGGGCCGGTGGTCGGCGTGGTGGCGCAACAGGCGTTGCTGGATCGACTGGTGCAGATCGCGCCGGGGCATGACGCGGTTGTAGTTGCGGGCAGCTTGCCGCGCGGAGTCACTGCACAGTGGTTGCGCGAACTGGTCGAACGCTTGAAAACGTTGGGCCTGAAAGTCGCCCTGGACACCAGCGGCGACGCCTTGCGCGCGGCGCTCAAGGCCGGCCCGTGGCTGATCAAGCCGAACACCGAAGAGCTGGCCGATGCGCTGGGCTGTGAAGTGGTGTCCCACGCGTCTCAGGCCGAAGCGGCCAATCGGCTGCACGCCCAAGGCATCGAGCATGTGGTGATTTCCCATGGCGCCGAGGGTGTGAACTGGTACAGCGTCGGCTCGGCGCTGCATGCGACGCCGCCGAAGGTCAGCGTCGCCAGCACGGTCGGTGCCGGCGATTCGTTGCTGGCCGGCATGCTCCACGGCCTGCTCAGCGCCGACACGCCCGAACAAACCCTGCGCACGGCCACCGCAATTGCGGCGCAGGCGGTGACCCAGATCGGATTCGGTATTCACGATGCTGCGCAACTGACGCAGCTCGAACAGGGCGTGCGCGTGCGCCCCCTGACAGAACAATAAGAGGGTTTGTCATGAAGTTAGCCATTGTCACGGCCTGCCCGAACGGCATGGTCACCAGTGTGCTGTGCGCCCGGCTGCTGGATGCCGCGGCCCAGCGTCAGGGCTGGAGCACCAGCGTCGAAGTGGTGGATGCCGCGCACCCGGAACGCGAGTTGTCGGCAGCCACCATCGAGGCCGCCGAGTGGGTGTTGCTGGTGACCACGGGACCGGTGGACATGACCCGGTTCATCGGCAAGAAAGTCTTTCGGATTGCGCCGGCGCAAGCCCTGCAGGATGTTGAAGACGTGCTGCGGCGTGGCGCCGTCGAGGCGCAGGTTTACGTCGCTGACGAAACGCCGCCCGTGGTTGCCAGCGCGCAAGCGCCGCGTCTGGTCGCGGTCACTGCATGCCCGACCGGCGTCGCCCACACCTTCATGGCCGCCGAAGCCTTGCAGCAAGCCGCCAAGCGTCTGGGCTACGACCTGCAAGTCGAAACCCAGGGCTCGGTCGGCGCGCGAAATCCGCTGAGCGCAACCGCGATTGCCGAGGCTGACGTAGTGCTGCTGGCGGCTGACATTGAAGTCGCCACCGAGCGTTTCGCCGGCAAGAAAATCTATCGCTGCGGCACCGGGATTGCGTTGAAGCAATCCGAAGCCACGCTGAAAAAAGCCCTGACTGAAGGTGTCGTTGAAAGCGCTGCCAGCGACGGCAAGGCCCCGGCCAAACAGGAGAAAAGCGGCGTCTACAAACACCTGCTGACTGGCGTTTCTTTCATGCTGCCGATGGTGGTGGCGGGCGGGCTGATGATCGCCTTGTCGTTCGTGTTCGGCATCACCGCGTTCAAGGAAGAAGGCACGCTGGCGGCGGCGCTGATGCAGATCGGTGGCGAGACCGCGTTCAAATTGATGGTGCCGCTGCTGGCCGGTTACATCGCCTGGTCGATTGCCGACCGTCCCGGACTCGCACCGGGGATGATCGGCGGTTTGCTGGCGAGCACCCTGGGCGCCGGATTCATCGGTGGGATCGTTGCCGGGTTTATCGCAGGCTATGCCGCCAAAGCAATCAGTCGCTATGTGGCGCTGCCGCAAAGTCTCGAAGCGCTGAAACCGATTCTGATCATCCCGCTGTTCGCCAGTCTGTTCACCGGGCTGGTGATGATTTACGTGGTCGGCAAACCGGTGGCCGGGATGCTCGCGGCGCTCACACATTTTCTCGACAGCATGGGCACCACCAACGCGATCCTGCTCGGTGTGCTGCTGGGCGGCATGATGTGCGTCGACCTCGGCGGGCCGATCAACAAGGCTGCCTATGCGTTCTCGGTGGGGCTGCTCGCCTCGCAGAGTTATGCACCGATGGCCGCGACCATGGCCGCCGGCATGGTGCCGCCGATCGGTCTGGGTATCGCCACCTTCATCGCCCGACGCAAGTTTGCCCAGACCGAACGCGAGGCCGGTAAAGCGGCGCTGGTGCTCGGGTTGTGCTTCATCTCCGAAGGGGCGATTCCGTTTGCCGCGAAAGACCCGTTGCGGGTGATTCCGGCGAGCATTGCCGGCGGTGCGCTGACCGGTGCGCTGTCGATGTACTTCGGCTGCAAACTGATGGCGCCCCACGGTGGCCTGTTCGTGCTGGCGATCCCGAATGCGATCAACCATGCGCTGCTGTATCTGCTGGCGATTGTCGCGGGCAGTCTGCTGACGGCGGTGGTGTATGCGCTGGTCAAACGCCCGGAGGCCGTGGAACTGGCGCTGGAGCCCGCGAAGGCGTGAGGTGTCACACCCCTTTCATCTAGCAGTGCTTAAGTTTCCCTTTTTTCAGGGAGAACACCATGAGCGATTTCAATCCCGGTCGCCGGCGCGTGATGCAAGCCGTCGGCGCCGGACTGCTGATGCCGGGGCTGGCGCCGGCCGTCATCGCCTCGGTCAAGGATCGACCGCAACTCACTGACGGCGTGCAATCTGGCGACTTGCAGGGCGACCGGGCGATGATCTGGAGCCGCGCCGACCGCCCGGCGCAGATGGTGGTGGAGTGGGACACTCGCAGTCAGTTCCGCCATCCGCGCCGCGTGGTCTCGGCGCTGGCCGATGCCCGCAGCGATTTCACCGCCCGCGTCGAACTCACCGGGTTGCCCGCTGATCAGGCGATTTTCTACCGCGTGTATTTCAAGGACGCCCGCACTGGCGTCGCCAGCGAGCCGTGGCTCGGCCACTTGCGCAGTGCACCGACTGCGCGGCGCAATCTCCGTTTTGTCTGGAGCGGCGACACCGTCGGCCAGGGCTTCGGCATCAACCCCGATATCGGCGGCATGCGCATCTATGAAGCCATGCGCATGCGCCTGCCGGACTTCTTTATCCACAGCGGCGACACCATCTACGCCGACGGCCCGGTGCCGGCGCAACTGACCACGGAAGGTGGCCGGATCTGGCGCAACCTCACCACCGAAGCCAAGAGCAAGGTCGCGCAAACCCTCGACGATTATCGCGGCAATTACCGCTACAACCTGATGGACGAAAACGTCCGTCGTTTCAACGCCGAAGTGCCGCAGATCTGGCAGTGGGACGACCATGAAGTGGTCAACAACTGGTCGCCGGGCAAGCAGCTCGACGAGCGTTATCAGGAAAAAAATATCCACACCCTGGTCGGCCGTGCGCGTCAGGCCTGGCTCGAATATTCGCCGATGCGCCGTCAGGCAGCGGACGGTGGCGGGCGGATCTATCGCAAGCTGAGTTACGGGCCGATGCTCGATGTGTTCGTGCTCGACATGCGCAGTTATCGCGGGGCCAACGACGACAATCTCGGGGCGGAAAAACCGTTCCTCGGGCGCGAGCAACTGAACTGGCTCAAGCGCGGATTGACGGCCTCGAAAGCCCAGTGGAAAGTGATTGCCGCCGATATGCCGATCGGTCTCGGCGTGCCCGACGGTGAAGTCAGTCCCGGTGTTGCACGCTGGGAAGCGGTGGCCAACGGCGACCCCGGTCCGGCCCAGGGGCGCGAGCTGGAAGTGGCCGAATTGCTCGGGTTCCTGCGGGCACATCAGGTGCGCAATTTCGTGTTCCTGACGGCAGACGTGCATTACTGCGCGGCGCATCATTACCACCCGGATCGCGCGGCGTTCCAGGATTTCGAACCGTTCTGGGAGTTTGTCGCAGGGCCGTTGAACGCCGGCAGTTTCGGCCCCAATCCGCTGGACAAGACCTTCGGCCCGCAAGTGGTGTTTCAGAAAGCGCCACCGACGCAAAACGCTTCACCGTTTGCCGGTTTTCAGTTTTTCGGCGAAGTGAACATTGAGGGGCAGAGCGGGGAGATGAGCGTGGTGTTGCGGGATCTGGAGGGGGTTGCGGTGTTTGAGCAGAAGCTGCAGCCGGTCTGAATGCAGCGCTGAAGCTGTGGGAGCAAGCTTGCTCCCACAGTTATCCAAGGTGAATCAGTAAACGTCGCGGCGATAGCGACCCTGTTCGATCAGGCGTTCGACTTCGGCAGCGCCCAGCACTTCATTGAGCACCTGATCCACGCCCGACGCCATCCCTTGAAGGCTGCCGCAGATGTAGATCACTGCACCGTCCGCCAGCCATTTCTTCAACTCGCCGGCCGATTCGCGCAGGCGATCCTGCACGTAAATCTTCTCGGCCTGATCCCGCGAGAACGCCAGATCGAGGCGTTCCAGATCGCCATTGATCAACCACTCTTCCAGCTCTGCGCGGCAGAGGAAGTCGTGCTCGCGATTGCGTTCGCCAAACAACAGCCAGTGGCGCTGTTGGTTGTCGGCGATCCGTGCCTTGAGCAAGCTGCGCAGCCCGGCAAGGCCGGTGCCGTTGCCCAGCAGGATCATCGGCACCGGAGCGTTCGGCAGGTGGAAACCGCTGTTGCGGCGGACCCGCAGGCTGATGCTGCCGCCGATCTGCGCATGCTCGGTCAGCCAGCCGGAGCCGATGCCGAGGCTGCCATCGGCATGCTGTTCTTGCCGCACGATCAGTTCCAGTACGCCGTCGGCGGCAATCGAGGCGATCGAGTATTCGCGCATGGCCAACGGCACCATCGCATCGACCAGCGCCTGGGCGTGCAGGCCCACCAGATGGGCGCGGTGCTCGGGCAACTGGCGGCTGGCGAGGGCCACTTCCAGCGACTCCTGCAGGCCGTTGACCTTGACGCTGGTTTCGCCACGGATGCCGAGGCCGTCGAGGAAATGCTCGATGGCCCACGGGCAGTTGCGCGGCAGCACTTCCACCAGGTCACCGGCCAGCCAGCTGCGAGAAGTCGGCGCGGTCAGGCCGAGCAGGAAAACCGGGGCGCCGGCGCTGTCCGGGTTCATCAGCTCGCGGCGCACCAGTGTCCAGTTCTCGTAGCTCGGTGCCTGCCAGGTGTCGACCGGTGCTTGCCCGGTGAGCAGGCCGAGCTGGGTCTGCCAGTGACGCAGCGCGTAAGGATCGCCGCTGTCGACTTCGACCGGGGCGAACAGGGTCTTGCCACCGTGTTCGCCCAGCCATTGATGCAGGCGTCGGGCGAAACCGCAGAAGTGTTGATACTGCCGATCGCCAAGGCCGAGTACGGCGTAGTTGAGGCTGTCGAGGGTCGAGGCGTTGTTCAGCACTTTGCGTTCGAAACCGCGCGCGCTGTCCGGCGCTTCGCCGTCGCCGAAGGTACTGACCACGAACAGCGCGTTGTTTGATTCGCGCAGATTCTGCTCGCTGACATTCGCCAGCGGCTGCACCTTCACCGGCAATCCGGCGGCCTGCAATTGACCCGCAGTCTGCCACGCCAGTTGCTCGGCAAAACCGCTCTGGCTGGCGAAGCCGATCAGCCACGCCGGCGTATCGCCGGCCGGTTGGTCGAGGCCTTTGCGGGCATCCTTGATCTGCTTTTTCTTGCGTCGGCGATCCAGATAAAGCAACCAGCCGGTGATGAAGAACAGCGGCATCAAGACGGCCGCGACGGTGACGATGATCCGCCCGACCAGCCCGAAATAGCTGCCGACGTGCAGCGCGTAAATGCTGGTCAGCAATTGCGCCTTGAAGCTCTTGTCGGCGTAGCGGTCGACGCGTTTGACCACACCGGTGGCCGGGTCGAGGGTGATCTGGTTCAGCGCGCGGTCATGGGGCGAGCTGTCGAGCAGGTAGAACACGGTCGCCGGTTGGCCGGCCACCGGCGGCATGCGGATGTTGTAGGAAGCGAGGCCCGGGCCTGCGGTGCTGTAGATGCTGAGCCACATGGCGGCGTAATCGGCAGTCGGCGCCGGACCTTCAGGCGCCGGGCCACGACCACCGCGCACGCGCTCGTTTTGCGGTGCATCGGAAAGCAGTCGGGTCAGGCCCTTGTTGTACCACTCGTAGGACCAGGACAGTCCGGTCAGTGCCAGCAGCAGGTAAACCAGCATGCACCAGGTGCCGAACACCGAGTGCAGATCCCAGTTGAAGCTGCGGCCCTTTTTCTTCCAGTCGAGGGTCAGCCACACGCGCCAGCTGTGCCACTGGCGCGGCCAGCGCAGGTACAGGCCGGACAGGCAGAAGAACAGCAGCATCAGGGTGCAGGCGCCGGTGATGTTGCGGCCGGTATCGCCCATGGCGAGGAACCGGTGCAGTTGCAGCATCAGGCCGAAGAAGTCCTGGCCGGTGGCGTCGCCCTTGAACTCGGCGGTGTAAGGATCGAAGTAGCGCATCTCGCCCCGGCGCTCGCCTTTGGGCGGGGTGAACCAGACGCGGCCGGCGCTGCCGCTTTCGGTTTCGACCGAGAGCATCGAGACTTTCTTGCCCGAGGCCGCTTCGATGTGCGCCACCAGATCGGCGGGCGGCAGCACGCCGGCGACCTGCTTCTCGACCTGCAAAACCGAAGGGTTGAGGGCTTTGAGAATTTCGTCCTGAAACGAATAGGCAGCGCCGGTGATGCCCATCAGGGCCAGCACCAGCCCGGCAGTGATGCCAAAAAACCAGTGCAACTGGAACAGGGTTTTCTTCAACACGTTGCTTGCCTTGTCCGTTCGGAGGTTGTGTTCACGGCGTGCATTATGCCGTGGCCTATCGAGAAACGTTCTTTATTACGCACAAAAGCCCCGCTCAAATGAATGAACGGGGCTCGGTACTTCCCGCTTCGATCAGAAGTGGAAGTTGGTGCTCAGCAATGCCGTACGGCCCGCCGCCTGATTGGCGAAGTGGGTCGAGAAGGCCTTGTCGTAGTAGGTCTCGTTGGTCAGGTTCTGCACGTTCAGTTGCAGGTCGACGTTCTTGCTCAGCTTGTACGCCGCCATCGCGTCGTAGCGAACGTAGGAATCGACCATGGTGGTGTTGGCCACGTTGCCGAATACGTCATCCACATAGAACGCACCGCCACCGATGGTCAGCTTCGGCGTGACCTGGTAAGTGGTCCACAGGCTGGCGCTGTTCTTCGGCGTGTTGGGCAACTCGTTACCGTTGTTGGCCTTGTTGGCCGGCAGGTCACCACCGTCCACCTGTTCGCTGTCCATGTAGGCGTAGCCGGCGAACACTTGCCACTTGTCGGTGATCTTGCCGCTGGCGGACAACTCGATACCTTGTACACGAGTCTTGCCGGCGTTTTCGTACGAGGTGGTATCGACCTGGACACGCGCGTTTTCTTTCTCGGTGCGGAAGATGTCGGCGGTCAGCGACAGGCGATCGTTCAGCAGATCCCACTTGGTACCGACTTCGTAGTTCTTGGTGGTTTCCGGCTCCATGTCGCTCTTGAGCAGGTTGCCATTGCGATCCGGCGTGCCGCCCAGCGGGTTGCCTTCCTGACCTTCACCCAGGGTGTTGCCCGGCGGAGTGGCGGAGGTGGCGTAGGACGCATAGATGCTGCCGTTCTCTGCCGGTTTGTAGACGATGCCGAACTGACCGGTGACGAACTCGCTGGTGTCCGAACCCTTGGAGGTGGTGCGGCCAGCGTTGGTGTAAGTCTTGTAGCCGGTTTCGAAGTGGTCGTAACGCAGGCCCATGTTCACCAGCCATTGCTCGGACAGCTCGAGGGTGTCGAACGCATACAGTGCGTAGGTATCGGACTGGGTGTCGGTGCCGGCGTAGTTGCGCGAAATGGCGCCGTTCCACGGATCGTTCGGCGTCGGGTTCGACAGCGAGGTGCAGTTGTAGCCGCTGGCGGCGCCGATCAGACCCGGGTTGCAGTTGGTGGTCACGGCCGAGGTGCGCGGCGTGGTGTCGGTGTTGACGTTGTACGAGGATTTGCTGCTTTCCTCACGGGTGTACTCGACACCGGTGGAGAAGCTGTTCTTGAAGCCGGCAACGTAGAAGTTGCCGAACAGATCGGTCTGGTTGGTGGTGGTCTCGGTGTTGCTCACACGAGTGTTCGCACGACGCCAGACGCTGCCGTTGTTGACGTTGCCCTTGCTGTCGTCCGGCTGGGTCAGGATGTAATCCTGCATGCTGGTGCCGTGACGCAGGGTGTTCTTGATCGTCAGCGAGTCGCTCAGGTCATGCTCGATGGCGAAGGTCGCGGTGTCGGTGCGGCCCTTGCGGAAGTCGCGGTCCAGACCGTAGAAATTGCTGTGATCGCCGCCGGCGTACGGTTTGTCCGGGTTGGACTTGGTGCGCGCCGCCGAGCCGCCGGCCGGAATGGTGTAAGGGATGCCCGAATCCGGCGTGTCGTTGCTTTCGAGATGGTAGTAATCGAGGTTGACGCGAGTGTCGGTGCCCAGGCCGAAGGCCAGGGACGGCGCGATGCCCCAGCGGTCGTAGTCGACCTTGTCGCGACCGGCGACGTTGCTCTCGTGGCTCATCAGGTTCAGACGGCCGGCAGCGGTGTCGCTGAACTGGTAGTTGCCATCCATGGTGTAGCGCTGGGTCTGGTCGGAGCCCCAGGTGAAGCCACCGTCGAACGAGTTGCCCAAGTGGGCTTTCTTGCTCACCAGGTTGATGCTGCCGCCGGCTGCGCCGCGACCGCCGATGGCGGAGTTCGGGCCCTTGCTGACTTCGATGTTTTCCACGGCGAAGATTTCGCGGCTCTGGGAGCCGGTGTCGCGCACGCCGTCGAGGTAGGTGTCGCCCTGGGCGTCGAAACCACGGATGAACGGACGGTCGCCCTGCGGGTTGCCGCCTTCACCGGCACCGAAGGTGATGCCCGGTACGGTGCGCAGCGCGTCCTGCATGTTCAGGGCGCCGGTGTCTTTCAGGACTTGTTGCGGGATAACGGTGACCGAACGCGGGGTATCAACCAGCGGCGCGGTGTACTTGGGCGAGGAGGCTTTCTCGACCTGGTAGGAGGTCGAGTCCTGGGCTTCGCCGGTGATGGCGGTGGCGTCCAGGGCGATGGCATTGCCGGTGGCTTTGCTGTCGGTTTTTTCGGCGGCGAACACCATGTGGCCTGCGGAGCCGGCGGTGATTGCCACGCCGATGGCGGAAGCGAGCAGACGTGGTGAACTGACCGGTACTTGTGCTGGTTGACGTGCCATTTTTATTCCCCTCCCCAAGGATTTGAGGCGGCGGAATATAGGGTAAACAGGTATTCGTATCAATTGCGAAACATTACTATTCGCGACAAATTTACATTCTTTACAATTTAACCTTACGGTTTTTGCCAGTTCATTCGTCTAGCGGGTTTTACACAGTCAATAAGAATCAATACCATTGGCATCCTTTTGCCATCTGGTGACGTCGCCATGCTCCTGCACATTCCCGCGCTGTTCGAGAAAGACGAAGTGCAGCGTATTCGCGAGGCGCTGGAACAGGCCGACTGGGCAGATGGCAAGATCACCGCCGGCTATCAATCGGCCAAGGCCAAGCACAATCTGCAGCTTCCGGAAGGCCATCCGCTGGCGAAGGAAATCGGCGCGGCGATGCTCGAACGGCTGTGGAAAAACCCGCTGTTCATGTCGGCCGCGCTGCCGCACAAAGTGTTCCCGCCGTTACTCAATTGCTACACGGCGGGCGGCAGTTTCGATTTCCACATCGACAACGCGGTGCGTCAGCCCAAGGGCAGCATCGAGCGGGTGCGCACCGATCTGTCGGCCACGCTGTTTTTCAGCGAGCCCGAGGACTACGACGGCGGCGAGCTGGAAATCCAGGACACCTTCGGCACCCAGCGAGTGAAGCTTCCCGCCGGCGACATGGTCTTGTATCCCGGCACCAGCCTGCACAAGGTCAATGCAGTCACTCGCGGCGCGCGTTATGCCTCGTTCTTCTGGACCCAAAGTCTGGTGCGCGAAGACAGCCAGCGAGCCTTGCTGTTCGAGATGGACGGCGCGATCCAGCAACTGACCCAGGACATGCCCGATCACCCTTCGCTGATCCGCCTCACCGGCACCTATCACAATCTGTTGCGTCGCTGGGTCGAGGTGTAAGTGGCGGACTTTCGGTTACGCCGCGAAGAAGTCCTCGACGGCGAACGCCTCACGGCCATGCTTGAAGAAAGCCCTGCTCGTGCGGCTCAGGCAATTCTGATGGCAGCGGGTGAGGGCGTGCTGGAAGCGCAGGCGCTGCTCGGGCAGATCCTGCTTGATGGTCACGGGATCGCTCAGGATCAGCCGCTGGCCTTGCGCTGGTTTGAGATTGCCGCCGGGCAAGGTCATCTGATGGCGCGCAACATGCTTGGCCGCTGTCATGAGCACGGTTGGGGGTGTCCGGTCGATGCCGCGAATGCTGTGCAACATTATCGAATCGCTGCCGCCGGCGGGTTGGATTGGGCGATGTACAACCTCGCCAACCTACTGGCGACCGGGCGCGGTGTCGCGGTCGATCATCTTCAGGCCATGGCGCTGTATCAACGCGCGGCAGAGTCCGGGCATGCCAAGTCGATGAACCTGCTCGGGCGTTATCTGGAAGAGGGGCAAGTGTGCCCGGCGAATCCGGCAGCGGCCCGTGACTGGTATCGACGTTCGGCCGAAGGCGGGGATTTTCGTGGGCAGTTCAGCTACGCGGCGGTGTTGGCGGCTGAGGGGCGCGTTGATGAGGCGTTGGTCTGGCTGGAGAAAGCGCTGGCCGGCGGCAACCTGAATTTTCTGCGCGTGGCCAGCCAGACGCTGGCGAGCGCAACCGATCCGCGAATCCAGGCGCTGGCGCAGGCCTACACTCACCGTTGCACCGAGTTACAGAACACCTGAATCGCAGCCATAAAAAAGCCCATGACACGTCATGGGCTTTTTGCATTACGCCAGCATCGCTTACACGTAGAACGATTTCAGCGGCGGGAAGCCGTTGAACTCTACCGCGCTGTAGCTGGTGGTGTACGCACCGGTCGACAGCCAGTACAGGCGATCACCGATCGCCAGGTTCAGCGGCAGGCCGTACTTGTAGTTTTCGTACATGATGTCGGCGCTGTCGCAGGTCGGGCCGGCGATCACGACTTCTTCCATCTCGCCTTTCTTCTCGGTCCAGATCGGGAACTTGATCGCTTCGTCCATGGTTTCGATCAGGCCGGAGAACTTGCCCACATCGGTGTAAACCCAACGCTCGACGGCGGTGCGGGATTTACGCGCAACCAGCACCACTTCGCTGACCAGGATGCCAGCGTTGGCGATCAGCGAACGGCCCGGCTCCAGAATGATTTCCGGCAGGTCATCACCGAAGTCTTCCTTGAGGAAGCGGATGATTTCTTCGGCGTAGGTTTCCAGGCTGTTGGTGCGAGTGATGTAGTTGGCCGGGAAGCCACCGCCCATGTTGATCAGCTTCAGGTGGATGCCGTCTTCTTCTTTCAGGCGCTCGAAGATCACTTTGACCTTGGCGATCGCCGCGTCCCAGACGCTGATGTCACGCTGTTGCGAACCGACGTGGAACGAGATGCCGTAAGGCACCAGGCCCAGGTCACGAGCAAGGATCAGCAGGTCCATGGCCATGTCGGTCTGGCAGCCGAATTTGCGCGACAGAGGCCAGTCGGCGGTGGTCGAGCCTTCGGTCAGGATGCGCACATAGACTTTGGCGCCCGGTGCGGCCTTGGCGATGTTGCGCAGGTCGGCTTCCGAGTCGGTGGCGAACAGGCGCACGCCCTTCTCATAGAAGTAGCGAATGTCCTTGGACTTCTTGATGGTGTTGCCGTAGCTGATCTGGTCCGGGCTGACGCCACGGCTCAGCACTTTGTCCAGCTCATAGATCGAGGCGATGTCGAAGCTCGAACCTTTCTCTTTGAGCAGATCGATGATCTCGACGGCCGGGTTGGCCTTGACCGCGTAGTAGACCTTGGCGAATTCGAAACCGGCGCGCAGGTCATCGTAGGCCTGGGCGATCATCGCGGTGTCGATCACTACGAACGGGGTTTCCTGTTTGTCGGCGAACGCCTTCATTTTCTGAAAGGTTTCGCGCGCGAAATAGTCTTCGACCTGGATCGACATGCTGGGAACTCTCCTACTGGCAAACAAAGTTAATCAATGGGTGCGAGGGTGTGTCATCAATGAATTCGCGAGTGCGTTGTGCCTGAGCGCGTGCCAGGCAAGGCGCAGGCCGCAGCTAATGGTTGCTCCCTTCGCAAGGCCTGCAACGCAGCATGGCGCGCGCTCAGGCACAACCCGAAGGGCCGGGCCTGCTTTTGCGCAGGGCTGCGTTGCTCGTCCCTTATTTGGAACAACCAAACTGCGGGCCTCGCGCCTTGCCCTGCGCAAAAGCATGCCCGGCGCACTCGTGAATTCATTGATGACACACCCTCCTGAACGTCCTCCGTATCCCCACTTTGGTTCGCCTACTTCCCAAGGCATGTCGCCGAAAGCAAAAAGGCCATGGGAAATGAAGCTTTCTTTCCCTTGGCCTTGCTGTCTCGTCGTCAGTACTTGAGCCGGATGGATCGTTTCCAGCATGGACGTTCGGCGCGAACTTTAGGGCGTGAGGGGCCTGAGATCAACTAAAAATGTCGCGTTTTTGCACGCTTCTGACGTACGTCGCGGATATCACTCTTTGTACCCGACCGAGATGACGGCCAGATGTTCCGCAATAATTTTCAGGTGTTAAAAATACCTGCACGTTCGACGCTGATGTGTGCCAAGTCTCAGATAAGTGCGTTCACTTCAACATCGGCGACGTTGGCGGCGAGAAGGGGAGGTGCGAGGGAAGTTGCTGGTTGAGGCAGAGATCTTCGGGCGGGTTCAACCTTCTGACGTGTTGATATTTCTTGCCGGCCCATAGTCGGCAAAATAATCACGGCTTTCAGATTCCGGCGGTCGAAAAAAAGGGCTGTCGAACAGCCCTTTTGCATTTGATCAGGCCACCGCTTCGGCCGGTGACACGATATTGGTCTTCATTCCGCGCGAACGGCCCGAACTCAGGTAAGCCGCAATCGACTCCTGGGTGACCTCGCCAAGGAACACACGCTCGGCATCCATCACTGGCAGCCATGAGCGATTGAACTCGTACATGCGCGACAACAGAATGCGCAAATGCTCGTCGTAGGCAGCGGTGGCGTTGAACTCGCGGAGGAATTGCGCACAGGTGCCGGTCTGACGGTGCAGGTCGCGACGGCGCACATAACCCAGAGCCTTGTTCTCCGCGTCAGTGACGACGACATAACGACGGTCATGCTCGTCCATCAACTCCAGTGCATCGGCCACCGGGGTTTCCGGGCTCACCGACGGCGCGTTGTCCGCGGCGTCTTCGGCTTTGACCAGCAGCAGACGTTTGAGGGTGCTGTCCTGACCGACGAAGTTGCTGACAAAGTCGTCCGCCGGATGAGCGAGCAGGGTGTCCGGATGATCGATCTGCAGCAACTTGCCGGCGCGGAAGATCGCGATCTTGTCGCCGAGCTTGATCGCTTCGTCGATGTCGTGGCTGACCATGATCACGGTCTTGTTCAGCGCCCGCTGCATCTCGAAGAATTCGTTCTGGATCATCTCGCGGTTGATCGGGTCGACCGCGCCGAACGGTTCGTCCATCAGCAGCAGCGGTGCATCCGCCGCCAGCGCACGGATCACGCCGATCCGTTGCTGCTGGCCACCGGACAGTTCGCGCGGGTAGCGATGCAGATACTGCTTGGGTTCAAGCTTGATCATGCTCATCAGTTCGCGGGCGCGGTCGTGGCATTTCTGTTTGTCCCAGCCGAGCAGTTTCGGCACCACGACAATGTTCTCTTCGATGGTCATGTTCGGGAACAGACCGATCTGCTGGATCACGTAGCCGATGTTGCGGCGCAGGGTCACTTCGTCGAGGTCGGTGGTGTCTTCGCCGTTGATCAGGATCTTGCCCGAGGTCGGCTTGATCAGGCGGTTGATCATTTTCAGCGTGGTGCTTTTGCCGCAACCCGATGGCCCGAGGAACACACAGATTTCGCCTTCATTGACGGTCAGGCTTACCGAGTCCACGGCTTTCACATCTTTGCCGTTGCTTTGGAAGGTCTTGCTGAGGTTTTGAAGTTCGATCATTTGAGGAGTCCTTTTGGAGTCAGCGAACGTTGCAGCCACTGCAAAATGAGGTCGGCGAAGATCGCCAGAAGACTGACCAGCAGCGCGCCGACGATGAGCATCGACATGTCGCTGCGGCTGATGGAGGCGAGGATCAGCACGCCGAGGCCGCCGGCGCCGATGGTCGCGGCAATGGTCATCACACCGATGTTCATCACCACGGCAGTGCGTACGCCGGCGAGGATCACCGGCACGGCGATCGGCAACTCGACCATGCGCAGGCGTTGGCCGAAGGTCATGCCGATGCCGCGCGCGGCTTCGCGGATGCCCGGCTCGACACCGGTCAGGGCAAGGTAGGTGTTACGCATGATCGGCAGCAGTGAATAAAGGAACACAGCGGTGATCGCCGGCATCGGGCCGAGGCCCTGGCCGAACTTCGAGTAGAACGGCAGCAGCAGGCCGAACAGGGCAATCGACGGCACGGTCAGCAGCACCGTGGCGCTGGCCTGCAAGGGGCCGGCGAGGCTCGGGAAGCGTGTCATCAGGATGCCCAGCGGCACGCCGATGAGGATTGCCAGGCTGACAGCAATGCCGACCAGTGTGATGTGCTGCCAGGTCAGGTGCATCACCTGCTGCCAGTCGAGGTGGGAAAAGGCGTTCAAAAATTCCATGACTTTTCCTCCTTTAGTTCAGTGGATGCTGGCGCAGGAAATCGGCAGCGACTTTCGACGGGCTCTCGTGATCGACATCGACCCGCGCGTTGAGCTGGCGCATGGTTTCGTCGTCGAACAGCTCTGCCAGCGGCTTGAGTTGCTCGGCCAGTTGCGGATGCGCGTCGAGGTAGGCCTGACGCACCACTGGCGCAGCGGTGTAGTCCGGGAAGTAGTGCTTGTCGTCTTCCAGCAACTTCAGGCCGAAGGCGTTGAGACGACCGTCGGTGGTGTAGACCAGACCGGCAAACACCTGACCGTTGCGCAGTGCGGTGTAGACCAGGCCCGCGTCCATCTGCCGGATGTTCTTGCGGGTCAGGTTCATGTCGTAGAGCTTGACCATGCCGTCCAGACCGTCGGAGCGGTTGGCGAACTCGGTGTCCAGCGCCACCAGATGATTGGTTTTGGCTTCAGCGCGCAGCACTTCGTTCAACTGGCTGATGGTGTGGATCTGCGGATATTCCTCGGCCACGGTCTTCGGCAGGGCGAGGGCGTAGGTGTTGCTGAATTTCGACGGCGTGAGCCAGACCAGGCCTTTCTTCGCATCGAGTTCTTTGACCCGGGCGTAGGACTGTGCACTGTCGAGTTTTTCGGTGACGTGGTTGTAGGCCACCAGCGACACACCGGTGTATTCCCAGAGCATGTCCAGTTGCCCGGTTTCGTGGGCGCTGCGGGCCAGGTTACTGCCCAGACCACCGGTGATCTGCGCGTCGTAGCCTTTGCTGCGCAGGTATTGCGCGGTGATTTCCGCGAGCAGGGTCTGCTCGGTGAATACCCGGGCGCCGAGGCGAATCACCGGTTTGTCGGCGGCTTGGGCGATGCCTGCGAAGAGCAGCACGCAGCCCAGAATCAAACTAAGTCTTTTCATAAATATTCCTTCGCAAAGCCTCAAGACGGGCGCAAACCGCGTTCCAGCCAGAGACGGCTGGCGAGGGTGACCACGCCATCGAGCAGCAGGGCCAGCAGCGCAGTGCACGCGGCGCCGAGCAGCAGTTGCGGCTGATTGTTCAGGGCGATGCCGGGGAAGATCAGGCTGCCGAGGCTGTTGGCGCCGATCAGGAAGGCCAGCGGCGCGGTACCGACGTTGATCGCCAGCGCCACCCGCACACCGCCGACGATGATCGGCACGGCGTTGGGCAACTCGACTTTCCACAGCACCTGGCGCGGAGTCATGCCGATCCCGACGGCGGCTTCTTTCAGCGAGCCCTGGACGTTTTTCAGGCCTTCATAGGTGTTGCGCACAATCGGCAACAGCGAGGCGAGGAACAAAGCGAAGATCGCCGGACCGCTGCCGATGCCGAGAATCCCCAGGGCAATCGCCAGCACGGCCAGCGGCGGCACGGTGTTGCCGATGTTGAAGATCTGCATGAAGCGTTCGGCGCGGCCGACCATGGTCGGGCGGCTCAGGAAGATACCGGCGGGGAGGCCCACGACAAGGGCGGCCAGCATTGAGGCGAGGACGAGAATCAGATGAGCTTGCAGGTAAAACAACAAATCGTCGCGGTAGTGTTCGATCGTGTTGATGCCGATCCAGTGGACCAGCAGGGCCAGGAGCGCGATCACCACCGCACCTCCCATCAGCCCTTTGCCATAGCGGATAGCCACAGGCGGACTCCTTTTTTTAGTCGGCGACCGCTGCTCCGTGTGGCATGCCATGCCTGGCTGCCGGAGTCAGTGTTCGCGAGAAGCAGCTTTTTTTCAGTCCGGCAAAAGCGGTCTGAAAGCGAGCCATGAGCGCAGCCTCGTCAGGCTAACTTGCTGATTTTTCAGCCCCTGACGAATTGTCGTAACAGGGGATGGACGTCTCCGTGCTTTAAAAGGTTCCCATCCGAGGCAGCATTTGGCCACCCTTAATGTGCTCAACGGTTCGGTTATTGAATCGAGTTGGGCTATAATCGCCGCCCTTTTTTGAATCACCGCCAGGCGATTTCCCATGACCAGACAGGCCGCCGAAGTCGCGAAACGCCGCACTTTCGCCATTATTTCCCACCCCGATGCCGGTAAAACCACCATCACCGAAAAGCTCTTGCTGATGGGCAAGGCGATTGCCGTGGCCGGTACGGTGAAATCCCGTAAATCCGACCGCCACGCGACATCCGACTGGATGGAGATGGAAAAGCAGCGGGGCATCTCGATCACCACGTCGGTCATGCAGTTCCCGTATCGCGAACACATGATCAACCTGCTCGACACCCCGGGCCACGAAGACTTCTCCGAAGACACCTACCGCACCCTGACTGCGGTGGACTCGGCCCTGATGGTTCTCGACGGCGGTAAAGGTGTAGAGCCACGGACCATCGCGCTGATGGACGTCTGCCGTCTGCGTGACACGCCTATCGTCAGCTTCATCAACAAACTCGACCGTGACATCCGCGACCCGATCGAACTGCTCGACGAGATCGAAGCCGTCCTGAAGATCAAGGCTGCGCCGATCACCTGGCCGATCGGTTGCTACCGCGACTTCAAGGGCGTGTACCACCTGGCGGACGACTACATCATTGTCTACACCGCCGGTCACGGTCACGAACGCACCGAAACCAAGATCATCGAGAAGCTCGACTCCGACGAAGCCCGCGCACACCTGGGCGATGAGTACGAGCGTTTCCTCGAACAGCTGGAACTGGTGCAGGGCGCCTGCCACGAGTTCAACCAGCAGGAGTTCCTCGACGGTCAACTGACCCCGGTGTTCTTCGGTACTGCACTGGGCAACTTCGGTGTCGACCACGTACTCGACGCCGTGGTCGACTGGGCCCCGCGCCCGCTGCCACGCGTAGCCAACGAGCGCACCGTGGAGCCGGTGGAAGAGAAGTTCTCGGGCTTCATCTTCAAGATCCAGGCGAACATGGACCCGAAACATCGCGACCGTATCGCCTTCATGCGTATCTGCTCCGGCAAGTACGAGAAAGGCATGAAGATGCGTCATGTGCGTACCGGCAAGGACGTGCGCATCGGCGACGCCCTGACGTTCTTCTCCTCCGAGCGTGAACAGCTGGAAGAAGCGTACGCCGGCGACATCATCGGTCTGCACAACCACGGCACGATCCAGATCGGCGACACCTTCAGCGAAGGCGAAACCCTGGGCTTCACCGGTATCCCGCACTTCGCCCCGGAACTGTTCCGCCGCGTACGCCTGCGCGACCCGCTGAAATCCAAGCAACTGCGTCAGGGCCTGCAACAGCTCGCCGAAGAAGGCGCGACCCAGGTGTTCTTCCCGGAGCGCAGCAACGACATCATCCTCGGCGCCGTCGGTGTGCTGCAGTTCGATGTGGTCGCCAGCCGCCTGAAAGAGGAATACAAGGTCGAGTGCTCCTACGAGCCGATCACCGTGTACTCCGCGCGCTGGATCGAATGCAGCGACAAGAAGAAGCTCGAGGAATTCTCCAACAAGGCCGTGGAAAACCTGGCACTGGACGGCGGCGGTCACCTGACCTACCTCGCGCCGACCCGGGTCAACCTGGCCCTGATGGAAGAGCGCTGGCCGGACGTGAAATTCCGTGCGACGCGTGAGCATCACTAAGCGCTGATTGGCTGCACCCAAAACCCCGTCGCGAAAGCTGCGGGGTTTTTTATTGCCGGAAAATACCTGTGGGGAGCGAGCCCGCTCGCGATAGCGGATGGTCAGCCGAAGTTGGACGGGCTCATCAATCGCCATCGCGAGCAGGCTCGCTCCCCCAGGAGACCTTCCACATTAGATGGATTGGGTATAGGCGTTATTTCCAACCAGTCTCTACAGTCACGGCATTTCCAGCCGCTCCACAACGTCCTATCTGGTGAACCCGGCGGATCGGAACTAGATTTCAATCAGCGTCAGGTCAGCATGAATTTCTCACCTGGAACAGGATGGACTCGGCTATGAAAAGCAGGTTGCTACGGATTTTGCTGCTGTTGAAAGTGATGGTGATGCTGTCCCTCGGCACCGCGACGGCCTGGGCCGAGTGCGAGGATCACGATACCCAGGCGTCCAGCGGGCAGGTGGGGCACAGCACGCTGATGCTGGCCAAGTCCGAGTCCGAGCCGGGCGATAAGGGCCAGGGTGGCAGCGCCGACGATGACGACTCGACCACCGATGAGCCGGACACCGATGATCCGGATGAGGGCGACAGCCAAACTTAGTGTGCGGAGGGCACATTTCCACGCATTTGGCTTTCAGATGGACGGGTTGGGAAAAGGCGAAGCGTGGAGCTTCGCCTTTTTGTTTTCTCTGCGTGCTTAGCGTGGCTGGATTGGAGCCTTTCCGAAATTGAGGATTGGGACTTCGTAAGTGCTGTACCACTCATCTTTCATGTGGTCGTAGATACCGCTGACAATCCCTTTGCAAACAGCAATGGTGTTTTCCAGGAAAAAGTATCCACCCGGAGTTCCAGCCTTGGAGCGAGGCTGCGACAAGAAGTACTGGATCTTACGAGCACGGCTAACCGTCAGCTTGTCCTCGTCCGACAGTTCGTCCATACCCAGTGTTGCAATGATGTCTTTCAGTGATTCGTATTTCTCCAGCAAGTTCAGAACGCTATTAGCTGTTTTGTAGTGTTCTTCACTGACCACGTCCGGGTCCAGCAGGCGCGAAGTCGAGCTCAGTGGATCTACCGCTGGATAGATATTGTCGGCGGCCAGTTTTGTAGACAGAACGAAGGAGGCGTCCAGGTCGGCGAAAGTGGTCGACGGCGCCGGGTCGGTCAGGTCCTCCGCAGGTGTGTAGATGGCTTGTACAGAAGTTATCGATCCCCTCGGCTCTCGCGGGGCGCCTATCTCTGTCGCGAGGGTCGGCTGGTAAGCGACTTCCGAAGGTATTCGACCGAGCAGTGCGGAGACTTCGCTACCGGCCTGGGTGAATCGGGGGGAGGAATCGATTGTCACCAGAACGTTACGACCTTCGTCACGGAAATGCTCGGCCACGGCCAATCCGACTTTTACCGCCCTTAGATAGTCGTCCTGTGAGTCATGTTCCGAGCCGATCAATCTCAATCGTTTGTCATCACTTGCGTCCTTACTTATGGAGTTCGGGTAGCTCGACCCAAGCCCGATTTCTATAGAAACAACAAAAAACGATTGCTGAGATTTTGCGATGTTATTTATCAGTTCCTGTATCAATACCGTCTTGCCAACCCCTGCTCCCCCGAACACACCGATTTTGCTGCCCTTCAGAACGGGGCGCAGCAGATCGATCGTCTTGATCCCGGTTTTCAGCGTGTGGGAATCCGTTGGCTCTGACGTGATGTCTATGGGGTAGTCTTTGCTAGCCCTGGCAGTGAGCTCCCCCTTGCCGTCCCGTGGTTGGAGATTAAAGTCAACCACCCGATCCAGCAGCGCACGAGGGTGCGGTGTAGCGATGTGTTCATCGTTCATTTCCCGATACTCCAGATCCAACAATAGAGGGATTGAGTGCAGCGTCACGCGTATTGAGTACGTGAAACCATAAGCCTGCCTCGCTCTATCGAGCACCTGTCATAACTGACAGTTGTTTAGATCGTTGCGCGATAGCCCGGGATTTTTTGGTCACCCCACCGAATATCCAACGACGCCGGGTTAGCCGGATGTAAACGCCGGGCAAAAGAAAACCCCTTCTTTCTCGACTGATGCGCAATCGGGGCAGAAGGGGTTTGGTCAACTCATCAACAACCCGCCCCGGGAAACGGGGCGGGTTTTTTCATGCCGCGCCGTCGAGGAACTGCTCGGCGTAGTGGCACGCGACCTGACGCGTGTCGAGCTGGCGCAGGGCCGGCTCTTCGCTGCTGCAACGCGCGGTGGCGTATGGGCAGCGCTTGTGGAACGCGCAGCCAGGCGGCGGGTTCAGCGGGTTGGGCAGCTCGCCGACGATCTTGATTTTCGGCTTGTCCGGATCCGGATGGATGGTCGGGGTCGCCGACAACAGCGCCTGGGTGTACGGGTGCAGAGGGCGGGCATAGATGTCGTGCTTCGGACCGATTTCCACCGGGCGACCGAGGTACATCACCATCACGTCATCCGCCACGTGCTGCACCACCGCCAGGTTGTGCGAGATGAACACGTAGCCGGTGTTGAACTCCTGCTGCATGTCCATGAACAGGTTCAGCACCTGCGCCTGGATCGACACGTCCAGCGCCGAGGTCGGTTCGTCCGCCACCAGCACTTTCGGTTGCAGCATCATGGCGCGAGCCAGCGCGATACGCTGACGCTGACCGCCGGAGAACATGTGCGGATAACGCTGGTAGTGCTCGGGACGCAAGCCGACCTGCTTCATCATCGCCTGGACTTTCTCGCGACGTTCGGCAGCCGACAGGTTGGTGTTGATCAACAGCGGCTCGGCCAGTTGATCACCGATTTTCTGCCGAGGGTTCAACGACGCGTACGGGCTCTGGAACACCATCTGCACGTCTTTGCGCAGTTGTTTGCGCTGAGCCTTGTCGGCGCCGGCCACTTCTTGCCCGGCGATTTTCAGGGAACCGGACGACGGCTCTTCGATCAGGGTCAGGGCGCGGGCGAGGGTGGATTTGCCGCAGCCCGATTCACCGACGACGGCGAGGGTCTTGCCGGCTTCCAGCTCGAACGACACGCCGTTGAGGGCGCGCACGGTGGCGTGGCCCTTGAACAGGCCACGGGAGACTTCGTAGTGACGGGTCAGGTCGCGGGCGGTAAGTACGACGGCCATTACGCCACCTCCTGGTTCAACGGATAGAAGCAGCGGGCGAGGCTGTGGCTTTTCGGGTCAAGGGTCGGACGCTGCGCGCGGCAGCTGTCCTGCACGTACGGGCAGCGCGGCGACAGCAGGCAGCCTTGCGGGCGGTCGTAACGGCCGGGAACGATCCCCGGCAAAGTCGCCAGACGCTCGGCACCCTGGCTGTGTTCCGGAATCGCCTTGAGCAGCGCTTCGCTGTACGGGTGGGCCGGGATGTCGAACAGTTGCGGCACCTGCCCGACTTCAACGGCTTGACCGGCATACATCACGCACACACGCTGGGCGGTTTCGGCCACGACGGCGAGGTCGTGGGTGATCAGCACCAGGCCCATGTTCTGCTCTTTCTGCAACGCCAGCAGCAGGTCCATGATCTGCGCCTGAATCGTCACGTCGAGTGCAGTGGTCGGTTCGTCCGCGATCAGCAGTTTCGGCTCGCCGGCAATCGCCATGGCAATCGCCACACGCTGGCTCATGCCGCCGGACAGTTGATGCGGGTAGGCATCCATACGGCTGGCGGCGCCCGGGATCTCGACTTTTTCCAGCAGTTCGATCGCACGCTTGCGCGCTTGCTTGCCGGACATTTTCAGGTGCAGGCGCAGCACTTCTTCGATCTGGAAACCGACGGTGTAGCTCGGGTTCAGCGCGGTCATCGGGTCCTGGAACACCATCGCCAGGTCTTTGCCGACGATCTGCCGACGCTGGCGGTTGTTCAACTTGAGCATGTTCTTGCCGTCGAAGCTCAGGGCGTCGGCGGTGACGATCCCCGGGTGCTCGATCAGGCCCATCAGCGCCATCATGGTCACGGACTTGCCGGAACCCGACTCGCCCACGATCGCCAGGACTTCGCCCTTGTCGACTTTCAGGTCGAGTCCGTCGACGACCGGGGTGGCGTTCTTGTCGCCGAAGCGAACGTTGAGATTCTTGATTTCTAACAGTGACATGGGAATCTCCTCAGGCGGCGTTCTTGAGTTTCGGGTCCAGCGCATCGCGCAGGCCGTCGCCCATCAAGTTGATTGCCAGCACGCTGAGCAAAATGGTCAAACCAGGCAGACTCACCACCCACCAGGCGCGTTCGATGTAGTCGCGGGCCGAAGCCAGCATGGTGCCCCACTCAGGGGTTGGCGGCTGGACGCCGAGGCCGAGGAAGCCCAGGGCGGCGGCATCGAGGATCGCCGAGGAGAAGCTCAACGTCGCCTGGACGATCAGCGGTGCCATGCAGTTCGGCAGCACGGTGATGAACATCAGGCGTGGCAGACCGGCACCGGCCAGGCGCGCGGCGGTCACGTAGTCGCGGTTCAACTCGCCCATCACGGCGGCACGGGTCAGACGCACGTAGGACGGCAAGGACACCACGGCAATCGCGATCACGGTGTTGATCAGGCCAGGGCCGAGGATGGCGACGATCGCCACGGCCAGCAGCAGCGACGGCAGGGCCAGCATGATGTCCATCAGACGCATGATGGTCGGGCCGACCACTTTCGGGAAGAAACCGGCGAACAGACCCAGCAGGATCCCCGGGATCAGCGACATCACCACCGACGACAGACCGATCAGCAGCGACAGGCGCGAACCCTGGATCAGACGCGACAGCAGGTCGCGACCCAGTTCATCGGTGCCGAGCAGGAATTGCATCTGCCCGCCTTCGAGCCACGCCGGCGGCGTCAGCAGGAAGTCGCGGTATTGCTCGCTCGGGTTATGCGGGGCGACCCACGGCGCGAAGATCGCGCAGAAAATCACCAGCAGCATGAACAGCAGGCCGGCGACGGCGCCCTTGTTCTTGGCAAAGGCCTGCCAGAACTCTTTGTACGGTGACGGATACAGCAGACTTTGATCCACGGCGGTGGCGGCGGTGACTACTGAGGAAGTTGGAGTGCTCATGGGTATTGACCTCAGCGCTGATGACGGATGCGTGGGTTGGCAAAGCCGTAGAGGATGTCCACCACGAAGTTGACCAGAATCACCAGGCAGGCGATTAACAGGATGCCGTTTTGTACAACCGGGTAGTCCCGGGCGCCGATGGCTTCGATCAGCCATTTACCGATGCCGGGCCAGGAGAAGATGGTTTCGGTCAGGACCGCGCCGGCCAGCAGGGTGCCGACTTGCAGGCCGACTACGGTCAGTACCGGAATCAGGGCGTTGCGCAGGCCGTGGACGAACACCACGCGCGACGGCGACAGGCCTTTGGCCTTGGCGGTACGGATGTAGTCCTCACGCAGCACTTCGAGCATCGACGAACGGGTCATCCGCGCGATCACCGCCAGCGGAATGGTGCCCAAAACGATGGCCGGCAGGATCAGGTGGTGCAGGGCATCGAGGAACGCGCCCATGTCATCGGCCAGCAGAGTGTCGATCAGCATGAAGCCGGTGCGTGGCTCGATGTCGTAAAGCAGGTCGATCCGCCCGGACACCGGGGTCCAGCCCAGGCTCACCGAGAAGAACATGATGAGGATCAGGCCCCACCAGAAGATCGGCATCGAGTAACCCGCGAGGGAGATGCCCATCACCCCGTGGTCGAACAGGGATCCTCGCTTGAGGGCCGCAATCACCCCGGCCAGGAGGCCCAGGATGCCGGCGAACAGCAGGGCGGCCATGGACAGTTCCAGGGTCGCCGGGAAGAGGGAGGTGAACTCGGTCCATACGCTCTCACGGGTGCGCAGGGATTCGCCGAGGTCGCCGTGGGCCAGTTTGCCGATGTAGTCCAGGTACTGGGCGTACAGCGGTTTGTTCAGACCGAGGCGTTCCATTGCCTGAGCGTGCATTTCGGGGTCGACCCGACGTTCGCCCATCATCACTTCCACGGGGTCGCCGGGAATCATGCGAATCAACGCGAAAGTCAGCAAGGTGATGCCGAAAAACGTGGGGATCAACAACCCCAGTCGGCGGGCAATAAAACTAAACATCGTGTGTGGTACCTCATCAGCCGGTTAGGCGTGCCCGGTTTCCCTGGGGTCAGGGAAACCGGGAGTTTTCTTATCTACTTCACCTGGGTGGTGGCGAAGTTATTGGTTGTCAGAGGGCTGATGTGATAACCCTCTACGTTGTTGCGCATTGCGGTGAACATGCGGGTGTGGGCCATGCTGATCCACGGCTGATCCTGATTGAACAGCACTTGAGCCTGTTCATACAGCCTGGCGCGTTCGGCCGGATCTACTTTAGCCCGTGCTTCGTCGAGCAGGGCCTGGAATTTCTCGTTGCACCAGCGCGCGTAGTTTTCGCCGTTCTTGGCGGCTTCGCAACTGAGCATAGGCGTCAGGAAGTTATCCGGGTCGCCGTTGTCGCCCGCCCATCCGGCCGAGACCATGTCGTGCTCGCCGGCCTTGGCGCGTTTGAGCATCTCGCCCCATTCCATCACGCGGATGTCGATCTTGATCCCGACTTTCGCCAGGTCGGCCTGCATCATCTGCGCGCCGAGCATCGGGTTCGGGTTGGTCGGGCCGCCGCCGTTACGGGTAAACAGGGTAAACACGGTGCCTTCCGGTACGCCGGCTTCCTTGAGCAGCTTGCGGGCAGCATCGAGGTCACGTGGCGGGTTCTTCAGTTCGTGGTTGTAGCCCAGCAGGGTTGGCGGGTACGGGTTGACCGCAACCGTCGCGTTGCCTTTGCCGAACAGGGCGTTGACGTAGGCTTCCTTGTCGAAGGCGATGTCGATCGCCTTGCGCACCCGCACGTCGCTGATGTACTTGTGCTGGGTGTTCATGGCGACGTACGAGACGGTCATCGCATCCAGTTCGTCGACTTTCAGGTTGCTGTCTTTCTTGATGCTCGGGATGTCATCCGGTTTCGGGTACAGCGCGATCTGGCACTCGTTGGCCTTGAGTTTCTGCAAGCGCACGTTGTTGTCGGTGGCGATCGCCAGGATCAGCGCGTCAGCCGGCGGCTTGCCACGGAAATAGTCCGGGTTGGCCTTGAAGCGAACCTGGGCGTCCTTGTTGTAGCGCTGGAAGATGAACGGCCCGGTGCCGACCGGTTTGTTGTTCAGGTCGCCGGTCTTGTTGGCCTTGAGCAACTGGTCGGCGTACTCGGCCGAATAGATCGAGGAGAACGCCATGGCGATGTCGGCCAGGAATGGCGCTTCGCGACGGGTCAGGGTGAACTTGACGGTGTTGTCGTCGACTTTCTCGACGCTTTTGAGCAGTTCCTTGAAGCCCATGCTTTCAAAGTACGGGAAGCCCACGCTCGACAGCTTGTGCCACGGGTGATTCGGGTCCAGCTGACGCTGGAAACTCCAGACCACGTCGTCGGCGTTCATGTCGCGGGTCGGCTTGAAATATTCGGTGGTGTGAAACTTGACGCCTTTGCGCAGGTGGAACGTGTAGGTCAGGCCGTCGTCGCTGATGTCCCAGGATTCGGCCAGCGCCGGAATCACTTCGGTGGTGCCGGGCTTGAAGTCCGCCAGACGGTTTAAGATGGTTTCGGCCACCGCGTCGGCTGTGACTGCAGTCGTGTACTGGACTATATCGAAGCCTTCCGGACTGGCTTCGGTGCAGACCACCAAGGGTTTGGCCGAGACGCCGACAGCGACACTCAGCAACGCAGCCGCGATGGCCGCACGTAGGGGAAGCATTTTCATCAAGAACCCTCTGCAATCGGTTGAAGACAAAAAGCCGAATGGCCGACTCGTCACTGAGTCAGCCGTCGGCGTGCGGTTTTACAGGATGTTGAACGGGATGGTGGTCACGAGACGGAACTCGTTGATGCTGCCGTCCGACTGGAATTCGCTCGCACGGTGCGCGGTGTAGGTGCCGCGAATGGTGGTCGCTTTAAGAGGGCCGCTCTGTACTGCGTAGGTGGCACCGATACCGTATTCATAATGGTGCTCGCCATCTTGTTCCTGGATACCGTCGTAACCCTTGCCGGCAACGCCTTTGTTGCCGTTGTAGTGGGTACCGTCGATGCCCCAGCCGCGTGCCTGATAGATGTTGAACTTCAGGCCTGGCACGCCGTATTCGGCCATGTTTATGCCGTAGGAAACCTGGAAGGATTTCTCGTTCGGGCCGTTGAAGTCCGACAGCAGGGAGTTGGCCAGGTAGATGCCGTTGGTTTCATGCAGGTAGTCGAAGTACTCGTTACCGTTCACTTGCTGGTACGAGAACGTCAGGCTGTGGGCCTGGTGGGTCAGGCCGAACGACAGAGAGTAGGTGTCGTTGTCGATATCGCCCAGCAGTTTTTTGCCTTCATCAACGGTCTTGTAGTAGTTAAGACCGGTAGTCAGGGCGAGGACATTGCTGTCACCCAGTTCATGGGTGGCGCCGAAGTAGTACTGGTTCCACAGGTCTTCGACCTGAGTGCCCCAAACACTGGTTTTCAGGCTTTCAAGTGGCTGGTAGCTGATACCGGCAGTGTGCACGTGATCGGATTCGACACGGCCGTTGGCGTATTCGGCGCGGAATTTCTGCAGGCTCTGTTCCGAACGTGGCGACACGCGGTCGAACGTGGCCAGGTCGAAGGACAGGTTGTTCAGCTCTTCACTGTGCAGGGAAATACCTTCGAAGCTCGAAGGCAGTGCACGGTTGCCGATCACGTCGACTTGCGGGCTGCTGAAGTTCATGCGACCTGCGGTCAGCGTGGTGTTGGAAATACGGGCCTTGATGTTGGCCAGCCCGATTTTGCTCCACTGATCGACCGCTTCACCGTTGTTCTTGTGAGTCAGGGTACGGTTGTTACCGGAGAAGGAGCCGGTCTTCGGTGCACCACCGTTGCCGGAGGCCAGATTCTCACGATCACGCTCCAGCGCGATGGCGTTGTACGCCGCAACTTCGGTGCTGATCCCTACAGTGCCTTCGGTGAAGCCCGAGTTGTACTTGACGATGGTGCCTTGCACCCAGTTGATACGACGGTCGGTCTCGGCGATTGCACCATCTTTCTTATAGGCAAACTTGCCGCCACGTTTCAGTTGTTCGTTGGCGTACCAGTTGCGGGTAGTGCCGGTGATCGACTGACCTTCGACGAAACCGGTGGCTTCTGCCTGGGCGCTCTTGGTGTTGACGGTCACCGGGGTGAACGCCTGGCTTTGGGTTTCCGCGTAAGCCGTGGCGGTGATGCTGCTGATGGCCAGGGCCAGTATCGCGGTATTGCTCAGTTTCATGGGTGAAGCTCCTTTACTTTCTTTTTATGCCGGCTTTTTTGGGTTGGCCGGTTATTGGTTTAGAACTCATTCACACATCGCAAACGTTTGCAAAATGCCTGATTGGCGAATTTCGGCAAAGCGCTTGCGTGAGGGGGTAGACGGCCCCCTCAGCATTGCGGCTAATCGGTTTTTTGTTTAATCGATGCTGACACCCGAAAACACGTTGCGACCGAACGGGCTCACCTTGAACCCTTCGACTTTGGCGCTCAGCGGCTGGTTGACCGTCGAGTGGGCGACAGGCGTGATCGGCACTTGCTGCTTGAGCAGTTGCTGGGCCTGTTTGTAGAGCACGGTGCGCTGGTCGCGGTCGGTGACGACCTTGGCCTGCTTGATCAGCTTGTCGTAAGCCGGATCGCACCACATGGAGTAGTTGTTGCCGCCGATGGCGTCGCAGCTGTATAGCGTGCCGAGCCAGTTGTCCGGATCCCCGTTGTCACCGGTCCAGCCGATCAGGCTGACGTCGTGCTCGCCATTCTTGGTGCGTTTGATGTACTCGCCCCATTCGTAGCTGACGATCTTCACTTTCAGACCGATCTTGGCCCAGTCGGCCTGGAGCATTTCGGCCATCAGTTTGGCGTTCGGGTTGTACGGACGTTGTACCGGCATCGCCCACAGGGTGATCTCGGTGCCTTCCTTGACGCCGGCAGCCTTGAGCAGCTCTTTGGCTTTCTCCGGGTTATAGGCGGCGTCCTTGATGGTGTCGTCGTAGGACCATTGGGTCGGCGGCATGGCGTTGACGGCCAGTTGGCCGGCGCCTTGATAAACAGCGTTGAGAATTCCCTGTTTATTCACCGCCATGTCCAGCGCCTGACGCACTTCGAGCTGGTCGAACGGCTTGTGGCGCACGTTGTAGGCGATGTAGCCGAGGTTGAAGCCTGGTTTCTCGATCAATTGCAGTTTCGGGTCGTTCTTCAGTGCCGGCACATCGGCCGGACGCGGGTGCAGGGTGACCTGGCATTCGCCGGCCTTGAGCTTTTGCACACGTACCGAGGCGTCGGTATTGATCGCGAAAATCAGGTTCTTCAGCTTCACCCGGCTCGGATCCCAGTAGTGCGGGTTGCCGGTGTAGCGAATGTTCGAGTCTTTCTGGTAGCTCTTGAACACGAACGGGCCAGTGCCGATCGGCTTCTGGTTGATGTCGCTCGGCTTGCCTTCGGCCAGCAGCTTGTCGGCGTACTCGGCGGACAGAATGGCGGCGAAGCTCATGGCAATGTTCTGGATGAACGCGGCGTCGACGCTGTTGAGCGTGAACTGCACGGTCAGCGGCCCGGTCTTCTCGACCTTGGCGATGTTCTTGTTGAGGCTCATCCCGTTGAAATACGGGAACTCGGTCGGATAAGCCTTACGGAAAGGCTGTTGCGGATCGAGCATGCGGTTAAACGTGAACAGCACGTCGTCGGCGTTGAAATCGCGTGTAGGTTTGAAGTACGGCGTTGTATGAAATTTCACACCTTCACGCAGGTGAAAGGTGTACTTGAGGCCGTCCTCGGAAATATCCCAGCTGGTTGCGAGGCCCGGTACTACACCGGTCGCACCTTTTTCGAACTCGGCCAGGCGGTTGTACAGCGGTTCGGCGGCGTCGTTATCGGTCGCCGTCGTGTACTGCGCGGTATCGAAACCGGCCGGGCTGCCTTCGGAGCAGAACACCAGACTGTCGCTGGCGGCGAAACTGGCGGACGTGGCGGCCAACAGGCCGGCGCCCAGCAATGCGGAAAAAACCAAGGTATGGCGCATGACGCTCCCTCTTTTTTAGTGTTTTTCAATGCGCCGCGATCCCGTCCGGGGACGTTGTGGCTGCATTGAGCTCCAACCGAAACGAACAGCAAAACCGAAAGCCCACGCAGTCACTGGTCAGAACCCGACGGTAGGGGCCGTGGGTCTGGCAGTAAATGCGCTGAGTCCTAAAGACTCGTAGGAAAAGGCGACACGTCCTAAACCATCCCGGTCAGACGGGCTGGAAAAGGCTGTAGGCAAATTCCTTGCTTCTCGGCAAAAAAACAGCGGCGACGCTGAAACGTCGCCGCTGCTTCTTTTATTTGCTGACGCTGACGCCGTAGAAGGAGTTCAAGCCGAACGGGCTGATCTTGAAGTCCTGCACGTTGGCGCGCATGGGTTGATACACCGTCGAGTGAGCGATAGGTGTCATAGGGACTGCATCTTTGAGGACGTGCTGCGCCTCTTTGTAGAGTTCGGTGCGCTTGGCCTGGTCAGTGGTGCGCTTGGCTTCTTTCACGAGGCCGTCGAATTTCTTGTCGCACCATTTGGAGAAGTTGTTGCCACTCAGGGAGTCGCAACCAAACAACACGTTGAGCCAGTTGTCCGGATCACCATTGTCACCGCTCCAGCCAATCAGCATGCCCTGGTTCTCGCCACCCTTGGAGCGCTTGATGTACTCGCCCCACTCGTAGCTCTGAATCTTCACGTTCAGACCGATTTTCTTCCAGTCGGACTGGAGCATTTCGGCCATCAGTTTGGCGTTCGGGTTGTACGGACGCTGAACCGGCATCGCCCACAGAACGATCTCGGTACCTTCCTTGACGCCGGCTTCCTTGAGCAACTGCTTGGCTTTCTCAGGATCGTACTTGGCGTCCTTGATGGTGGTGTCGTAGGACCACTGGGTCGGCGGCATGGCGTTGACGGCCAGTTGGCCCGCGCCCTGGTATACCGAGTCGATGATCTGTGGCTTGTTGACCGACATGTCCAGCGCCTGGCGAACGCGCAGGTCGGCCAGCGGATTAGGCTCGTTGCTGCCCTTGACCTTGTCCATCACGTTGTAGGCGATGTAGCCCAGGTTGAAGCCAGCCTGGTCAGGCATCTTCAGCGCAGGATCGGCTTTCAGTGCCGCGAGGTCGGCCGGACGCGGGAACAGGGTGACCTGACACTCGTTCTTCTTCAGCTTCTGGATACGTACCGACGGGTCGGTGGTGATGGCGAAGATCAGGTTGTCGATCTTCACATCTTCAGGCTTCCAGTAGTCCTTGTTGCCGGTGTAACGAATGTTGGAGTCTTTCTGGTAGCTCTTGAACACGAACGGACCAGTGCCGATCGGCTTCTGGTTGATGTCGGCAGCCTTGCCTTCTTTCAGCAGCTGGGCTGCGTACTCGGCGGACTGGATCGACGCGAAGCTCATGGCCATGTTCTGGATGAACGCAGCGTCGACTTCTTTCAGGGTGAACTTGACGGTGTGGTCGTCGACTTTATCGATCTTGGTGATGTTGGTGTCCATCCCCATGTCGGTGAAGTACGGGAATTCGGTCGGGTACGCCTTACGGAACGGGTCATCCTTGTTAATCATGCGATTGAAGGTGAACAGCACGTCGTCGGCGTTGAACTCACGAGTCGGCTTGAAATACGGGGTGGTGTGGAACTTGACGCCTTCGCGCAGGTGGAAGGTGTAAGTCAGGCCGTCATCCGAAATGTCCCACTTGGTCGCCAGACCAGGAATCACGGCGGTACCGCCACGCTCGAACTGGGTCAGACGGTTGAACATGGTTTCGGCTGAGGCGTCGAAGTCGGTTCCGGTGGTGTATTGGCCTGGATCGAAACCGGCCGGGCTGCCTTCGGAGCAGAACACCAGGTTAGTCGCAGCGGTGGCGAAAGGTGCGGAGGCTAACAAGCCTGCGCCGACTAAAAACGGAATGACCGCGTGTTTAAGCATGTTGGCCTCATGATTTGTTGTCATTTTTTAGTAGTGAGGTACGACCTCGTGAGTCGTGCCTGCGGATACTTATGCAGGGCCCATACCCAATGCAAGATCCAGAGCGCTCGGCGGCCTCAAAGCGTGGCACGAACGTACCTTAATGTCGCATCCGTATAACTTCTGACGCATTTGACCGTTTGCGACCGGTTTTTACGGTGCAAATGGAGCCCCAAAACGGTGCATTGGTCATGCCGTACGCGCCGCATTGGGGCCGGGTGTTACTTATTTATACCCACGCCATAGAAGGGGGTTAGACCGAACGGGCTGATCTTGAAGTCGCTGACTTCCTTGCGCAGCGGCTGGAACACCGTGGAGTTGGCGATCGGCGTGATCGGCACCTGCTGTTTAAGGATCAGTTGCGCCTGTTGATACAGTTTTACCCGTTGCGATTTATCGGTGGACACCTTGGCCTGCTGCACCAGCTTGTCGTAGGCCGGATCGCACCATTTGGCGTAGTTGCTGCCGTTCACCGCCGCGCAGCTGTAAAGCACGCCCAGCCAGTTGTCGGGGTCGCCGTTGTCACCGGTCCAGCCGTAGATCATCGCGTCGTGTTCGCCATTCTTGGCGCGCTTGATGTACTCGCCCCATTCATAGCTGACGATGTTGGCCTTGATACCGATCTTCTCCCAATCCTGCTGGATCATCTGTGCCGACATCCGCGCATTCGGGTTCGAGGCGCGCTGCACGGTCATGGCCCAGAGGTTGATGGTTGTACCCGGTGCAACCCCGGCTTCCTTGAGTAGCGCTTTGGCTTTCACAGGGTCGTGCGGCGCGTCTTTTATGTTCGGATCGAACGACCATTGCGCTGGCGGCAAGGCGTTTTGCGCCAGCTGTCCGGCACTCTGATAAACCGCTTTGATGATTGCCGGTTTGTCGATGGCCATGTCCAGCGCCTGGCGCACTTTGAGCTGATCCAGCGGCGGATGGGTGGTGTTGTAGGCAAGGAAGCCGAGGTTGAAACCGGGCTGCTTCAACACCCGCAGGTTCGGGTCTTTTTCCATCACTTCGATGTCGGCGGGGCGCGGGTAGCCGCTGACCTGGCATTCGCCGGTCCTGAGCTTTTGCAGGCGTACGGCGGCGTCCGGGGTGATCGAGAACACCAGGTTATCGAGCTTTACGTCCTCTGGTTTCCAGTAGTCCTTGTTCGCGGCGTAACGGATCTGCGCGTCCTTCTGATAGCGCTTGAACACGAACGGGCCGGTGCCGACTGGTTTCTGGTTGAGGTCGGCGGCGTGGCCTTCCTTTAGCAATTGGGCGGCGTATTCGGCCGATTGCACCGAGGCGAAGCTCATGGCGAGGTTTTGCACGAACGCGGCGTCGACGTTGTTCAGGTTGAAGCGCACGGTGTTGTCGTCGAGTTTTTCCACGGATTTGATCGTGGTGTTCAGGCCCATGTCGGTGAAGTACGGGGATTCGGCGGGGTAGGCTTTGCGAAAGGCGTTGTCCGGGTCGAGCAGGCGCTGGAAGGTGAAGAGGACGTCGTCGGCGTTGAAGGTTCGGGTTGGGGTGAAGTAGTCGGTGGTGTGGAATTTTACGTTTTGGCGCAGGTGGAAGGTGTACTGGAGGCCGTCCGGGCTTACGTCCCATTTGGTTGCGAGGCCGGGTTCGACTTCGGTGCCGCCGCGTTTGAATTGGGTGAGACGGTTGAAGAGGGTTTCGGCGGAGGCGTCGAAGTCGGTGCCGCTGGTGTATTGGCTGGGGTCGAAGCCGGCGGGGCTGGCTTCGGAGCAGTAGACGAGGGTTGTGGCTGCGTTGGCGATTGGGGTTATGGCGGTCAGGGCCAGGGTGATCAGGAGTGGTTTTAGGGTGGATCTATGCATGTCTGGCCCGTGGGTTTTTAGGTGGTTGTTGTTTGAGGTTAGCGGGGATTTGGGGGTGTTCGGAAATATCGTTTTTTGAGGGGATGCGTCTATCTCGGTATATCTGGCGGGTTTTTGGGCATATCCGTTTTTTCGGGTGCTGCGGCTTATGGTTCCGCCCTTACGGCGGGTCACTTTTTACAAACGCCTAAAAAGTAACCAAAAACGCTTTGCTCCTGCGTTCGGCCCCTCGCTGGGGCTCGGGGTTCCTTCGTTACGGGATTCATCCGGGGGCATCGCCTACGGTTTGCTTCGCTGCACCTCCTCTCGATGTGTTTGGCTTCGCCAAACGGTCGCTACGCTCCCACCCCCGGATAAATCCCTCCACTCAGCCTTCCGACGTCGCCCGAAGATCAAAAGCGGTACTCGAGCTAACGCTCATCGTGTTGAGTGGTGGGAAGCGAGAAGCGGGAAGCCGAAATCAGAAAGCGGAAAGCGGAAAGCGGAAAGCGGAAAGCGGAAAGCGGAAAGCTGAATGCAACTGCGGACTGCTTGATCGTTCCCACGCTCCGCGTGGGAATGCAGCCCGGGACGCTCCGCGTTCCATTTTCGGATGTTTAAAGATGTGTGGGATTCACCGAACCTTCCCACAAGTTTTTCAGGTTGTCCGTCGGAACCACGATCCCTAGTCTTTGGTTGTCGCAGAAAACTCTGTGATTGGGTGTGAGAACCCAGGCAAGCGAGTGTTATTCGAACGCCAGTCCGACCATAATTGCCGCCAGCTTTTGCTGCCTGTAATTGATTTATGGCGGCTGTGTGCGGGCAGACTTCGGTCTGGCCGGAATCTCCTTGCCCGGTTTCTCACCCCGCACATAGCTGCCACCTCTTCGCCGCGTGAGAACGGCATTGGGTGGCTTCAAGTCAGCAAGGAGTTAATCAATGAACAAGGTTGTCCCCGACCCACCCCTCGAATCACCCACCCCACTCGAAGAAGCCATGCGCGCCGAAGACCTCGCCCGCAACCGCGAAGCCATCAAACGCGCCCTCGATTTTTATCTCTGCCCCAACCGTTCAAAACCGCGCCCGAGCACGATGTATATGGTCACGCCCAACGTCGACACCGAAAGCCTGCTGGCCAACGCCTGCGAATCCCTGGCCTCGGCCAATACCATCGCCAGCAATTTCGCCAATGAGCTTTCGGGCCCGCAGCGCAGTACGGCGCTGGGTATTCAGCAGATCATCATGCTGGCCGAGCTCGCAGTGAACCGCGCGCTGGACCGGGTTGATCCGCAAACCTGACAACACAAATCCCAGGTATAAAAAAAACCGGCGATCATCACTGATCGCCGGTTTTTCATTCAGTCGTCATTCAATCACTGCATCAACACTTCAATCGAGCCATCAGCGGTCAGGCTGACCTGGCTGGTGCCGGCTTCGACTTCAGGCGTGACGGGCGCCGAATCCATGCCAGCGGCTTTCATCATCATCGGGGCGCGCATGTACGGTTGCGGGAAGCCGTTGCTGTTGAGGTTCAGGTTGACGATTTTGTAACCCTTGCCGCCCAGGGCGTCGGTGGCCAGTTGGGCGCGGGCCTTGAAGGCGGTGACGGCTTCTTTGAGCAGTTGGTCTTCGCTGGCCTTGCGGGTGGGGTCGGCGATGGCGAAGTCCATTCCTCCCATTTTCAGGTCGGTCAGCAGCTCGCCGGTGAGTTTGGACAGGGCGGCGAAGTCGGCGCTTTCCAGGCGCAGTTCGGCGCGTTCGCGCCAGCCGGTGATTTTCTGGCCCTTGGTGTCGTAGATCGGGTAGCTGTTGCGGCTGCCCTGGCGCAGGGTGATGTCTTTGACCTGCTTCGCCTGGGCGAGGGCCTTGTTCATGGTGGTGCTGACGTCGGCGGCGAGTTTGGCCGGGTCGGTGTTCTGTTCTTCGGTGTAGAGGGTCACGATCATCAGGTCGCGGGCCACTTCCTGGCTGACTTCGGCGCGCAGGGAAATCTGGTTGTAGTGCAGCTCATCGGCGGCCATGGCCGGAAGGCTGGCGATGCTGCCGACGGTCAGGGCGAGAAGGGCGGCGCTGCGGCGAAATGTGTGCATGAAAGCTCCTTGATGAGGGCGCAGGTGATGGTTCGGGGGCCTGCGTGAAACCATCAGACTCTAGCTTTTATGATCCGGTTCGCCCAGTTACAACTTCTATACAGATGACAAGGCCAGCGACGAGATTCAAGCTGCAAGCCGCAAGCTTTTGCTCGTAGCTTGAAGCTCGCAACTTGCAACTGCTTTTGGGTGTGGTCGTTTGCCGCACTTTCGACTCTCAAGCCCGCGCCTTGGTTATACTCCGTGCGATCCGCCTGGAGCGCTCATCAGGAGAGCTCATGCTCGCCCCCGTACAACTGACTTCCGCCACTCGCCAGAATCTCTGGCGGCTGACTTTCATCCGCACCCTGGTGCTCGCCGCGCAGGCCGGTTCCGTGGGCCTGGCCTACTGGCTGGATCTGTTGCCGTTGCCGTGGGTGCAACTGGTGATGACCCTCGGCTGTTCGATTCTGCTCTGTGTGTTCACCGCCGTACGCCTGCGCACTTCGTGGCCGGTGACCGAACTCGAGTACGCGCTGCAACTGGCCTGCGATCTGGTTATCCACAGTGCCTTGCTGTATTTCTCCGGTGGTTCGACCAACCCGTTCGTTTCGTATTATCTGGTGCCGCTGACCATCGCTGCGGTGACGCTGCCATGGCGTTATTCGGTGGTGCTGTCCGGTATTGCGCTGGCCTTGTACACATTGATGCTGACGCACTTCTATCCGCTGGAAACCCTGCCGGTGGCCCGGGAGAACTTGCAGATCTACGGCATGTGGCTGAGCTTCGCGCTGGCGGCGGCAGTGATTACGTTCTTCGCCGCGCGCATGGCTGAAGAGCTGCGCCGGCAGGAAGAGTTGCGCGCGATCCGCCGTGAAGAAGGCCTGCGCGATCAGCAATTGCTGGCCGTCGCGACTCAGGCTGCCGGTGCCGCCCATGAGCTGGGAACGCCGTTGGCGACCATGAGCGTGTTGCTCAACGAAATGCAGCAGGATCATCACGACCCGATGCTTCAGGAAGATCTGAAGGTGCTGAAGGATCAGGTGAAACTCTGCAAGGAGACCCTGCAGCAACTGGTGCGCGCCGCCGAAGCCAATCGCCGGATGGCGGTGGAGATGCAGGACGTTACCGAGTGGCTCGACGAAGCGCTCAATCGCTGGCACCTGATGCGTCCCGAGGCCAGTTATCGCTTCCAGCGTCTGGGCCAGGGCCCGTTGCCGCGTGTGGCACCGCCGCCGGATCTGACCCAGGCACTGTTGAATCTGTTGAACAACGCCGCCGACGCCTGCCCGGAAAACCTTCAGGTGACCCTGGACTGGACCGCCGAAGACCTGACCATCAGCATCCGCGATCATGGTGCCGGTGTGCCGCTGGCCATCGCCGAGCAGATCGGCAAACCGTTTTTTACCACCAAGGGCAAAGGTTTCGGCCTGGGCCTGTTTTTGAGCAAGGCCAGCGTGACACGCGCCGGCGGCTCAGTGAAACTCTATAGTCATGAGGAAGGCGGCACGCTCACCGAGCTGCGCCTGCCCCACGGCGCACGAGGAGAGCAACATGAGTGACGAAATCCAAGTCGAAGGCGAAGAACTGCCGCATTTGCTGCTGGTCGATGACGACGCGACCTTCACCCGAGTGATGGCCCGTGCCATGGCCCGCCGCGGTTTCCGCGTCAGCACCGCCGGTTCTGCCGAAGAAGGCCTGACCATCGCTCAGGCCGATCTGCCGGACTACGCCGCGCTGGACCTGAAAATGGACGGCGACTCCGGTCTGGTCTTGCTGCCGAAGCTGCTGGAGCTGGACCCGGAAATGCGCGTAGTAATCCTCACCGGTTATTCGAGCATCGCCACGGCGGTTGAAGCGATCAAGCGCGGCGCCTGCAATTACCTGTGCAAACCGGCGGATGCCGACGACGTGCTGGCAGCGCTGCTCTCCGAGCATGCCGACCTCGACAGCCTGGTGCCGGAAAACCCGATGTCGGTAGATCGCCTGCAGTGGGAGCACATCCAGCGCGTGCTGACCGAGCACGAAGGCAACATTTCCGCCACTGCCCGCGCCCTGGGCATGCACCGCCGCACCCTGCAGCGCAAGCTGCAGAAGCGCCCGGTTCGTCGCTGAACCTGCGCTGAACGACCATCGCCAGCCCTCGCGATAAAGCGCGCCGATCATCTATGATCGGTGCGTGTCTGTTCTTTTCTTTATCGAGCCTTTTCCATGAATCAGAACGCTGAATATTCCGCGGTCAACGATACTGTGCGCGGGCAGTTTTTTCGCAAGGTGTGGGCCATGACCACGCCTTACTGGCGCAGCGAAGAGAAGGGCAAGGCCTGGACGTTGCTGATCGCCGTGATTGCGCTGACGTTGTTCAGCGTGGCGATCTCGGTGTGGATCAACAGTTGGTACAAGGATTTCTATAACGCCCTGCAGAAGAAGGATGAGGCGGCGTTCTGGCAGTTGATCCTGTATTTCTGCGGCATCGCGGCCGTGGCGATTCTTGGCGCGGTGTATCGCCTGTACCTGACGCAGATGCTGACCATCCGTTGGCGGGCATGGCTCACCGAGAACCATTTCAAACGCTGGCTCGGGCACAAGAACTATTACCAGCTGGAGCAGGGCGGCTACACCGACAACCCTGACCAGCGGATTTCCGAAGACCTCAATACCTTTACCACCAACACCTTGAATCTCGCGTTGGGCCTGATCCGCACGGTGGTCAGCCTGGTGTCGTTCTCGATCATTTTGTGGGGCGTGTCCGGCAGCATCGAAGTGTTTGGTATCGAGATTCCCGGCTACATGTTCTGGTGTGCGCTGCTGTATGCGGCGGTCGGCAGTTGGCTGACGCACCTGATCGGTCGACGCCTGATCGGCCTGAACAATCAACAACAACGCTTCGAAGCTGACCTGCGTTTCTCCATGGTCCGCGTACGTGAGAACGCCGAGAGCATTGCGCTGTACAACGGTGAGCCGAACGAGAATCGCCGTCTGAGCAATCGCTTCGGTCTGGTCTGGCACAACTTCTGGGACATCATGCGGGTGTCCAAGCGCCTGACGTTCTTCACCTCGGGTTACGGCCAGATCGCAATCATCTTCCCGTTCATCGTCGCGGCCCCGCGTTACCTGACCGGCAAGATCGAACTGGGTGAGCTGATGCAGATCAACTCGGCGTTCGGCAACGTGCAGGAGAACTTCAGTTGGTTCATCAATGCCTATGCGGATCTCGCCGCGTGGCGCGCCACCTGTGATCGTCTGCTGAGCTTCCGCCAGGCCATGGCCGACAACGAAGAACGTGCGCCAGCCATCGACGTGCAGAATCAGGGTGATGAGCTGAAGGTTCATAACCTCGGCCTCGATCTGGCCGACGGTCGTCATCTACTGACCAGCGCCGACATGACCGTGGAGCAGGGCGATCGGGTGATGCTCAGCGGTCGTTCCGGCAGCGGTAAATCCACGCTGCTGCGGGCGATGGGCCATTTGTGGCCGGCCGGGCACGGCAGCATTCGCCTGCCGGCTTCGCGTTATCTGTTCCTGCCGCAAAAACCGTATCTGCCGATCGGCACCCTGCGCGACGCCTTGAGCTATCCACAACCGGGCGACACTTACGCGCCAGAACGTTATGCACAAGTGCTGGAGACCTGCCGCTTGCCGCATCTGGTGGCTCGACTGGACGAGGCCAATCACTGGCAGCGCATGCTCTCGCCGGGTGAACAGCAACGTCTGGCCTTCGCCCGCGCGCTGCTCTATGCGCCGCAATGGCTGTACATGGACGAAGCAACGTCGGCAATGGATGAAGAGGATGAAGCCACGCTGTATCAGGCGCTGATCGATCAGTTGCCCGGCCTGAGCATCGTCAGCGTCGGCCATCGCAGCAGCCTCAAGCGCTTCCATCCACGGCATGTGCGGATCGACAGTGGTCACCTGGTTGAGCAGAACGTGACCGCCTGATATGTCCACACAAACCCTGTGAGGGCTGGCTTGCCGCCTCCCACAGGGTTTGTGTGGAAACGGAAAGTGATCGTACAACCCGCTTGAGCTATGATGCCCACAAGCCGAATTTTCGAGACAAGATGCAGACCATGGAAAACCTGATCGACACCCCGCGACTCCCTCGCAAGCGCCGCAGCCTGGCTCAGGAACTGGTGACGGTGCTGACCGAGCAGATCCGCGACGGTCTGCTCAAGCGCGGCGACAAGTTGCCGACCGAGTCGGCGATCATGGAGGCCCATGGCGTCAGCCGCACCGTGGTGCGCGAGGCGATTTCCCGTTTGCAGGCGGCGGGGCAGGTGGAAACCCGTCATGGCATCGGCACCTTCGTGCTCGACACCCCGAGCCCAAGCGGGTTCCGGATCGACCCGGCCACCGTGGTCACCCTGCGTGACGTGTTGGCCATTCTCGAATTGCGTATCAGCCTCGAAGTCGAATCCGCCGGCCTTGCCGCGCAGCGCCGCAGCACCGAGCAACTTGCTGCGATGCGCGCGGCCCTTGATGCGCTGAATGACAGCGTGGCCCACGCCAGCGATGCAGTGGCGTCGGACTTCCAGTTCCATCTGCAAATCGCGCTGTCCACCGGCAACCGCTATTTCACCGACATCATGACCCACCTGGGCACCAGCATCATTCCGCGCACGCGGCTGAATTCGGCGCGCCTGGCCCATGACGATCAGCAGCACTACATGAGTCGCCTGAGTCGCGAGCACGAGGAAATCTACGACGCCATCGCCCGTCAGGATTCCGATGCCGCCCGTGCGGCCATGCGCCTCCATTTGACCAACAGCCGGGAAAGACTGCGCCAGGCTCATGAAGAGGCACAGGCGCAGGGGTGATTGTTGCTTATCGTTCGAGTTGAACTGTCAGCAATGGGGATGACGAAGCATTACCGTTGTTTATGGTGACGGTGTAATGCAGTTCGGCCCTCGCACCGGGAACAAGTTTTTTCTCAAAGACATCTTTGGGGATGGCGAAGATCACTGACTTTCCCACCTCGGCTGCGGTCAGGGTATGTCTTGCTTCCCATTTGTTACCGGTCGAGGTCTCTACTTTCATGGTAATCACGTCGCCAGCGACGGCCTGCTGGTAAGGCGGTACATCACCGTGAGCGTCTCCTTTGAGTTTGCTAAGGAAGAGCACACCGTTCTCGGCTTCCTTGAGAATAGGTGCCACCAAGGCTTTGACTTGTGCAGTCATGATCAAACTCCTTTTTCACATCCATTTGAACCGTTGTAAGAACGCAAACCATGGTGTTGCGTCGACGGAGCCGGTTCGTTAACTCCCAAGTCAGTAAGCCCGAACCTGCCAAGCGTTCGCACCTGTCAGAAATGACAGTTGCGATGAACGGTAGTAGTGGGCTCGGTCTTGGAAGGACTCGAAAGAGCAGGATCAGGACTCGATGTACAGTTTCAGCGGCTCCGAACAAGGCTCGAGACCGGCCTCATCAGCGAACTTGTAGCGCAGTTCAACGGTGCTGTTCAGGTACTTTTCCAGCTCGAATCTCGGGATGCTCAGTTCGATCCCGGTCAGGCCGACCATGTCATCCAGTGTGTCATCCCAGACGCCGGTCGGCTCCGCCAAACCCTGCCATTCAGACTCTTCCGGGTCATCGCCGAGGATCGGGTACACATCCCAGTTCGGCGGTGTGTTCTGGCCATCGGGTACACGGACGATCAAGTCATCATCCAGAGTTGATAACCGCAGAATGATCGAGTCGCTGGCGTGGTCGGGGAATTGCGGAAGGTGTGCAGCGGCAAACGTCATGTTTCGCTCTCCTTGAAAGATCTGCCGCGATCCTTCGCGGCAGTCGTCGCACTTTACCCGGCGAGTCGGTGAGGCGCGCCGGGGCAATCTTGTCCGGGCATTTCAGCTCTGGGGCAGAGTCGAACGATCCAACCTGACTGCGAGTTTGCCGGGGCCGGGCCGGACGTCGAACGTCGCCTGGCCATGAGCATCCACCGACGCCCGGGCGATGGCCACGCCATCGCGCAGCAATTGCAGCGGCGCACCTTCCATCGATTGGCCCGAGGCCAGTTCCAGTTTCAATTTGATGGTCATCGAATCGCTCCTTAATTCGTGTTGCCCGTTGGGTGATAGTCCTTGAGCAGCAGGTAAGTGCTCCAGCCCCACCAGTCGTCGACGGTGGCGGTGTCGTTGAGGTTGTTGACGTCCTTGCGCCGCAGGACTTTGTTGCCCTCGACGCGGAACAGTGGCGAGAAGTTGTTGGCCGGGTCCAGCACGGCCGTCAGATCCGGCAACCGTTGCAGCGCGTTGAAGGTGGTCGGCACGTTGCCGCTTGAATACGCGGCGTACACCTCGTCCGCCGAATCCTGTACCGCCCGATTCACCTGATTGCGGTTGTCAGCGTCCGTGGCGTCGAAGTAGCGCTTGTCACCGAATGCCCGCCATTGCTCGCCATGTCCGTTGCGTACCTTGAGGCCGAACTTGCTGTCTTCGTCGTGCATGAAACGTGTGATGAGCGAGCCCAGATCGCTCGGTGTCACCGCTGCGGCCATGGCTTTGCGCGGCACTCGCAAATGCCCGGAAGAGAACAGATCGGTGAGGTAGTGGTCGGCGAATGCGTTCATCGCGTAGGCCCGTTCCAGTTGCAGTTCGTCCTGACTGGCGTGGGCGGCAGCGGCGGTTTGCAGGGCGGCGGTGTGCCCGGCGATGTAGGCCTGGCGAGCCCATTCGCCGAAGTGGTCGGCGTTGTTCGCTGCCAGTTTCAGATAGCGACCGAGCGGGAACAGGGCCGAGACAAAACTCCCGCCGCCGGTGATTTTGTTCCACTCTTCCGACAACGTATCTCCTAACGCGTCGTAGGCCTCATGAGGTTGCTTGCCATCCTTGATGGCCTGTTTAACCGCGTCGATCTCCTTTTGCATGATTGCGAGAATTTGCGTCGCCTCGATCTTCGAGGCCGACAGCGTGGCGAGAGTGTCGAAGGCCGCCGTGAAGCGCTGAAGGCGATCAGCCGAAGTCGACCCTTCATTGATCGGACGGTCGACGATTCCATAGAAATCACCGCCCAGCGCCAGCACCTGGCCGTAGGTCAGCGCCAATCCGTTCGGCAGATGCAGGGGCACGTTTTGCGCGAGTAGCGGCTCGGCATTTTCAACGAAGCGCAGTCGGGTGTTATCGCCGATAGCCGTGTGTTCCGCACCTTCGAAGCGCAGTTGCGGCTTGCCTTTCAAGGCTTGAGCGGGCAGGGCGGTCGCGGGTTCGACATCGCTGTGCGAGTCGGCGATGTGCAACAGCAAGTGCGGGTTCTCGGCATTGAAGGCGATGCCGCCGGGGGTAAACAAGTCATCAAAACGGGCGATGACCGGTGCAGGCTTTTCGGGGCATTTTGTTTGTAGACCGGACATTTCTTTCTCCTTGATATGTCGTCGGCAAGTTGTATTTAACTGTACGTATATACAGTTAAAATCAGCCTAGTCGAGAAATTTCCTACGTCAAAAAGAAATCCTGTCCGACAAAAAATGCCCTCCAACGATGAAATGCAGTTGACGGTTATATTTTAAGTTGTACGATGACCTACAACTTCGGCGAAGGCTGAACGGTCCACTCACAAAAAACGTTGCTACCAGGGTGTTCGAATAATGAATCCACAAGAACTGAAGTCCATCCTCTCCGCCGGCCTGCTGTCGTTCCCGGTGACCGATTTCAATGCCCAGGGCGATTTCAACCGCGCTGGCTACATCAAACGCCTGGAATGGCTGGCCCCGTACGGTGCTTCAGCCCTGTTCGCCGCCGGTGGCACCGGTGAATTCTTCTCCCTGGCCGCCAGCGAATATTCGGAAATCATCAAGACTGCCGTCGACACCTGCGCCAGCAGCGTGCCGATCCTCGCCGGTGTCGGTGGTTCGACCCGCCAGGCCATCGAATACGCTCAGGAAGCCGAGCGCCTGGGCGCCAAAGGTTTGTTGCTGCTGCCGCACTACCTGACCGAAGCCAGCCAGGACGGCGTTGCCGCCCACGTTGAAGCGGTGTGCAAATCGGTCAACATCGGCGTGGTGGTCTACAACCGTAACGTCTGCCGCCTGACCGCGCCGCTGCTGGAGCGTCTGGCCGAGCGCTGCCCGAACCTGATCGGTTACAAGGACGGTCTGGGTGATATCGAACTGATGGTGTCGATCCGTCGTCGCCTCGGCGATCGCTTCAGCTACCTCGGTGGTCTGCCGACCGCCGAAGTCTACGCCGCTGCCTACAAGGCCCTGGGCGTGCCGGTCTACTCGTCGGCGGTGTTCAACTTCATCCCGAAAACCGCGATGGACTTCTACCACGCGATTGCCCGCGAAGATCACGCCACCGTCGGCAAGATCATCGACGACTTCTTCCTGCCGTACCTGGACATCCGCAACCGCAAGGCCGGTTACGCCGTGAGCATCGTCAAGGCAGGCGCCAAGATCGCCGGCTATGACGCAGGCCCGGTGCGGGCGCCGCTGACTGACCTGACCGGCGAAGAGTACGAAATGCTCGCTGCGCTGATCGACAAGCAAGGTGCGCAGTAACACACCTCTATAAACAAGGCCGCTGAGCAATCAGCGGCCTTTTGCGTCAGGAGAATGATTCGTGACCAAGCGCTATGACAACTACATCAACGGTGAATGGGTCGCCGGTAACGATTACTCGGCGAACATCAACCCGTCCGAACTGAGCGACACCATCGGCGATTACGCCAAGGCTGACCTGGCTCAGGTCAACGCCGCCATCGACGCCGCGCGCGCCGCGTTCCCGGCGTGGTCGACCTCGGGCATTCAGGCCCGTCACGATTCGCTGGACAAAGTCGGTACTGAAATCCTCGCCCGCCGCGAAGAGCTCGGCACCCTGCTGGCCCGGGAAGAGGGCAAGACCCTGCCGGAAGCCATCGGTGAAGTAACCCGCGCCGGCAATATCTTCAAGTTCTTCGCTGGCGAGTGCCTGCGCCTGTCCGGCGACTACGTGCCGTCGGTGCGTCCGGGCGTCAACGTCGAAGTCACCCGCGAAGCCCTGGGTGTGGTCGGCCTGATCACCCCGTGGAACTTCCCGATTGCCATCCCGTCGTGGAAAATCGCCCCGGCCCTGGCCTATGGCAACTGCGTGGTGTTGAAACCGGCGGATCTGGTGCCGGGTTGCGCCTGGGCCCTGGCTGAAATCATCTCCCGCGCAGGCTTCCCGGCCGGCGTGTTCAACCTGGTGATGGGCAGCGGTCGTGTGGTCGGTGAAGCGTTGGTCAACAGCCCGAAAGTCGACGGCATCAGCTTCACCGGCTCCGTCGGTGTGGGCCGTCAGATCGCCGTCAACTGCGTGTCGCGTCAAGCCAAGGTTCAGTTGGAGATGGGCGGCAAGAACCCGCAGATCATTCTCGACGACGCCGACCTCAAGCAGGCGGTCGAGCTGTCGGTGCAGAGCGCGTTCTACTCCACCGGCCAGCGTTGCACGGCTTCGAGCCGACTGATCGTCACTGCCGGGATTCACGACAAGTTCGTCGAAGCCATGGCCGAGCGCATGAAGTCGATCAAGGTCGGCCACGCGCTGAAGGCTGGCACCGATATCGGTCCGGTGGTTTCGCAAGCGCAGCTTGAACAGGACATGAAGTACATCGACATCGGTCAGTCCGAAGGTGCGCGTCTGGTCAGCGGCGGTGCTCTGGTGACCTGCGACACCGAGGGTTACTTCCTTGCGCCGACCCTGTTTGCCGACAGCGAAGCGTCGATGCGCATCAGCCGCGAAGAGATCTTCGGCCCGGTGGCCAACATCGTTCGCGTGGCCGATTACGAGGCTGCACTGGCCATGGCCAACGACACCGAATTCGGTCTGTCGGCGGGTATCGCCACCACGTCGCTGAAGTACGCCAACCACTTCAAGCGTCATTCCCAGGCCGGGATGGTGATGGTCAACCTGCCGACCGCCGGTGTCGATTACCACGTTCCGTTCGGTGGCCGTAAGGGTTCATCCTATGGCTCACGTGAGCAAGGCCGCTATGCGCAAGAGTTCTACACGGTCGTGAAGACCAGCTACATCGGTTCGTAAATCGCTGCACCCGCGCCGGGCCTTCGCCTGAGGCCCTGCGCGGCACAAGACCAAAGAATGTTTTACCCGCATAAAAATAATCAGTGGGAGTACATCTACATGCAATCGTCCAAGCCGACTCACGTCCGCTATTTGATCCTGCTCATGCTGTTTCTGGTGACCACGATCAACTACGCCGACCGCGCCACCATCGCGATCGCCGGTTCCAGTTTGCAAAAAGACCTCGGCATCGACGCGGTCACCCTCGGCTACATCTTCTCTGCATTCGGTTGGGCCTACGTGGCCGGGCAAATTCCCGGCGGCTGGCTGCTCGATCGCTTCGGCTCGAAAAAAGTCTATGCCCTGAGCATTTTCACCTGGTCGCTGTTCACCGTGCTGCAAGGCTTCGTCGGTGAGTTCGGCATGTCCACGGCCATCGTCGCGCTGTTCATGCTGCGCTTTTTGGTCGGCCTGGCCGAGGCGCCATCGTTCCCCGGCAACGCGCGCATCGTCGCGGCCTGGTTCCCGACTGCCGAACGCGGCACCGCTTCGGCAATCTTCAACTCGGCGCAATACTTTGCCACCGTGTTGTTCGCGCCACTGATGGGCTGGATCGTGTTCTCCTTTGGCTGGGAGCACGTGTTCATCGTCATGGGCCTGCTCGGCATCGTGTTCTCGCTGGTCTGGCTCAAGGTTATCCACAGCCCGCGCCAACACCCGATGGCCAACGAAGCGGAAGTGAAGTTCATCGCCGACAACGGCGGCATGGTCGACATGGACCAGAAACAAGGCAAAAAGGCTGACGGTCCGAAGTGGGATTACATCCGCCAGTTGCTGACCAATCGCATGATGCTCGGCGTTTATCTGGGCCAGTACTGCATCAACGGCATCACCTATTTCTTCCTGACCTGGTTCCCGGTGTACCTGGTGCAGGAACGCGGCATGACCATCCTCAAGGCCGGTTTCATCGCCTCGTTGCCGGCGATCTGCGGTTTTATCGGTGGCGTGCTCGGCGGCGTAATTTCCGATTACCTGCTGCGCAAGGGCCATTCGCTGACCTTTGCCCGCAAGGCGCCGATCATTGCCGGTCTGCTGGTTTCGAGCAGCATCGTGGCGTGCAACTATGTCGACGTTGAATGGATGGTGGTCGGCTTCATGGCCCTGGCATTCTTCGGCAAAGGCGTGGGCGCGCTGGGCTGGGCGGTGGTGTCCGACACCTCGCCGAAACAGATCGCCGGTCTGAGCGGTGGCCTGTTCAACACCTTCGGCAACATCGCCTCGATCACCACTCCGATCGTCATCGGTTACATCATCAGTTCCACCGGCTCGTTCAAATGGGCGCTGGTGTTCGTCGGTGCCAACGCACTCGTGGCGGTGTTCAGCTACCTGGTGATCGTCGGCCCGATCAAACGTGTGGTCCTTAAAGAGCCGCCAACCCAAGGCGGTTCCGAAGCCACCGGCAAATTGTCTCAAGCGCATTCCTGAGGAGCGGCGTCATGCAGTTGATTGAACATTCCGACTCGCCGCGCTACATCCGCCTGCACGAGCGGGACAACGTAGTGGTAGTGGTCAACGACCAGGGCGTGCCGGCCGGCACCGCATTTGCCGATGGCCTGGTGACGGTGGATTTCGTGCCGCAGAGTCACAAGGTCAGCCTCGTGGATATCCCCGAGGGTGGCACGGTGATTCGCTACGGCCAGATCATTGGCTACGCGTTGCAGCCGATTCCCCGTGGCAGTTGGGTCAAGGAAGATCAACTGCGCATGCCGACCGCGCCACCGCTGGACAGCCTGCCGCTGTCCACCGATGTGCCGGCCGCCCAGGCACCGCTGGAAGGCTTCACGTTCGAGGGTTATCGCAACGCCGACGGTACCGTCGGCACGCGCAACATCCTCGGGATCACCACCACCGTGCAATGCGTCACCGGGGTGCTGGATCACGCGGTAAAACGCATCAAGGACGAACTGTTGCCCAAGTACCCGCACGTTGATGACGTGGTGGCGCTGACCCACAGTTATGGTTGCGGCGTGGCCATCACGGCCACCGACGCCTACATCCCGATCCGCACCGTGCGCAATCTGGCGCGCAACCCGAATCTCGGTGGCGAAGCGCTGGTGATCAGCCTGGGATGCGAGAAATTGCAGGCCGGGCAGGTGATGCACGAGGACGATGCGTCGGTGGATCTGAGCGAGCCGTGGCTGTATCGCTTGCAGGATTCCAGTCACGGCTTCACCGAGATGATCGAGCAGATCATGGAACTGGCCGAAGTCCGCTTGAAGAAACTCGACCAGCGCCGCCGGGAAACCGTGCCGGCGTCTGAGTTGATTCTCGGCATGCAGTGCGGCGGCAGTGATGCGTTTTCCGGCATTACCGCCAACCCCGCGCTGGGTTACGCCTCGGACTTGCTGCTGCGGGCGGGCGCGACGGTGATGTTTTCCGAAGTCACCGAAGTGCGCGATGCGATCTACCTGCTGACCTCACGGGCGCAGAGCAAAACCGTTGCCGAGGAACTGGTGCGCGAAATGGACTGGTACGACCGTTACCTGGCCAAGGGTGAAGCGGATCGCAGCGCCAACACCACCCCGGGCAACAAGAAGGGCGGGTTGTCGAACATCGTCGAAAAGTCGCTGGGCTCGATCGTGAAGTCCGGCAGCAGCGCGATCAGCGGTGTGCTCGGCCCTGGGGAGCGCTTCAAGCAGAAGGGCCTGATTTTCTGTGCGACGCCGGCGAGCGATTTTGTCTGCGGCACCTTGCAACTGGCGGCGGGGATGAATCTGCATGTGTTCACTACCGGGCGTGGCACGCCTTATGGTCTGGCCATGGCGCCGGTGGTGAAGGTTTCGACCCGTACGGAGCTGGCGCAGCGTTGGCCGGATCTGATCGATATCGATGCCGGGCGGATTGCTACCGGACGCGCGTCCATCGAGGAGTTGGGCTGGGAGTTGTTCCACTACTACCTGGATGTGGCGAGCGGCAAGCAGCAGACGTGGGCGGAGAAGCACAAGCTGCATAACGACATTACGTTGTTCAATCCGGCGCCGATTACTTGATCTGTTTGAGGGGTGTGGATCGTTCCCACGCTCCGCGTGGGAATGCAGCCCGGGACGCTCCGCGTCCCAACAGCGTGACGCGGAGCGTCACAGGAGACGTTACCACGCAGAGCGTGGGAACGATCAGGGTGAAAGTGGCTTATCATTAGCGCCCTAACGACGCTCACCTCCAAGGCTCCCCGGCATGCTGGCAATCTTCCTCGAAACCCTGAACATCACCGCGCCGGTGTTTGCCATGCTGTTTCTCGGTGTGCTGCTCAAGCGCATCGACTGGATCAACGACAACTTTATCCACACCGCTTCGTCGCTGGTGTTCAACGTCACCATGCCGGCGCTGCTGTTTCTCGGCATCCTGCACGCCGACCTGCACGCCGCGCTGCAACCGGCGCTGCTGATCTATTTCGCCCTCGCCACGCTGGTCAGTTTTGCCGTGGCCTGGGGCTGGGCGATTTTCCGTTGTCCGCGTGAAGATCGTGGCATCTACACCCAAGGCGCGTTTCGCGGCAACAACGGGGTGATCGGCCTGGCGCTGGCGGCGAGCATGTATGGCGACTACGGAATTTCCCTCGGAGCGATTCTCGCGGCGCTGGTGATCCTGTTCTACAACACCCTGTCGACCATCGTGCTGGCGGTCTACAGCCCGGTGATCAAGTCGGACCCGTGGAGCATCTGCAAAAGCGTGGTCAGCAATCCGTTGATCATCAGCGTGATCGCGGCGGCGCCGTTCGCTTATTTCAAGATCGGTCTGCCGGGCTGGCTGGAAACCTCCGGCCAGTACCTGGCGCAGACCACGCTGCCGCTGGCGCTGATCTGCATTGGCGGCACGCTGTCGCTGGCGGCGCTGCGCAAGAGCGGCAACATGGCGCTCAGTTCGAGTCTGGTCAAAATGGTCGGCCTGCCGGTGATCGCCACGCTGGGTGCATGGCTGTGGGGTTTTCGCGGGGCGGAGCTCGGGATTCTGTTTCTGTATTTCGGCAGCCCGACTGCCGCCGCCAGTTTTGTCATGGCCCGTGCGGCCCAGGGCAACCATGAACTGGCGGCGGCGATCATCGTGCTCACCACGCTGATGGCGGCGATCACCACCAACATCGGGATTTTCTTTTTGCAGTGGGGCGGGTGGATCTGAGGCCGGCGGTTACTCGGGCTTCTGGTAACTGTCGATCACTTCCTGCGCCGCACGAAACGCATCAATCGCCGCCGGCACGCCGGCGTACACCGCGCAATGCAGCAGCGCTTCACGGATCTCATCGACCGTGCAGCCATTGTTCAACGCGCCGCGCACGTGGCCCTTCAATTCCTGCGGGCACTTCAATGCGGTCAGCGCGGCGAGGGTGATCAGGCTGCGGGTTTTCAGCGGCAGACCTTCGCGATTCCACACGCCGCCCCAGGCGTGTTCGTTGACGAAGTCCTGCAAGGGTTGAGTGAACTCGGTGGCGTTTCCCAGCGCGCGATCGACAAACGCGTCGCCCATTACCTGGCGGCGGACTTCAACCCCGGATTTCTTCGATTCGGTCATGGCACATCCCTCTTGTGGTGTTGGCGGCGCCAGGCGCGCACGGACGTGAAAAACAGAAACGCCAGCAGCGTCGGCAGCACATAAAACAGCATCAATCGCTCGAGCTTGCCGGCCAGTGGCATGCCGGTGGTGAACGACACCACGTGCAGCCCGTACGCAAGATACAAACCCAGCAGCAGCAGACCTTCGGCGCGGGTTACGCGGTAGCCGGAATAGAACACCGGCAGGCATAGCAACGCGACGCCGAGCATTACCGGCAGGTCGAAATCCAGCGCATTGGGCGAGACCGACAGCGGTGTTGGCGCGATCAAAGCGGTGAGGCCCAGCACCCCAAGCAGGTTGAACAGGTTGGCACCAATCACGTTGCCCACGGCGATGTCCCGCTGACCGCGCAGCGCGGCGATCAGCGAGGTGGCGAGTTCCGGCAGCGAAGTGCCGACCGCGACCACGGTCAGACCAATCACCCGTTCGGAGAATCCCAGGTCAGTGGCGACGACCACGGCCGCCCCCAGCAGCAAGTGTCCGGCGAACACCAGCATGCCCAGGCCGCCGACAATCATCAGCAGGCTGGTGAACCACGGGGCTTGCGGATCGTGGGGTTGATCGGAATGCGGGCGGGTCGAGTGCCGCGACTGGCGCAGCAACAATCCGAGGTAAAGCGCCAGGGCACCGAGCAACAGAATGCCGTCGAAGCGCCCGAGTTCTTCATTCCACGCCAGTACGAATACCAGCAGGCTGGCGCCGATCATCAACGGGATATCGAGGCGCACCAGTTGCCGCGACACCCGCAGCGGAATGATCAGCGCTGACAGGCCGAGGGTGACAAGAATGTTGAAAATGCTGCTGCCGATCACGCTGCTGACGGCGATGTCCGGCGTGTGCGCCTGCACGGCTTGCAGGCTGACGGCCATTTGCGGGGCGCTGCTGCCGAGGGCGACGATGGTCAGGCCGATGATCAGTGGTCGTACATGCAGGCGCGCGGCCAGGCGCACGGCGGCGCGCACCATCAGCTCGGCGCCGGCGATCAGCAGGAACAGCCCGCTGAGCAATTCGATCACGCTGATCAGCGGCAAGTCGGTCAGTCCGAAAATGGTGGACGCTCCATCAGTCGTCGAGGGCCTGCACCCGAACCCGGGCGGTTCCACTGCGCAGCATACCGAGCTGTTCGGCCGCCGCACGTGAAACATCGATCAGGCGGCCGCGGGTGTGCGGGCCACGGTCGTTGATGCGGACCACGACGGATTCATCGTTTTTCAGGTTGGTGACCTTCACCCGAGTGCCGAACGGCAACTGGCGGTGGGCGGCGGTCAGGGAATTCTGGTTGAACGCTTCGCCGCTGGCGGTACGTTTACCGTGGTGTTTGGCTCCGTAATAGGAGGCGACGCCGGTCTGGTCGTAACCGTGCGGGTCGATGATGTCGGTGCTGGCGCAACCGGCCAGCAAAGAGAGCAGGGCGCAGGCGCCGAGCAGACGTTTCATTCATAAGCTCCCAAGTGATCGTTCCCACGCTCCGGCGTGGGAATGCACCCCGTGACGCTCTGCGTCACACCGCAATGGACGCGGAGCGTCCGAGGCGGCATTCCCACGCAGAGCGTGGGAACGATCCTCAGGCGCGGGGCCATCGTCAGCCTTCGAGCTTGCTTTTCAGCAGTTCGTTCACTTGCTGCGGGTTGGCCTTGCCTTTGGAGGCTTTCATGGCCTGACCGACGAAGAAGCCGAACATCTTGCCGCGCTTGGCTTCGTCTGCCGCGCGGTATTGTTCGACCTGCTCGGCGTTGGCCGCGAGCATTTCGTCCAGCACCGCCGAGATCGCGCCGGTGTCGGTAACCTGCTTCAGGCCGCGCTTTTCGATGATCTCGTCTGCGCTGCCTTCGCCGTTGGCCATCGCTTCGAACACCACCTTGGCGATCTTGCCGGAGATGGTGTTGTCCTTGATGCGCTGCAGCATGCCGCCCAGTTGCTCGGCGGAAACCGGTGAATCCTCGATGTCCAGGTTCTGCTTGTTGAGCAGGCTGCCCAACTCGACCATCACCCAGTTCGCCGCCAGTTTGGCGTCGCCGCCGATGCTCGCGACTTTCTCGAAGTAGTCCGCCTGCTCACGGCTGGTGGCCAACACGTTGGCGTCGTAGGCCGACAGACCGAAGGCACTCTGGAAGCGCTCGCGTTTCTGCGGTGGCAGCTCCGGCAGAGTGGCGCGCACGTCGTTGAGGAACGAGTCCTCGATGACCACCGGCAGCAGGTCCGGATCGGGGAAGTAACGGTAGTCGTTGGCTTCCTCTTTGCTGCGCATCGGACGGGTTTCGTCCTTGTTCGGATCGTACAGACGGGTCTGCTGGATCACTTTGCCGCCGTCTTCGATCAGGTCGATCTGACGCTGGATCTCGGAGTTGATCGCTTTCTCGATGAAGCGGAACGAGTTGACGTTCTTGATCTCGCAGCGGGTGCCGAACTCGACCTGGCCTTTCGGACGTACCGACACGTTGCAGTCGCAACGCAGCGAGCCCTCGGCCATGTTGCCGTCGCAGATGCCCAGGTAACGCACCAGCGCGTGGATCGCCTTGACGTAGGCCACCGCTTCCTTGGCGCTGCGCATGTCAGGCTCGGACACGATTTCCAGCAGCGGCGTGCCGGCACGGTTCAGGTCGATGCCGGTGGCACCGCTGAATTCTTCGTGCAGGCTCTTGCCGGCGTCTTCTTCCAGGTGCGCGCGGGTGATGCCGACACGTTTGACCGTGCCGTCTTCCAGGGCGATGTCCAGGTGGCCCTTGCCGACGATCGGCAACTCCATCTGGCTGATCTGGTAGCCCTTCGGCAGATCCGGGTAGAAGTAGTTTTTACGGGCGAACACGTTGTGCTGGCCGATCTCGGCGTCAATCGCCAGACCGAACATCACCGCCATGCGCACCGCTTCCTGGTTGAGCACCGGCAGCACGCCGGGCATGCCCAGGTCGATCAGGCTGGCCTGGGTGTTCGGCTCGGAACCGAACTGGGTGGAACTACCGGAAAAGATTTTCGACCGGGTGGTGAGCTGGGTGTGAATCTCCAGCCCGATCACGACTTCCCATTGCATGTGTGTCTCCTCAGAAGCCGGTTGGGGTGCGAGTGTGCCAGTCAGTGTTCAACTGATACTGGTGCGCAACGTTGAGCAAGCGGCCTTCCTGGAAATACGGAGCGAGCAGTTGCACGCCGACCGGCAGACCGTCGACGAAACCGGCCGGCATCGACAGGCCCGGCAGGCCCGCGAGGTTGGCGGTGATGGTGTAGACGTCTTCCAGGTAGGCAGCGACCGGGTCGCTGTTCTTGGCACCGAGTTTCCAGGCCGGGTTTGGCGTGGTCGGGCCGAGGATGATGTCGACTTCATTAAAGGCAGTCATGAAGTCGTTCTTCACCAGGCGACGGATCTTCTGCGCTTTCAGGTAGTAGGCGTCGTAGTAACCGGCGGACAGCGCGTAGGCACCGACCATGATCCGGCGCTGTACTTCAGGCCCGAAACCTTCGCCACGGGAGCGCTTGTACAGGTCTTCCAGGTTCTTCGGGTCTGCGCAGCGGTGGCCGAAGCGCACGCCGTCGAAACGCGACAGGTTGGAGGAGGCTTCTGCCGGGGCGATCACGTAGTACGCAGGGATCGCGTGCTGCATGTTCGGCAGGCTGATTTCCTTGATCACGGCACCGAGCTTCTGCAGCTCTTTGATGCTGTTCTGGATCAGGTCGGCGATGCGCGGGTCGAGACCTGCACCGAAGTACTCCTTCGGCACACCGATGCGCAGGCCTTGCAGCGAACCATTCAGGCCAGCGGCGTAGTCCGGCACTGGCTCATCGATGCTGGTGGAGTCGTTCGGATCGAACCCGGCCATACCTTGCAACAAAATCGCGCAGTCTTCGGCAGTGCGCGCCAGAGGGCCGCCCTGATCGAGGCTGGAGGCGTAAGCGATCATGCCCCAGCGCGAAACACGACCATAGGTCGGTTTCAGGCCGGTGAGGTTGGTGAATGCAGCTGGCTGACGGATCGAACCGCCGGTGTCGGTGGCCGTTGCGGCAGGCAACAGACGAGCGGCAACCGCGGCAGCCGAACCGCCGGACGAACCGCCCGGCACGTGTTCCAGGTTCCACGGGTTTTTCACCGCGCCGTACCAGCTCGACTCGTTGGCCGAACCCATGGCGAATTCGTCCATGTTGGTCTTGCCCAGGGTCACGGTGCCGGCGGCGGCCAGCTTCGACACCACGGTGGCGTCGTACGGGGCCTTGAAGTTGTCGAGCATCTTCGAGCCGCAGCTGGTGCGGATGCCCTGGGTGCAGAACAGGTCTTTATGGGCGATCGGCGCGCCGAGCAGGGTGCCGCTCTCACCATTGGCCCGGCGCACGTCGGCGGCTTTCGCCTGCTCGAGGGCCAGCTCTTCGGTGAGGCTGATGAAACTGTTGAGCTGCGGGTCGAGCTGGGTAATGCGTGCCAGCAGGACTTTGGTCAGCTCTTCGGAGGAAAACTTTTTATCGGCGAGACCGCGGGCGATCTCGGCCAGAGTCAATTGATGCATTGCAGGCTCTTTCCCTTTAGTCGATGACTTTCGGAACCAGGTACAGGCCGTTTTCGACCGCTGGTGCGATGGACTGATAAGCCTCGCGGTTATTGCTTTCGGTCACGACGTCGGCGCGCAGGCGCTGACTGGCTTCCAGCGGGTGGGCCAGCGGCTCGATACCGTCGGTATTGACCGCCTGCATTTCGTCAACCAGCCCGAGAATGCTGTTGAGGGCCGAAGTGATGTGTGGAAGATCGGCGTCATTCAGGCCAAGGCTGGCCAGATGAGCGATTTTTTCCACGTCGGAGCGTTCTAGCGCCATCGGGTTTCTCCAGTGGAAAACAGGACGGACGGCGTCCGTGTGTTAGATTGTCGGAACACTACCGCACTTCTACGGTCATAAGGCCGCGATTGTGGGGCTTGGTGCACAGAAAAGCGGCCAATTTAACATATTGGCGCCTTGCCCAAAATCCCTGTCGTTGTTAGAGTTTGCCGCACTTTTTTACCCACGCGTTGCCTAGGGTCCCTTTCCCATGTTCAAGAAACTGCGTGGCATGTTTTCCAGCGATCTTTCCATTGACCTGGGCACTGCCAACACCCTTATTTACGTGCGCGAGCGCGGTATCGTCCTGAATGAGCCATCGGTTGTGGCCATTCGGACACACGGTAACCAGAAAAGTGTCGTCGCTGTCGGCACCGAGGCCAAGCGCATGCTCGGCCGTACGCCGGGCAACATTGCTGCCATTCGTCCGATGAAGGACGGCGTGATCGCCGACTTCAGCGTCTGCGAAAAGATGCTGCAATACTTTATCAACAAGGTTCACGAAAACAGCTTTCTGCAGCCCAGCCCTCGTGTGCTGATCTGCGTTCCATGCAAGTCCACCCAGGTTGAGCGTCGTGCCATCCGTGAATCGGCCCTTGGTGCCGGTGCCCGTGAAGTGTTCCTGATCGAAGAGCCGATGGCCGCTGCGATCGGTGCCGGCCTGCCGGTTGAAGAAGCTCGCGGCTCGATGGTCGTGGATATCGGTGGTGGTACCACCGAAATCGCGCTGATCTCCCTGAACGGTGTGGTCTATGCCGAATCCGTACGCGTTGGCGGCGATCGCTTCGACGAAGCGATCATCACCTACGTGCGCCGCAACTACGGCAGCCTGATCGGCGAATCCACCGCCGAGCGCATCAAGCAGGAAATCGGCACGGCCTATCCGGGCGGTGAAGTTCGCGAAGTCGACGTTCGCGGTCGCAACCTGGCCGAAGGCGTTCCACGCGCATTCACCCTGAACTCCAACGAAGTGCTGGAAGCTCTGCAAGAGTCCCTGGCAACCATCGTTCAGGCCGTGAAAAGCGCCCTGGAGCAATCGCCGCCGGAACTGGCTTCCGACATCGCCGAGCGTGGCCTGGTGCTGACCGGTGGTGGCGCGCTGCTGCGTGACCTCGACAAGCTGCTGGCCCAGGAAACCGGTCTGCCGGTGATCGTTGCCGAAGATCCGCTGACCTGCGTTGCTCGCGGCGGTGGCCGTGCACTGGAAATGATGGACAAGCACACCATGGACCTGCTCTCCAGCGAATAATCGCCGGGTGCAATACGTGGGTGAGCGCACAGGCAGCACTTTGCAGTGCTGCCTGTTGGCGTTTATCTTCTGTCAGTCTTCATCCAGGCCGGTTTGATGCCGTATGAATAAACAGAACATTTGCCTGGGAGGAGCGGCTTATTAAACCGCTTTTCGCCAAGGGCCCCTCACTGGGCGTGCGCTTGTTGGTGCTGGCCGTACTGTCGGTCGCGCTGATGGTCGTTGACGCGCGCTTCAGCCTGCTTAAACCCGTACGCAGCCAGGCCTCGCTGGTGCTGATGGACGCCTACTGGATTACTGACCTGCCCGGACGGTTGTGGGAAGGTATCGCCAGCCAGTTCGGCAGTCGCACCGAGCTCGTCGCCGAAAATGAAAAACTCAAGTCGGAGAACCTGCTGTTGCAGGGTCGCATGCAGAAGCTTGCCGCCCTCACCGAGCAGAACGTCCGTCTGCGCGAGTTGCTCAATTCCTCCGCGCTGGTCAACGAGAAGGTCGAAGTGGCCGAGCTGATCGGCATGGATCCCAACCCCTTCACCCATCGCATCATCATCAACAAAGGCGAGCGTGATGGCGTGGTGCTCGGTCAGCCGGTGCTCGATGCTCGCGGCCTGATGGGGCAGGTGGTCGAACTGATGCCGTACACCTCCCGTGTGTTGCTGCTGACCGACTCGACCCACAGCATTCCTGTGCAGGTGAACCGTAACGGTCTGCGGGCGATTGCCAGTGGGACCGGTAACCCTGAGCGTCTGGAACTGCGTCACGTAGCGGACACCGCCGATATCAAGGAAGGTGATCTGCTGGTCAGTTCGGGCCTCGGTCAGCGTTTCCCGGCCGGTTATCCGGTGGCGACGGTCAAGGAAGTGATCCACGATTCCGGCCAACCATTCGCCATTGTTCGCGCCGTGCCGACCGCCGCATTGAACCGCAGCCGTTACCTTCTGCTGGTATTCAGTGACAACCGCACCGCCGAAGAACGTGCCAACGATGCCGCGCAGGCTCAGGAAAACCTCGATGCCTTTGGTGGCGGTCCGGTGGTTCCGGCCACGGTGCCGAAAATCGTCACCCCGCCTGCCGCAGCCGCAGCCGCAACCCCTGCCACGACGACAGCGCCGGCTACGCCTGCCGCCGACACCACGCCGGCCAAACCCGCTGCGAGCAAACCGCCTGCAGCCACACCCGCGGTCAACAAGCCACCGGCGAATCAGCCCGCTGCTCGACCAGCAGCCAAACCGCCTGTCACTGCGCCGGCGACCACCGGGAGGCAAGAATAATGGTCGGAGCTACCGCATCGCGTAACGGCTGGATCGTCTGGCTGACGTTTATCGTCGGCATACTGCTCAGCGTGTCGCCATTGCCGATTTTCATGGAAATCCTGCGCCCGCTGTGGCTGGCCTTGCTCCTGGCCTTCTGGGCTTTGTACCTGCCGCATACGGTCGGCATGGTCACGGCTTTCTGCCTGGGGCTGGCCGAAGACGTGCTGCAAGGCGATCTGCTCGGTCAGAATGCCTTGATCCTGACATTGATCACGTTCCTGGTGCTGTCGTTGCAACAACGCCTGCGAATGTTCCCGATGTGGCAGCAGAGCCTGGTGATTCTGGTGATCTTCGGCCTCGCCCAGCTCGTACAACTCTGGCTCAGTGCCTTGACCGGCAACCGTCAGCCGACCCTCGCACTGGTCCTGCCGGCACTGGTCAGTGCCTTGCTCTGGCCATGGGTCAGCTTCGCTTTGCGTGGGTTGCGCCGGCGCTACAAAATCAACTGATTCGGTCAGGCATGGGCCCCCACCGGTGCCATGAGGCAGGGCACTCAACAGGGAGATGTTTGGATGAAGCCGCTTTACCTCGCCTCAGGATCGCCGCGTCGGCGTGAGTTGCTCACGCAGATCGGCATCCCGTTTACCGCCATCAGCGCGGATATCGATGAAACCCCTCTCGCCAATGAACCCCCATCGGCCTACGTCGAGCGCCTGGCGCGCGGCAAGGCAGAGGCCGGACGGCGCACCGTCGTCTGCGACGTCGCGTTTTGCGTACTGGGCGCCGACACCGCCGTGGTGCTGGACGGCAAAATTCTTGGCAAACCGGTGGACGAAGCCGATGCATGCGCCATGCTGATGATGTTGTCCGGCAAGGAGCATGAAGTGCTGACGGCGATTGCCGTGCTCGACGGCGAGCGCTGCGAGTCGCGGGTGGTGCGCAGTCGGGTGCGGTTCCGCTCGATCAGCCGCGAAGAAGCCGCCGCCTACTGGGCCAGCGGCGAGCCCCGGGACAAGGCGGGTGGCTACGGCATTCAGGGGCTCGGTGCGGTGTTCGTCGCCGGCCTCAACGGCAGTTACTCGGCGGTCGTCGGCTTGCCGGTGTGCGAAAGCGCAGAACTGCTTGGCCATTTCGGCATACCCTGTTGGCAAACCCTGAACGCGCAATGAGCGTCGAACGGACAAGATGCAGCCATTATCGTGAACATGCCTGAACGAGACCCTGCCATGAGTGAAGAGATTCTGATCAACATCACGCCGATGGAATCGCGCGTGGCGGTGGTCGAAAACGGTGTGCTGCAAGAAGTGCACGTCGAGCGTACGCAAAAACGCGGGATCGTCGGCAACATCTATAAAGGCAAGGTGGTGCGGGTCCTGCCGGGCATGCAGGCGGCATTCGTCGACATCGGCCTGGATCGCGCAGCCTTCATTCATGCCTCGGAAATTTCCCTGCGCGAAGGTCCTGCGGTGGAAAGCATCAGTGCGCTTGTACACGAAGGGCAGAGCCTGGTGGTGCAAGTCACCAAGGACCCGATCGGTTCCAAAGGTGCGCGATTGACAACGCAATTGTCGATCCCGTCGCGCTATCTGGTGTACATGCCGCGCACCGCCCACGTCGGCATTTCTCTGAAGATCGAAGACGAAGCCGAGCGCGAACGCCTCAAACAGGTGGTCAGCGACTGCGTGGCCAAAGAAGGCATCAAGGAGGCCGGCGGCTTCATTTTGCGTACCGCCGCCGAAGGTGCCGGGGCCGATGAGATCCTCATGGACATCCGCTACCTGCGCCGCCTGTGGGATCAGATCAACGAGCAGATCAAGACCATCGGCGCACCGAGCGTGATCTACGAAGACTTAGGCCTGGCGCTGCGTACCCTGCGCGATCTGGTCAGCCCGAAGATCGAGAAGATCCGCATCGACTCCCGGGAAACGTTTCAGAAAACCACGCAGTTCGTCGCCGAACTGATGCCGGAAATCGCCGATCGTCTGGAACACTACCCGGGTGAACGACCGATTTTCGATCTGTATGGCGTCGAAGACGAAATCCAGAAAGCCCTGGAACGCAAGGTTCCGCTGAAGTCCGGCGGTTATCTGGTGATCGATCCGGCGGAAGCCATGACCACCATTGACGTGAACACCGGGGCGTTCGTCGGTCATCGCAATCTTGAAGAAACCATCTTCAAGACCAACCTCGAAGCCGCGACCGCGATTGCCCGGCAGATGCGCCTGCGCAACCTGGGCGGGATCATCATCATCGACTTCATCGACATGGAAGACGAAGAGCACCAGCGTCAGGTGCTGCGTACCCTGGAGAAACAACTGGAGCGCGATCACGCCAAGACCAACATCATCGGCATTACCGAGTTGGGCCTGGTGCAGATGACGCGCAAGCGCACCCGTGAAAGCCTTGAGCAAGTGTTGTGCGAACCGTGCAGCAGCTGTCAGGGCCGGGGCAAGCTGAAAACTCCGGAAACCATTTGCTACGAGATTTTCCGCGAGATCCTGCGCGAAGCCCGGGCCTATCAGGCCGAGGGTTATCGGGTGCTGGCGAACCAGAAAGTCGTCGACCGGCTGCTCGATGAAGAGTCCGGTAACGTGGCCGAACTTGAAGGTTTCATCGGGCGCACCATACGCTTCCAGGTGGAAACCATGTATTCCCAGGAACAATATGACGTGGTGCTGCTCTGAACCCCTGCATCACCTTTTTCCTGAAACGGCTGGCCTCAGCTTTTTGCAGTATTTTTGCCATGGGAGCCAACTGACATGGAACGTCTGACACGCATTTTGGCCGCACTGACCCGCTGGGGTCTGGGCCTGTGCGCGTTGGTTCTGGTATTGATGGCGTTGTACGTCAGTCTCGGCCGGGAACTCACGCCACTGGTGGCCGAATACCGCACCGATATCGAAGACAAGGCCAGTGCCGCATTGGGCATGCCGCTGCAGATCGGCGAGCTGGAAGGCAACTGGAGCGGGTTTGCCCCGATCCTGCTGGCCCACGACGTGATGGTCGGCAGCGGCGCCAATGCCCTGCGCCTGGATCGGGTGCGCGCGGTGCCGGATCTTTGGGCCAGTTTGCTCGCCCGGGAAGTACGCATCGCCCATCTTGAACTCAACGGTCTGAAGATCAGCCTCAAGGAAGGCGAAGACGGAAAGTGGGCGCTGGAAGGCTTGCCGGTGCAGCAGGATCAGCCCATGGATCCCGAGCAACTGTTCAACCGCATGCAAATGATTCAGCAACTGTCGGTGCTCGACAGTCAGGTGACGTTGCAGCCGCTGGAGCAGGCGCCGCTGACCCTCACTTATGTCGGCCTCAATCTGAAGACCGGGTCCAGCCGCCAACGCCTCGATGCGCGCCTGACCCTGCCCGACGGTCAGCCTGTGGCGCTGAGCCTGCGCACGCGACTTCGTCCGAATCAGTGGCAGAACAGCGAAGTGGACGGTTATGCCAGCCTGCCGCAGAGCGACTGGTCGAAGTGGCTGCCTGAGCGCCTGACCCAACAATGGAATTTCTCCGAGATCAAGGCCGGTGGCGAGCTGTGGGTCAACTGGCGCGAGGGGGCGTTGCAGAGTGCTGCGGTCCGTCTCAATGCGCCGCAACTGACCGGCGCCTACGCTGAACGCAAGCCGATCCAGATCAACAATCTGGCGCTCAATGGCTATTTCCAGCGCGGTTCCGAGGGAGCCATTGTCACGCTTGATTCGCTGGCGATGAATTTCGGCGAAACCCGCTGGGAATCCCATGTCCAGATTAAACAGACTGCCGCCACCGACAAGAACGAAGAACTCTGGCATCTGCAGGCTGACCGGCTCGACCTGACGCCGATCACCCCTTTGCTCAATGCCCTCGGACCTTTGCCCCAAGGCGTCGCCACCGTGGTCGAGCGCCTGAAAGTAACCGGCGGTCTGCGTAACGTGCTGCTGGATTTCCGGCCGAACGCCACCGACGACAGCAAATTCAGCTTCGCCGCCAACCTCGATCAAGTCGGCTTCGACGCCTACCACGGCGCGCCGGCCGCACGGAATGTCAGCGGCAGTCTTACCGGCAATCTCGGCGGGGGCGAACTGCGCATGGACAGCAAGGATTTCGTCCTGCACCTCGATCCGATTTTCGCCAAGCCGTGGCAATACATTCAGGCCAACGCCCGGTTGACCTGGAAGCTCGATAAAGAAGGTTTCACCCTGATCGCGCCGTACCTGAAGGTGCTCGGCGAGGAAGGCAAGATCGCCGGCGACTTCCTGATCCGCCTGCATTTCGATCACAGCCAGGAAGACTACATGGATCTACGGGTCGGTCTGGTGGATGGCGACGGTCGCTACACCGCCAAGTACCTGCCGCAAGTCCTGAGCCCGGCCCTCGACGAATGGCTGCGTACGGCGATTCTCAAGGGCGCGGTGGATCAGGGGTTCTTCCAGTATCAAGGCTCGCTGAACAAGAACGCCGGGGAAGCGGATCGCAGCATCAGTCTGTTCTTCAAGGTGCACGACGCCGAGCTGGCTTTCCAGCCGGGCTGGCCGCACGTGAGCAAGGTCAACGGTGATGTGTTCATCGAAGACAGCGGCGTGCGCATTCTCGCCAGCAAGGGCCAGTTGCTCGATACCCAGGTCGGCGACGTCTTCGTCAATATTCCCCATGTGCCGAGCGGCGAGCACAGCCACATGTTCCTCGACGGCAGCTTTGCTGGCGGGCTGGGCGATGGCCTGAAGATTCTTCAGGAGGCGCCGATTGGCACCGCCGATACTTTTGCCGGCTGGGAAGGCGAGGGTGACCTGCAAGGCAAGCTCAAACTCGATGTGCCATTGGCCAAGGGCGATCAGCCGAAAATTCTCGTCGACTTCAAAACCGCCAATGCGCGCTTGAAGCTGGCGGAGCCGAAGCTTGAATTGAGCCAGCTCAAGGGCGACTTCCGCTTCGACAGCGCAAAAGGGCTGAGCGGACAGAACATCAGTGCCCGGGCTTTTGACAAGCCGGTGACCGCGCAGATCTTCGCCGACGGTGCCCCCGGCAATCTCAAGACCCGGATCGCGGCGTCAGGGCAGGTCGAGGTCAAGAAACTCACCGACTGGCTGGGCGTGACTCAGCCATTGCCGGTGTCCGGGACCATCCCATATCAGTTGCAAGTGAATCTGGACGGCGCCGACAGCCAATTGATGGTCGGTTCCAGTCTGAAGGGCGTGGCGGTGGATCTGCCGGCGCCGTTCGGCATGGCCGCCGATGTCGGGCGTGACACGGTTTTCCGCATGACCTTGCAGGGGCAGGAGCGGCGTTACTGGGTCAATTACGATCAACTGGCCAACTTCACCTTCGCCGCGCCACCGGGCAACTTTGCCGATGGTCGGGGTGAGCTGTTCCTCGGCGCTGGCGAAGCGGTGTTGCCGGGCAGCAAAGGCCTGCGGGTGCGTGGCGTGTTGTCGGAGCTGGACGTAAAGCCGTGGCAGGATCTGCTGGACAAATACGCCGGCCAGGATCCAGGCGGCAACGCCAAACAGTTGCTCAGCAGTGCGGACTTCAAGATCGGCAAACTCACCGCCTTCGGCACCACACTGGATCAGGCAGCCGTGCAGGTGAATCGCAAGCCCGGTGCCTGGGCACTGGCCCTCGACAGCCAGCAGGCCAAAGGCACGGCGGGCATTCCCGATACCAAGGGCGCGCCGATTGCGGTGAATCTGCAATACGTGCGGTTGCCGGCGCCGGACCCGACGGTGCAAGCCGACGAGAACGCGCCGGACCCGCTGGCCTCGGTCGATCCGAGCAAGATTCCGGCGCTGGATATCACCATCAATCAATTGTTCCAGGGCCAGGAACTGGTCGGCGGCTGGTCGCTCAAGGTTCGACCGACCGGCAAGGGCATTGCCCTGAACAACCTCGATCTGGGCCTCAAGGGCATCCTCTTGCAGGGCAGCGGTGGCTGGGAGGGAGCGCCCGGTGCCACGACCAGTTGGTACAGGGGGCGGATCGGCGGCAAGAACCTCGCCGATGTGCTCAAGGGCTGGGGTTTTGCGCCGAGCGTGACCAGCGAAGAATTCCACATGGATGTCGATGGCCGCTGGCCGGGCTCGCCGGCGTGGCTGGCGACCAAGCGCTTCTCCGGCACACTCGACGCGTCCCTTAACAAAGGCCAGTTCGTCGAAGTCGAGGGCGGCGCCCAGGCATTGCGCGTGTTCGGTCTGCTCAACTTCAACTCGATTGGCCGGCGTTTGCGGCTCGACTTCTCCGACCTGTTCGGCAAGGGCCTGAGCTATGACCGGGTCAAGGGTTTGCTGGTGGCGACCAATGGCGTTTATGTGACGAAAGAGCCGATCAAGTTGACCGGCCCCTCGAGCAACCTGGAACTGGACGGCACGCTGGATCTGGTGGGCGACAAGGTGGATGCCAAATTGCTGGTGACTTTGCCTGTGACCAACAACCTGCCGATTGCCGCGCTGATTGTCGGCGCGCCGGCCGTCGGCGGTGCGTTGTTCCTGATCGACAAGCTGATCGGCGATCGCGTGGCGCGGTTCGCCAGCGTCAAATACACCGTCAAAGGCCCATGGAAAGAGCCGAAAATCACCTTCGACAAGCCTTTTTGAACAGCCAGCCCTTGAACCGATGGAGTAGCATGGCCGCATACCTCTTGCGGAGTGCGCCATGTCTTTAGCGGTGATTCAAATGGTCAGCCAGAGCGATGTGCTGGCCAATCTGCGCGATGCCCGACGTTTGCTCGAACAAGCAGCCAGCGCCGGTGCGAAGCTGGCCGTGCTGCCGGAAAACTTCGCCGCCATGGGCCGTCGCGACATCGCCGATATCGGTCGCGCCGAAGCGCTCGGCGAAGGCCCGATACTGCCGTGGTTGAAACAGACCGCCCGCGACCTCAGGTTATGGATTGTGGCCGGCACCTTGCCGTTACCGCCGGTGGGGCAGCCCGAGGCCAAGTCCCATGCCTGCTCGCTCTTGGTGAACGATCAGGGCGAAATCGTTGCTCGCTATGACAAGTTGCACCTGTTCGATGTAGACGTAGCGGACAATCGCGGCCGTTACCGCGAATCCGATGACTATGCTTATGGCAGTGGCGTGGTGGTCGCGGACACGCCGGTCGGGCGATTGGGCCTGACGGTGTGCTACGACCTGCGCTTCCCGGAGCTGTACAGCGAACTGCGCGCTGCCGGGGCTGAACTGATTACCGCACCGTCGGCCTTCACTGCGGTGACCGGGGCGGCGCACTGGGATGTACTGATCCGCGCGCGGGCCATTGAAACCCAGTGCTACGTGCTGGCGGCAGCCCAGGGCGGAACGCATCCGGGGCCGCGGGAAACCTTTGGCCACGGGGCGATTGTCGACCCGTGGGGCCGCGTGCTGGCGCAGCAGGAACAAGGCGAAGCCGTATTGCTGGCCGAGCGCGACAGCAATGAACAAGCGTCCATCCGGGCGCGAATGCCGGTGACCGGTCATCGGCGGTTTTTTTCGCAGGGCGCACAGCGACCTGCTTCAGAACACGAATTTAAGGCGTAAAACCTATGAGCGAGTTGTTGTCCTCAGTCAGTGATCACCTGTTGGCGCCCGGCGGCGTGACGATCGAGAGTCTGCAAGGCGTGCTCGGTGACCTGGCGGGTCCAGGCATCGATGCGGCCGACCTGTATTTCCAGGGGCAGATTTCCGAGTCCTGGTCGCTGGAAGACGGCATCGTCAAGGAAGGCAGTTTCAACCTCGACCAGGGTGTCGGCGTGCGGGCGCAGTCCGGTGAGAAAACCGGTTTCGCCTACAGCAACGCGATCACCCTCGAAGCCCTCGGCGCAGCGGCCCGTGCGGCCCGTTCGATTTCCCGCGCCGGGCAGAACGGCACGGTGCAGGCGTTCAGCACCCAGGATGTCGCCCAGTTGTACGCGCCGGACAATCCGCTGGAAGTCTTGAGCCGCGCTGAGAAAGTCGAACTGCTCAAGCGCATCGATGTGGCGACCCGCGCGCTTGACCCGCGAATCCAGCAGGTCAGCGTGAGCATGGCCGGGGTCTGGGAGCGCATTCTGGTGGCTTCGACCGACGGCGGCCTGGCGGCCGATGTGCGTCCGCTGGTGCGTTTCAATGTCAGTGTGATCGTCGAGCAGAACGGCCGTCGCGAGCGCGGCGGACACGGCGGCGGCGGGCGTACCGACTACCGTTATTTCCTCGCCGAAGACCGCGCCATGGGCTATGCCCGTGAGGCGCTGCGTCAGGCGCTGGTGAACCTGGAAGCGATTCCGGCACCGGCCGGGACCTTGCCGGTGGTTCTGGGCTCGGGCTGGTCCGGCGTGCTGCTGCACGAAGCGGTCGGCCACGGCCTGGAAGGCGACTTCAACCGCAAGGGCAGCTCGGCCTACAGCGGTCGTATGGGCGAAATGGTTGCCTCGAAACTTTGCACAATCGTCGATGACGGCACCCTGAGCGGTCGTCGCGGTTCCCTGAGCGTCGACGACGAAGGCACCCCGACCGAGTGCACCACGCTGATCGAAAACGGCGTACTCAAGGGCTACATGCAGGACAAGCTCAATGCGCGGCTGATGGGCGTGGCCCGCACCGGCAATGGTCGTCGCGAATCCTACGCACACCTGCCGATGCCACGGATGACCAACACCTACATGCTCGGCGGCCAGAGCGATCCGGCGGAAATCATCGCGTCGGTGAAGAAGGGCATCTACTGCGCCAACCTTGGTGGCGGTCAGGTCGACATCACCAGCGGCAAGTTCGTGTTCTCCACCAGCGAGGCTTATCTGATCGAAGACGGCAAGATCACCGCGCCGGTCAAAGGCGCAACGTTGATCGGCAACGGTCCGGAAGCGATGAGCCGGGTGTCGATGGTCGGTAACGATCTGGCGCTGGACAGCGGTGTGGGCACGTGCGGCAAGGACGGGCAGTCGGTGCCGGTGGGTGTGGGTCAGCCGACCCTGAAAATCGATGCGATCACCGTGGGTGGCACGGGCGCATAAGAAGGGATGGAGCTTCGGGTGGCGCGCGGTGCGACCACCCGGTGGCGAATATCAGCGCAGACCGCGTTGAGTCTCGTCCAGCTCACGGATGTACTTGAAGATCTTGCGGCTCGAGGCAGGAGGTTTGTTTTGCGCAACCTCGTGCTGGGCCTGACGGATCAGGGAACGCAGTTGCTGGCGGTCGGCGTCCGGGTAATCGACGACGAATTTCTCCAGCACGGCATCGTCACCGGCGATCAGGCGGTCACGCCAGCGTTCGAGGTTGTGGAAGCGCTCGTTGTACTGACGGGTCGAGGCATCGAGTTGATCGAGCAAGGTGAGAATCGCGTCAGTGTCCTGATCGCGCATCAGTTTGCCGATGAACTGCAAGTGCCGTTTACGCGCGATGTTCGCGGTGTGCTTGGGCGCATCGGCCAGGGCCCGGCGCAAAGCGTCGGTCAATGGCAGTTTTGCCTGCAAGTCGGGCTTGAGCGTTGTAAGGCGCTCGCCAAGGTCAACCAGAGCATGCAGCTCGCGTTTGACCTGGGATTTGCTTTTTTCTCCCGTATCGAGGGAGTCGTCGTAAGAATCAACCATGGTGGCAGTCCGCAAAGAAACGCCGCCATGATAACCAGTCGGGGGCCGCTTGTCCGGCCCGGTCGCTCGAAGGCCCCAGCCGAAAGCAGAATTTGAGTGGAGATGAGCATGAGTGCAGTTGAAAGCGTCGGCCCACAGGCATTGCCGGCACTGCAGGAACAGGTCGAACAGATCATCGCCGAAGCCAAGCGTCAGGGTGCCAGTGCCTGTGAAGTGGCGGTGTCGCTGGAGCAGGGCCTGTCGACGTCGGTGCGTCAACGTGAAGTCGAAACGGTCGAGTTCAACCGCGATCAGGGTTTTGGCATCACGTTATATGTCGGCCAGCGCAAGGGCTCGGCCAGCACTTCCGCCACCGGGCCGGATGCGATTCGCGAGACTGTCGCCGCCGCGCTGGCGATTGCCAAACACACGTCGGAAGACGAAGCCTCGGGGTTGGCCGATGCGGCGCTGATGGCCAGGGATATTCAGGATTTCGACCTGTTCCACCAATGGGACATCACGCCGGAGCAGGCCATCGAGAAGGCGTTGCTTTGTGAAGCAGCCGCGTTCGACGCCGATGCGCGCATCAAAAATGCCGATGGCACCACGTTGAGCACTCATCAGGGCTGCCGCGTGTATGGCAACAGCCATGGTTTCATCGGTGGTTACGCTTCGACCCGACACAGCCTGAGCTGCGTGATGATCGCCGAGGCCGATGGCCAGATGCAGCGCGATTACTGGTATGACGTGAACCGCCAGGGCAGTTTGCTGGCGGATCCGGTGAGCATTGGCCAGCGCGCGGCACAGCGTGCGGCTAGCCGTCTGGGTGCGCGCCCGGTGCCGACCTGCGAAGTGCCTGTATTGTTTTCGGCGGAACTGGCGGGTGGGTTGTTCGGCAGCTTCCTGTCGGCGATTTCCGGCGGCAGTCTGTACCGCAAATCGTCGTTCCTCGAAGGCACTTTGGGGCAGAAGCTGTTCCCGGAATGGCTGACCATCGACGAGCGTCCGCATCTGATGCGCGCCATGGGCAGTGCTTCCTACGATGGTGACGGTCTGGCGACTTATGCCAAACCGTTCGTCGAGAAGGGCGAGCTGGTGTCGTACATCCTGGGCACATACTCCGGTCGCAAACTCGGCATGCCGAGCACCGCCAACGCGGGCGGTGTGCATAACCTGTTCGTCACCCATGGCGATGAAGACCAGGCCGCCTTGCTGCGGCGCATGGGTCGTGGCCTGCTGGTCACCGAACTGATGGGCCATGGTCTGAACATGGTGACCGGTGATTACTCGCGCGGTGCGGCAGGTTTCTGGGTCGAGAACGGTGAAATCCAGTTCGCGGTGCAGGAAGTGACTATCGCCGGCAACATGCGGGACATGTTCAAGCAGATCGTCGCGGTGGGTAACGATCTGGAACTGCGCAGCAACATTCGCACCGGTTCGGTGTTGATCGAGAAGATGACTGTCGCGGGCAGCTAAGCCCCAGGCAG
>NZ_CATKQA010000048.1:0-272446 GCF_949767575.1 Pseudomonas sp. IT-P2 | reverse complement strand
TTATTAAATCAAAAGATAAATCAAATAAATCCACCCCTTTTCTTTTGTTCCTTTTTCTATTTTTATTAATTAGTTATAAATTAATAAAAAAAATTAAAGATAAGAACCAATCAAACCCTCTGAAATATCATCACATGACAACCGTAAAAGGTGAGCCAAGGTAAAGCCTAGCTTTTCAAAAAAAGGTTCACTTGAAGAAACACTTCCATATGCCGCACAACAAATATCTACCCGACCTCCATCAGCACCAACGGTATCAGCTAGCCCGCGTTTCATGCCAGCAACGGATGCGGCTGCATAATTTGCTGGCAAACCAAAATGCGCCACCTCAAAATCATCTATAAGAGAGCCCTCATAGACTGCAGAATTCGGTGAGTGGTTAACAACGTTTACTCTAAACTCTCCAGTTTCCGCTAGGTAATGCAATCCAAGCATCGCGTACAAGGTCCTGGCACCTCTAGGCTCCATTGCTTCAAGCACTATGCTTCGCACTCCAGCCAGTTCAGCCCGGTCATTTACACCAGCGAAATCAGACTTATGAGCTCTGAACCATCTACAATCAGAAACATGAGGCTCATCGCACCAAAACCGAAATTTACCCAGTCGCCCAAAACCACCACTAACAATCATTGCTGCCCCCAAAACTTTAACCAATTAGGATTGAAAGACCCAGGCTCAGCAGCGTTAATAGCATTGATAACATCTGGGTGATAAACACTGTATGGTGAAACCTGGTATTTACCAAGTGCCCCTTGGTGCGCAGAACTATAGTCCAAGCCCTTATTCATCATGGTATATTCAGACAACTCATGAATATAGAAGCTCGCATCTGCACCTTCTATTGGTCGCCCTTCAGCTAGCGCTGCCCGCAGCCTATTAACCATCAATTCATTCTCTGGTACAACCCCAAACTTTTCCAAATGGCTCTCTACTATATATAAGCCTCTATCAGAAACATTTACTTTTCGCTCCGTCAGTTTACCAAGGCCTGTTCCGCCATTAACACCTTCGAGGAATGCACCAGTCCCCTTAGCCCCGCTACCCAGTTGCTCAGCTTCAAGTGGCTCGGCCAGATTATCCCCAGTCTTCGGTTTCAGTCCATTTCCCCCCGAAACCAGTACCGAAGACCCGGTCCTCTCCAGATACTTCGCTGCCCCCTTCAACAACGCCATTTCCAGCGCAGCTTTCGCAGCCTCCGTGCCGTAATCACGAAGCGGATTTACATCACCGGGATATGTATCACTGCTGAAGGACGCACTTACTCTGTCGCCCTGCGTGTATTCGTAAGGTGCAAACAGTCGGCCAGTGGCTTCCCAGCCATCCCTGAAGGAAACGGCCCCCCCCAATGCGGACATTGCTGGCAGCGTGCAACCAACCACACTCACACAGGCCGGGCTTAAGGCTACCGCGCCCCCGTAACCGGTTACAGCACCCACAGCGCCAAAGATCGCTTGTCGCGCAGCAATTGAGCGCTGAGCGCTTTCTTCATTACGCCCGAGTGCATCGTTGGCCTGGTCCCACTTTGAGTACTCGTCAAACGCCCCTGATGCGAGCAGAGCGTCTTGCGCCCCCTTGAAGCCTTTGCCGGCGGTTTCTAGATCCTTGAACTCCTGATAATTCGGATCACCCGTTGGTATTGACTCACTGCAATGAACCAACGCACATGCAGCCGCTTTGAGCTCATATGCTTTATCCGGCGACTCTTTCTGCAACTTCTCCAGCGCTACGGTTTCTTTCAGATGGAGCTGACGGTTGTACTGGTCAGCCATCAACGCGACCCAGGCCCCCTTATTGACATCCCCCCCCGCCAATCCAGCGGCGGTCAAACCGACAATTTGAGAAAAGGCCTGGCGTAACTCGGGTTTATTTTCGAAAGTGGAGTTCAGAACGCCAGCCATTGCCTGATTGGCACCCGCCGCAACTGCACCGGTCTTGAAATCGCCCCCAGTGGCACTGGATACAGCGCCGCCAAACAACGCATGCATGGCGGTACGAGCAATACCACCCTCTTTCCACATCGCCATGCCGACCGAATCGCCCGCTTCTTTTGCTTCTTGCCAATGACTCTGGGCGTACCCTCCAACAAAGTTGAACGCTGTAGCGGCTACGACATTACCGGCCTGCGCCACCAGACTCTGTTGCAGATTCTGGCCGAGACTGCCTCCTCCAATAGCCGTCTTGATTGCCCCCGCAGCGAGCCCCTGTGCCCCGGCATGAATTGCGAGACCACCAATGCCCCCGACCGTATTAAGGTCGAAGCCTTTGGTCAGGTTATTGAACGGTACTGTTTTGCCTCCCAGATACGGGTCGATTACCCCTTGAGTAAACGCACCGGTTGCTCCCGCAATTGCGGCATTCCTGAGGCTTTCTTTGCTGAAGGTGTCTTTGGCAACTGCACTTAACTTGCCCTTATTGCTGATCGCACTATTGGCCGCGGTCGTCTCCAACGAAACGAAGGCCAGATTTGCAGCGGTCGCATAAATGGTCCCTTCCGCCGCTCCAACCAGCGCAGCCCCTGCCCCTCCCGTCACTGCCGCCAGCAGGATGGCTAATATCAACTGCGCACCAGCGCCAAGCCCCGAGTGCTCGTATTTGAAACTCTTGTGTATTTCCTCCACGCGATGCCAGTCGATATCGCCCCTGGCTTCCGCCTCCTTCAACCAGCCCAGTTCAGGATCCGTAGCGACCATCGCATCAACGGCTTGGCTGACAGTCTGTTCATTCAGCTTGCGAACATCGATTTTCAAACCATCGACGGCATGGATGGTCAGCTTTCCTTTTGCAACCAAAGCACTTTGGCGCAACGTTTCGTCTGTGTTGCCTTCCCCTTTCATCGAAGTCCAGGCAAGGCTGTCGCTGCTTTTTACATGGCTTTCATCATGGAGATCCTTCACCCCTTCGAAGTAAATCTGCCCACCACTGTCCAGCGTGATGCCCTTGCCACTTTCAAGCTTCGCCACCTGATAGCGCTGATCCCCCTCGCTAACCAGCGTGAGATTGCCCCCGGTCTTGATCTCGCTCCCCACATGAGTGATCTGGGTAACTTCGTCGCGCTTCATTTTCTTGGCGCCGAAACCACCCTTCTCTTTCATGTCGTACAGGGTGTAGTCCTTGTTCTGCGCGGCCAGCAGACTCAGGTCATTACCCGCATACACATAGGCTTCATTGCCCGCGCTGATCTTGCTCGCCACCAACGTGGTATCGCGACCGGAAGTGGTTTTTACGTCGCCGCCCGCGATGAATTCGGCTGCTTTCTGGACGGTGTGGTTGTCTTCTTCGTGGACGCGTTTCTTGCCACTTTTGCTGTTGGTCTCGACATTGTGTTCGTCGCTCGCCGAAGCCATGTTCAAGTCTTGTTTCGCGTCGGCAAGCAGATCGCCTTTGGCTTGTGCCGTACTGGCGAGGACGTTGATGTCACGACCGGCGTCAAGCTTCAGGTTGCCGCCACTTTTCACGCTGGACGCGAGGTTTTCCACGGTTGTGGTGACGGTCGAGCGATGTCCGCCGTTCTCGATTGTGTGGATCTCGTTGACGTTCTGAACCGCCAGTAAGTCGATGTCGCGGGTCGCGCTCAGGTCTGCATCGGCGCCGCTGGTGATCGTGCCGGAGTTGGTCAAGTCACGGCCGGACTTGATGCTCAACGTATCGCGGGCGCTGATGTTGCCGCCGTCATCAAGGGAAGTGCGCAACCCCTGCCCCGGGCTGTAAGTCACGGCGGTCCGGTCGTTGACAATGTCACCCTTGAGGGTGCTCATGCTGACCTGATTACCGCGAATATCACCGGCCAGCGCATTGCGGATGCTGTCGGTGGCCATCAGGCTCAGGCGTTCGGTGGCCTCGACCAGACCACCGCTATAAAGGCTGCCTTTGACGTCTGCCGTGAGGTTATTGGTGGCCCGCAGAGTCCCGACGTTGACCAGGTCGTTGCCGGCGATCATTTCCAGATCACGCCCCTGAATCAGGCTGCCGCCGCGCACGTTGCGCGACTCGGCCTGCGCCAGATACAACACTGGCACCAGTACTTTCTGGCCATCGACGACGCGCTCTTCCATCCAGACGATGTCATGCGTCAGCGCCGCCACCTGCTCGGACGTTAGGGCGACACCCACCGCCAGATTCAGCTCGTTTTTGCTGGCGAGCGCGTTGTCCATCAGGTAACGGAATTGCTCGTAATCGTTGTTCAAGCCACCGGCCAGAAAACGCTGGCCGGTCTGAGCCAAGACGGCATCGCTGATCAAACGCGATTCGTAGCGGCCATCGCCGAGGCGACGGGCAGCCTCATCTGCGCTGAAATTGAGTTTGCCCAGCAGGTAGTCCGAGCTCATGAATGGCGCGGTCTGAGTCAGCTCCGGATTGGTTTCGATCAGGTAGCGGCTCTGCGGATTCGGGCTCTGCACGAACATGCCGTACGGGCCCTTGGGCAGCCTGAACGTCGACGATGCCGTCGGGTCTACGGCGGTAAACGGAACGCCCTTGAAGTCGATGGGTACGAAACTGATTTGCTTCACGCCATCGGCGTCCAGGCGCTCGATCCGCGTCACATCCCTGGCCACCTGAGCGTCCGCTGGGCCGCTGCGTTTACCCAGGTTGATATTGAGAACCCCGACACCCAAGGTCTGATCGCTGTCCAGTTTGCCGGTCAGCTGATCGTAGGTGTTGTCGTGCAGCGTACCGTTCTGAAGGTTGTTGCTCACGTTCAGGCTGACGCTACCCCCGGCCTGCAGGGTTCCCGCATACACCGTACTGCCAGCGTCCTGCCAATGGATCTCGACCATGTCAGGATGTTTGAACCGGCTGTCCATCGTGGTTTCAACCAGTTCCTCGAAACGCGCTTCATCGAAATGTCCCGCAGCGGTGGCTGCGTTGAACGCGGGGACATCAATGAACTCCATCCTGTCCCACAGACTATTGTCGATGTGGCCAGGAGTTCCGATGATCTCTGTCGAGTAGCCGTCACGAGACTTGGCACCTTGGTTGAGCAGATTGTCTGCGGTCAGGCTGAGGTTGCCGTTGGCAGCCATCAGGCTGTAGCGGTTTTCGACATTGCCGCCATGAATCGTCAGGTTTCGACCGGCGACAAAACGCGCAGCGGTCGAATCCTTGAGTACGACATCCCTGTAGGTTCGGTTGATCGTAATCGTGCCGCGCTTCCAACCATCGTGACCGCCACAATGCTGGCCACACACCCAACTGATGTCGCCGGAGTTCAGCCCCTGAGAGATCTCGAAAACCGCTTTGGCGTTTTCCACCGACACCGCATTGATGTCGATATCCCCCTCGCCCTCGACCGTCCCCGACAAGTTGCTGAACAACGCAGCACGACCACCACCCACTGCGTCGACCGTGAGATTGCCCCGGCTGTAGATATCGCCGTAATAGTTGCTCAGGCTGCTGCCATGCAACTTCATCGTGCCGCCGCTGAACAGCAGCGTATCGGCTACGTTGGAGATGCCGTTGGCGGCGTTGAATTCCAGATTGCCCTGGGCGCCCAAGGTGCCTTTGTTGTTGATCTGTGCAGCCGTCACCGTAAGGTTCTGGTTGGCGATCAGCCGACCGAGGTTGTCCAGCGTGCCGCGCAAGGTCATCACGGTATCGCCACCGCTGACGAGTCGACCGTCCTGTTGAATCACGTCGTTGGCGTTGATGGTGAGTTTTTGTTGAGCCGACACTCGACCACTATTGATCAAGCTGCCGCCAAGGGTCAGCGTCAGGTCGCCATCGCTGAGCAGTTGCCCGGCGTTGTTCAGATTGGCGACATTCAGGTTCAGCGCCGAAGCACTGGCGATGCGATCCCCGACATTGAGGTTCAAATCCTGCGAACTGGTGTAAGTCAGCCCACCATTGAGTTGCCAGGTGCCCACACCATTGACCGCCGCAACATCCCAGACGCCTTTGCCCAGACCGGTGAGGCTGCCCTGCGTGCCCGTCAGGTTATTCAGATCCAGGTTGAACAGCCCTTGCGCGGCGTGACGCACGCTGCCGCTGAGGTTGTTGAGCTGGATGCCGGCGAGTTCCAGATCCTGACTGCCGATCTCGATGACGCCGTTCTGGATGTTCAGGTTGCCGGTCAGTTTGATCTGGCTGGACGCTCCGCCCAGTGCGCGAATCTGCCCGCCAGCGCTGTTGTTCAGTTGGCCGCTGATCAGTTTCAGGTCCGTGCCCGACTCGATCAGTCCGCCCTGATTGAGAATCTGACTGACCGCCTCGAGGCCCAGTCGATTGCCGCTGATTTCGCCGCCTGCGTTGTCCAGGGTGGCCCCATCGAAAACGACCTGGTCTTTGCCGAATAGCTTGCCGGCGCGGTTGGTCAGACGTGTCACCGTCAACTTCAAATCGCCCAGCAGGCTGGAGATCAAACCGGCCTTGCCGTTGACTGCGCTGTTGTCGAGGTCGGCGCTGGTGATGTCGAGGGTGTCGGCCTGCAGCGTGCCCCCCTGGTTCTGCAGGTTGCCGGTGCCCAGCGCGAGTTCTGCGTGGCTGCCATTGGCGAGGATCGCGCCCTGCTGGTTCAGCAGTGTGCTACCGACGATTTTCAGACCATCGCTGCCTGCAATGATCTGGCCCGCGTCACGGTTGTCGATGGTCGTACTGGTGATGTCCAGACGCTGGCCGCGCAACGTGCCGCCGCGATTGTCGAGTTCGACCAATTGGTCGAGCAGCACGCGTTGCTCGCCAGCATCGACCACGCCCGTGACGTTTTTGAAGACCCCGGCAATTTTCAGCGCAATGTTGCCGCCCGTGCCGACGATGCCGCCCTTGTCGCTGTTGTTCAGTCGGGTCGCGGTGACTTCGAGGGTTTTACCGAGCAGGACACCGGCACTGTTGTCGACCGTATCGCTTTCGATGTACAGGTCGGCGTCGCTCTGGATCCGGCCCTTTTGATTGAGCAGTTGCGATTGACCGGCGACGGCTTGCTTGAGAATCAAGCGGGCACCGTCAACACCTGCCGCCAGCAGACCGCTGTCGCTGTTATCGAGGCTGGTCGCTTGCAGGTCGAAGCGATCGCCGATCACCCGTCCACCACGGTTGTCGATGTGGCCATTGCGAGCGACCAACAGCAATTGTTGCGCAGCCACCACGCCTTTGCGGTTGTCGACACTGTCGGCGTGAATATCTACATCACCCTGGCTGGCTTGTAGTCGGCCCAAGGCATTGTTCAGGTGCTTGTTGACGACCAGCGTGAGCTTGCCGGTTTCGGCACTGATCGCACCTTTGTCATTGTTGGTGAGATTGTCCAGCGTCGCATCGACAACACCGCCGAGCAGTTGGCCATTGGCGTTGCCCAGATCGCGTGCGGTCAGGTTCAGGGTCGTTTTGCCCTGAATCAAGCCCTGAGTGTTGTCCAGGTCTTCGCTGGACAGCACGCTGTCGTCGGATGAAATCGTGCCTTGGGTGTTGTCGAGCTTGCCGCGACTGGTCAGCTCAAGGGTTTTACCGGTCAGACTGGCATTGCGGTTGTTGATGCTCTGGGTAGCGACGCTCAAGTGTTTCGATGCCTGCACCTTGCCGTCGTGGTTATCGAAATCCTGATCCAGCGTCAGATCAACATTGCCGTTTTCGGCACTGATGACACCCTTGCTGCTGTTGTCCAGCCGAGTGCCGGTGATCCGGATCGAATCGGCGGCCAGCGTGCCGCCCTGATTGAGCAACTCGGTGCCCGAAGCGGATCAAGCCACTGAGGTTGACGATAGCCGGGACGTTGAACGCGAGACTGGTTTCGCCGTAGATCCGTGCGTCAGCCCCTTGGTTGACCAGGCGAGTGGCGCTTAGGGCGACGTCTTTGGCCTGGACGATACCGTTCTGGTTATCGAAAACACCTGCGGCACTCGCGCTCAGCGAGCGACTGGCCAATACACTGCCACGGTTGCTCACCGAGCCGCTGTTGATGGAAACATCGCCATTGCTGTTACGGCTGTTATCCGCATTCACTCCGGCTTCGATCACGCCGGCGTTGGTCAATGTGCCGCCGTTGGTCAGGCGAACGCTGTCCCTGGCGGCAAGGCTTTGCTGGTTGACCAGATCCTTAGCGGTTTGCACGGTCAATTGCGTGCCCGCGTAAACGGTTTGCTGCGCCTCAAGACTGTTGGCCTTGATGTCGACCGCATTGCTGGCCGTGACTTTGGCCAGCGTCAGTTGGCCATTGGCGTCAATCTGGATATCACCGGCGCTGGCCGCCAGTTCGCCTGCCAGTTTCACGCCGACACCGGCCTCGGTCCCGACCAGTTTGATTGCCCCGGCGTACATCCCGCCGAGTGCCGAAGAGTCGATCGCCAGTTGCGGCTTGGCGCTGCCGTCATCGGCACGCGCCGTGGCGCTCAGCGTTTCGGCGTTTACATCGTTGCGACCGGTGGTGATGTTCAGGCGTTTGGCGTGGATCTGCGCGTTGATCTGCGCACTGCGGGTAATGATTTCGAAGCTGTCGACGGCGCTGGCATCCAGACCTTTGCCATCGATGGAAACGCTGCCCTGATCGACCTGGAAACGATCCAGCCGACCCGCGCCATCGAGTAACGGTTTACCGGTGGTGAGGGTGACGCGTGGTGTATTGATGAAGCCGCAACCGTTACAGCTGATGCCGTACGGGTTGGCGACGATCACCCGCGCTGACTGCCCCGCCACTTCGGTATATCCGCGTAACTGGCTCGGACTGCCACCGTTGACTTCGTTGAGGATGGTTTGCGCAGCTGCTGCGCGCAGGTTCGGGTTACCGAGAATGATCCCGCCCATCTGCGTCAGCTGAGTACGACTGGTCGCGTTGTTGAGGATCAGGCCTTGGGCGTCCACGTTGTAATCGTGGAACTGGTTGTGCGACAGCCCTGCGCCGTTGGGCGTGGCAATGTTGATGATCGGCACGCCGTTGCCCGCCCGGTCGAGCGTGGTGCCGGGCGCGCTGACCACAATTCCGTCTGCCTGCGCCCACATCGGTTGCCAGAACATGACGTTGGCCAGCAGGAACGCCAGTCCGCGTTTGGGCATGCCCCAGAAGTGTTCACGGTTTTTTACGGCAGCAGAAGGCTGACTGGCCAGAAAGGCCAGTTGGCGGAACTCCATAGCAGAATCTCGGAAAGGGCAAAAACTAGAGGAAGAAATCCACGCGGAAATAGATCGGCGCTTCGCGCTCGGTCAGCACGTCAGGGCGTTCCAGGGAATGGGCAAAAGTCACACTTGCTGCCACGTGTTCGCCACGCGCAAACAGCTCCAGCGAGTTGCTCGACATGCGCCCGTGTTGCTCGCCGTTGTAACGGTCGCCACGAATCACGCCCTGGTCGTAACCGAGGCTGGTGCCGTATTCGGCGAACACCGGGCGCAGCCATTCGGCGTTGATCGGGCGCGACCAGCGCAGGTCGTTGCGCCAATAGCCGCCGCTGTCGCCTAACAGCGATTGATCCTTGTAGCCACGGATCGAAGACGACCCGCCGAGGCTGGTGCGCTGCGGGCTGAACAGCACGTCTTCGCTGCGCTGGCCGGTCATCAGGCTGCTGAAGCTGAAGGACTCGCCCCACACTTTGAATGGCTGCAGATAGCTCAGGGTCGCGGTGTACTTGCGATAGCGCGCGTCAGGCTCGCCGGGGCCCGGATCGTGGCTGCCCTGAGCGTCGAACGCGCCGATGCCTTCCTGCATGCCGGCATCGAAGTTGACGAAAGCGCTGCCGATCCGCCGCCCGTGGTTGAAGCCGAACTGTGCTTCGCTGATACGGTTGCTGCTCAGCTTGAGCTTGCTGTCTTCGATGAAGTTGTTGGTGCGCAGATACGACAGACCGGCGCTGAGGGAGGTCTTGCTGACCGAGTCGCGATGGATCACCCGCTCGGCGCGCAACTGATGGTTCTCGCTGTCGCCGGTCTGCTTGAAATTGTAGCCGTTGGCAGCGATCTGCGAGCGGTACTCACTCTGGCTGTAGGTGTAGCTGAAGTTCCACCAGCCCCACGGCAGGTTGTAGTTGAGCATGGCGTTGTTGGAGGTGTGCTGGTGATCGGTCATCGCGTCGTGACCACCGCGCAGACTCAACTGGTCAGCCAGACCCAACGGGCTGTCCCAATCGAACGTGGTGCCCCACTGCTGTTCACCGGTGCTGCGCTGGCCGTCGTTGCTACGCGACAGCCCGGCGCGCCATGGTTTCTGCGGGGTGTTGGTGACCAACACCTCACTGCCGCCAACGTTCTTGCCTGGCGACAGCTCCATTTGGGCCTGGTTGGAAGGGAGGCGATTGAGCTGATCGACCATTTGCTCGATCTCGCGCAGGTTCACCAACTCACCGGCCTTGCCGGGAAACGCCATCGACAACTCACGCTCCGAAAGCTTGCTGTTGTCGGCGCCTTTCAAGCCCTCGAGTTTGCCTTCCACCACCAGTACTTTGAGATGTCCACCGGACAGATCCTGCTGTGGCAGGTAAGCACGGCTGGTCACCCAACCCTTCTCGATGTAGTGATCGGTGATGACCTTCAGCACTTCATTCAGCTGAGGCACACCGAGGCACTGGCCGAGGTAGGGTTTGAGCAAACGGCTCTTGTCGCTCTCCGACAGGCTGTCGGCGCCTTTGAGCTCGATGTCGTTGATCTGAAAGCAACGCGTGTCGGTGGGGGCTTCCGGCTGCGCCGGTTTGGCCTCTTTGCCAGGTAGATCCTTGAGTTCTTCGAGCCGTCGCTGCTGCTCGTCGAGCAGACGGTTCTGGCGTTCGCGGATCAGGTCGGTTTCACCGGGGGTGGGTGCTGCAAGTGCGGTTTGGAGCGGAGAAAGGCATAGCAAAGCCAGGCACAACCTCGCCACGAGGGCGGGTGAGGACATGTTCGATCCCTCGAGACGGAAAGCGATATCAGAATAGTGGCACCATGTTAAAGAGCCACTATTCTGACGTCAATTTAAGGATTCACCGAAATAGTGTGGCCGACGAGCGGCATCGGTGAAATCGTCCGACTCCGACTCCGACAGAGATGCAGGATGTTTCGTAGATCAAACAAGGAAAAACGGTCACCAAATCAGAGAACGTTCCGAAAAACGAAACATCCGACAGACCCCGCTTACTTCACCTCAGTGCTCAACCGCCAGTTTCGTCGCCACATCTTCCGGCGCCAGCACCCGACCATCGGCCGACAGCAACTGAAGCTTCCTGATCGGCTGACGCTTTTGCGCATCTACCATCACCGACCCGGGCTCGCCAGGCTCGAACATGAACTCCCCACCCCACTGCGACAACGCAACGATCACGGTTTGCAACGCCCGGCCTTTTTCCGTCAGCACGTACTCCTTGTAGGCGCTGCCGTCGGACGCCGGCACCAGGCGCAGGATGCCCCGCTCCACCAGCCCTTTGAGCCGCATGCTCAACATGTTCTTGGCGATTTCCAGGCTCTTCTCGAAATCGCTGAAACGACTGATGCCCTCCAGCGCGTCGCGGATGATCAGCAACGACCACCAGTCACCGATCAGGTCGAGTGTCCGGGCAACCGGGCAGATGTTGCCCTCCAGGCTTTTGCGTTTCATCCAGCGCTCTCCAGCAAAACGGTCATCAAATCGTGGTTGCATCTTACAACTCTGACGCCCGCAGGCGTCTACGCTGATCGGCTGGCGAAACTTAGCACCTGCGTACAAGTAGACCAGACGCTTAACCGCGATAGTCAGCGATGCCATCCCGGCAACCACACACGCCCCGACATAAGGAGTTTTCATGAGCACCTTCACGACCCAAGACGGCACCGAGATCTATTTCAAGGACTGGGGCAGCGGCAAGCCCGTGCTGTTCAGCCACGGCTGGCCGCTGGATGCCGACATGTGGGAATACCAGATGGAATATCTGAGCAGCCGTGGCTACCGCACCATCGCCTTCGACCGCCGTGGCTTCGGCCGTTCCGAGCAGCCGTGGACCGGCTACGACTACGACACCTTCGCCGATGACATCGCGCAACTGATCGAGCACCTCGACCTGCGTGACGTGACCCTGGTCGGCTTCTCCATGGGCGGCGGCGATGTCAGCCGCTACATCGCGCGTCACGGCAGCGAGCGTGTCGCCGGGCTGGTGTTGCTGGGCGCGGTAACGCCGCTGTTCGGCAAGAAACCGGACTTCGCCGAGGGCGTCGACAAGTCGGTATTCGACGGGATCAAGGCGGGTCTTTTGAAGGATCGCGCGCAGTTCATCGCAGACTTCAACACGCCGTTCTATGGCCTCGATAAAGGTCAGAAAGTTTCGGACGGCGTGCTGACACAAACCCTGAACATCGCCCTGCTGGCCTCGCTCAAAGGCACCGTGGATTGCGTCACTGCGTTCTCGGAAACCGACTTCCGTCCTGACATGGCGAAAATCGATGTGCCGACGCTGGTGATCCATGGTGACGGCGACGTCATCGTGCCGTTCGAAACCACCGGCAAACGCGCCGCCGAGCAAATCAAGGGTGCCGAGCTGAAGGTTTATGCCGGTGCGCCGCACGGGTTTGCCGTGACCCATGCGCAGGCACTGAACGAAGACCTGCTGGCGTTCCTCAATCGTTGAATTCGATGTAAATCAAGCGCCAACTGAAAAGGGCCGTCGACACACCTGTCGACGGCCCTTTTTTTCGTTGTCCCGGATTCCGGTGCCAGGGCGAAGCCCCTTGTTTACGGGGCTTTCAGACCTCTGCATCACGTTTTTATCTTCACATGCCAGCTTAATAATATTTTACCGATAACCACCCCCTCCCTAGTCTGATCCCAAGCACAGAGAACAGGTCGACAGCGACCTGAATCCAACGGCCTCGTGAGAAGGGATCAGAGATGACCACTGAAATAATAAAAACAGACACGCTTGTTGTCGGCGCCGGTCAAGCGGGTGTGGCCATGAGTGAACACCTGAGCAAACTCGGGGTGCCGCACCTCGTTCTGGAGCGCAGCCGCATTGCCGAACGCTGGCGCACCGGGCGCTGGGACTCGCTGGTGGCCAACGGTCCGGCGTGGCACGACCGGTTTCCGGGGATGGAATTCGATGATGTCGATCCGGACGGTTTCGCCCACAAGGAACGCGTCGCCGACTACTTCGAAGCCTATGCGAAAAAATTCAACGCGCCGATCCGCACCGGCGTCGAGGTAAAAAGCGTGGTGCGCAATGTCGGACGTCCTGGCTTCACCGTCGAGACCTCCGAAGGCGTGATCGAAGCCGCCCGCGTCGTCGCTGCAACAGGTCCGTTCCAGCGTCCGGTGATCCCGGCCATTGCGCCAAAAGATGAGCGTCTGCTGCAAATTCACTCGGCCGACTATCGCAACCCGCAACAACTGCCGGCCGGCGCAGTGCTGGTGGTCGGTGCCGGTTCATCGGGCGTGCAGATCGCCGATGAATTGCAGCGCTCGGGCAAGCAGGTTTACCTCTCGGTCGGCGCCCACGATCGCCCTCCCCGCGCTTACCGCAACCGTGATTTCTGCTGGTGGCTAGGCGTGCTCGGCGAGTGGGATCAGGCCGCGATGAAACCCGGCCGCGAGCATGTGACCATCGCCGTCAGCGGCGCCCACGGTGGCCGCACCATCGACTTCCGTGGTCTGGCCCATCGCGGCATGACCTTGGTCGGCGTCACCGAATCGTTCAGCGACGGCGTGGTGACCTTCAAACAGGACCTGCGCGACAACCTCAAACGTGGCGACGAGAACTACCTCGCGCTGCTGGATGCCGCCGACGCCTATATCGAAAGCAACGGCCTCGACCTGCCGCTGGAACCGGAAGCCCGCGAGACGTATCCGGACCCTGAATGCGTAAAAAACCCGCTGACCGATCTCGATCTGGCCGCCGCCGGCATCACCTCGATCATCTGGGCCACCGGGTTTGCCGTGGACTATTCGTGGTTGAAAGTCGCCGCTTTCGACGACAACGGCAAGCCGCAACATCAGCGCGGCGTGTCCAGCGAATCGGGTGTGTATTTCCTCGGTTTGCCGTGGCAGTCGCGGCGCGGGTCGTCGTTCATCTGGGGCGTGTGGCACGACGCCAAACACGTGGCCGATCACATCGCCACCCAACGCAAATACCTGGCCTATCGCGATGCCGAACAACGCGAAGCCGCGCTGCACAACCACGCTGTCGACACCGTCGACGCTTGATTTCCCTCTTCAATCCCGGCGCCCGTCGCGCCGGGTCCGATTTCGTCAGGAGCCTCACATGAGTCAGCCAACCCACACCCGCATTCGCATGTTCAACACCAAGGACACCTACCCGAACCAGACCCTGGACAACGACCTGTGCCAGGCCGTGCGCGCCGGCAACACCGTGTATGTCCGTGGCCAGGTCGGCACCAATTTCGACGGTGAACTGGTCGGCCTCGGCGACCCGCGCGCGCAGACCGAACAGGCGATGCGCAACGTCAAGCAACTGCTCGAAGAGGCCGGCAGCGACCTGAGCCATATCGTCAAGACCACCACCTACCTGATCGACCCGCGCTACCGCGAGCCGGTGTATCAGGAAGTCGGCAAATGGCTGAAGGGTGTGTTCCCGATTTCCACCGGGCTGGTGGTGTCGGCTTTGGGTCAGCCGCAGTGGCTGATGGAGATTGATGTGGTTGCGGTGATTCCCGAGTAATTCGACCTTAGCGAAAGGAGGCCACACATGACATTTTCCATCGCCGCCCGTTGCCCCGAAACCGGTCAGTTCGGCATCGCCATCAGCTCCTCCAGCATCGCCGTCGGCGCCCGCTGCCCTTGGCTGTTGCCGGGGGTCGGCGCGGTGTCGAGCCAGAACATCACCCTGCCGTCCCTCGGCCCGGAAGTGCTTGCCCTGATGGAACAAGGCCTGGCACCCGAGGCTGCACTGGACAAGGTGCTGACCCGCAACGGCTACAGCCAGTACCGGCAGATCACGGCGATCAATCACCTCGGCCAGACCGCACATTTCAGCGGCGCGCAGACCCTCGGCGTGCACAACGCCGTGTCGGGCGAGCAATGCGTGGCGGCGGGCAACATGCTCGCCGGGCGCTCGGTGATCGAAGCCATGGTCAGCGCGTTCGAAGAAGGCGAAGGTCAATTGGCGGATCGCCTGATCAACGCCCTGCACGCCGCCCAGGCCTTGGGCGGTGAAGCAGGCCCGGTGCATTCGGCAGCCGTGGTCGTGGTCGGTGAACTGACCTGGCCCATCGTCAACCTGCGGGTGGACTGGGCCGATGAGGACCCGATCGGCCAATTGCAAAAACTGTGGGACGCCTATCGTCCGCAGCTTCAGGACTACATCGACCGCGCCCTCGATCCGGCCAAGGCGCCGGGTTATGGAGTTGCCGGAGACGACCGATGAGCGACAGCGTCGCGTTGCTCAAGACGCTGGTGGGGTTCGACACCACCAGCCGCGAGTCCAACCTGCAATTGATCGAGTTCGTGCGCAACTACCTCGAAGGTTTCGATGTGCCGTGCGAGCTGATCTACGACGATGAGCGCAGCAAAGCCAACCTGTTCGCCACGATCGGCCCGGCCGATCAACCGGGCATCGTGCTGTCGGGGCACACCGATGTAGTGCCCGTCGATGGCCAGCCGTGGACGATGCCGCCGTTCGAACTCAGCGAGCGCGACGGCAAGCTTTACGGTCGCGGCACCGCGGACATGAAGGGCTACATCGCCTGTGTGCTGGCGCTGGTGCCGTCGTTGATCGAAGCACCGTTGCGCCTGCCGGTGCACTTTGCCCTGTCGTACGACGAAGAAGTCGGCTGCCTCGGTGTGCGCTCGCTGCTCAAGGTGCTGGAGCAACGTCCGGTCAAACCGCTGCTGTGCATCATCGGCGAGCCGACCGAGCTCAAACCGGTGCTCGGGCACAAGGGCAAACTGGCCATACGTTGCGATGTCCAGGGGCACGCCTGTCATTCGGCCTATGCGCCGCTCGGAGTGAACGCCATCGAATGCGCCGCCGAGCTGATCGGCGAGCTGGGACGCATCGGCCGGCAACTCAAGGATGAACACCTCGATCCGCGTTTCGACCCGCCTTATTCCACGGTGCAAACCGGCGTGATCAGCGGTGGCAAGGCGTTGAACATCGTCCCCGCCGATTGCCGTTTCGACTTCGAAATCCGTGCCCTGCCCTCGCAGGATCCGGCGTTGGTCGCGCAGCAACTCAAGGCCTACGCCGAGCAGCAAATGCTGCCGCGAATGCGAGCCGTCAGCGAGCAGAGCGATATCCGTTTCAGCGAATTGTCGGCCTATCCGGGGCTCGCAACCGATGCCAGAAGTAAGGCTGCGGAACTGATCGCCACGTTCTGTGGCTCGGACGATTTCGGCACCGTGGCCTTTGGCACCGAAGGCGGATTGTTCGACGCGGTGGGGATTCCCACGGTGGTGTGCGGCCCCGGCAGCATGGATCAGGGCCACAAGCCGGACGAGTTCGTCAGCCTCGACCAACTCGAGGCCTGCGATGAGATGCTGCAACGGATGCTGGTTTCGATTCGCCTCTGAAAAAACCGGTCTGGCTGCGGGTTGAAGTTCGCAGCCGAGCCGCAGGCTCACCGACAGACAGCTGCTCCGATGGAGGTCAGCTGCGTTGTCGTTCACCGGGCTGAAATACCCGGGACAGAGCGTTTTCAGCTGACCGGAGAGCCTCGTTTTTTTAACGCCTGAAGCAACAAAACTACTAATTTATCTCTGCCCTTTCCTTGCCCATGATCACCCCAACAAGAAATGCGCCGTCCGTGCCGGCGCTCATTGAAGTACGTCCACGTACTCGTCCTTGCCTTGGAGTTCGTCATGACCACCTCTGCATCAACGTCTGCACCGCTCATTGAAAAACACACGATCGGCTACGTGCCACCCGAAGATCGCCACGGAAAGGTTCGGGATCTGTTCACCCTCTGGTTCGGCGGCAACATCGCGCCGCTGCCCATCGTCACCGGCGCTCTCGGCGTGCAACTGTTTCACCTGAATCTGGTGTGGGGCATCGTCGCCATTCTGGTCGGCCATCTGGTCGGCGGTGTGCTGATGGCGCTGCACTCGGCGCAAGGCCCGCAGATGGGCATCCCGCAGATGATCCAGAGCCGTGCGCAGTTCGGCTCCCTCGGCGCGCTGCTGGTGGTGTTGATTGCCGGCGTCATGTACATCGGCTTCTTCGCCTCCAACATCGTGCTGGCCGGCAAGTCCCTGCATGGCGTGGTCGACAGCGTTCCAGTGCCCGTCGGCATCGTTATCGGTGCGCTGGGTTCGGGGATCATCGGGATCATCGGTTACCGCTTCATCCACGTGCTCAACCGCATCGGCACCTGGGTGCTGGGGATCGGCATCGTGATCGGTTTCGGCTACATCCTCACCCACATCCAGACCGATGATTTTCTCACGCGCGGCAGCTTCAACCTCTCGGGCTGGCTGGCAACGGTGTCGCTGGCGGCGTTGTGGCAGATCGCGTTTGCGCCTTACGTGTCGGACTACTCGCGTTACTTGCCGGCGAACGTGCCGGTGGCGGCGACCTTCTGGACGACTTATCTGGGTTCGGCGCTGGGCTCGAGCCTGTCGTTCGTGTTCGGCGCCGTCGCCGTGCTGGCAACCCCGGTGGGCATGGACACCATGGACGCGGTGAAACTCGCCACCGGCGCCATCGGCCCGCTGATGCTGGTGCTGTTTCTGCTCAGCGTCATCAGCCACAACGCCCTCAACCTGTACGGCGCGGTGCTGTCGCTGATCACCCTGGTGCAGACCTTCGCCTACCGCTGGATCCCGACCGCCAAGAGCCGCGCAGTGATTTCGATCATCGTCCTGCTGGCTTGCTGCTTCGCTGCGGTCGGCGCCTCGGCGGACTTCATCGGCCACTTCGTCGACATGGTGCTGGTGCTGCTGGTCGTGCTGGTGCCGTGGACGGCGATCAACCTGATCGACTTCTACGCCATCCACAAAGGCCAGTACGACATCGGCTCGATCTTCCAGGTCGATGGCGGCATTTACGGCCGTTACAACCCGCAGGCCCTGCTGGCCTATGCGATCGGCATTGCGGTGCAGATTCCATTCATGAACACGCCGCTGTACGTCGGGCCGGTGTCGGCGCACATCAACGGCGCGGACCTGTCGTGGCTGGTTGGCCTTCTGGTGACCTCGCCGCTGTATTTCTGGCTGGCGACCCGTGACAGTGCTTATCGTCGGCGGCTGACCTCCGGGAAACTGGCGGGCAGTCTGTAAGCCACTCGTTCTGCGCTGACACACGAAGGCCCTCGCAAATGAGGGCCTTTTTTGTTTTGGATGGGGCCGCCTATTTCGCTTTGAACGCCTCACGCCGCGCCTGTCGTTCCGCGGCGTACGCCTCTTGCGGCTGGCTGATCAAATCCTCACGGCGCAACACTTCGCCGCAGTGATCGCACACCGGCCCAAGGCCCGCGCTGTGATTGCAGTTCTTGTGGGTCATGTTCACCGCCAGCCCTTCTTCCGGTGACTTGCACCAGGTTTCTCCCCAGGCGCGCAGCGCGATCACCACCGGGTAAAACGCCTCGCCCTTCGCGGTGAGGTGGTACTCGTAGCGTTTCGGCCGCTCGTTGTACAAGCGGCGCTCGACCAGTCCGTCCGCCTCCAGGCTTTTCAGACGGGCGGCGACCATCTGCGGCGTGCCGCGGGTCTGGGCCAGGATCTCGTCGTAGCGATGGCTGCCCATGAACAATTCGCGCAAAACCAGCACCGTCCAGCGGTCGCCGACGATCGCCTCGGCCCGGGAAATCGGGCACAGGGTCTCAGGAAGACTATCGTTTACAGCCATCAGGGCTTGCCTCTTTCACAGTTACTATGATTATCATATCAATACGATGCGGGAACAAGCCCTGAGCATCGATCACTCTCATTGCCGGAGTACATCGTCATGTCGAAACCTCTCTATCCGCTCGACAGAACCGCCTACCTGCTGGTCGATCCGTACAACGATTTTCTCTCCGAGGGCGGCAAGATCTTTCCGCTGCTCAAACCGATGGCCGAACAGAACGGCCTGCTCGACAACCTGCGCAAACTCGATCGCGCCGTGCGGGCCCTGCCGATTCCGGTGGTCATCGTACCGCATCATCGCTGGGTCAAAGGCGACTACGAGAACTGGGACCATCCAACCCCGACCCAACAAAAGATCATGCACATGCACCACTTTGCGCGCGGCGAATGGGGCGGTGAATGGCACCCGGATTTCGCGCCGAAGGACGGCGACATCGTGGTTCAGGAACACTGGGGCTCCAGCGGTTTCGCCAACACCGACCTGGATTTTCGCCTGAAACAGCAAGGCATCACCCACGTGATCATCGTCGGCCTGCTGGCCAACACCTGCATCGAAGCCACCGCGCGCTATGCATCGGAACTCGGCTATCACGTCACGCTGGTGCGCGATGCGACCGCCGCGTTTAAAGAGGAAATGATGCACGCCGCCCACGAACTCAACGGCCCGACCTTCGCTCATGTCATCACCACTACAGACGAACTGATCGCCAACCTTCAGTCGCAAGGTGACGCAAAATGACTCTGACCGGCCACATGCTGATCGGCGCCGCTGACGTCCCCGCCACCGAGGGCACGATGAAGGCGCTGAATCCGGCAACCAACACGCTGATCGAACCGGAATTCGCCTTCGGCGGTGCAGCGCAGGTCGATCAGGCGGCAACCCTCGCCGACGCGGCCTTCGACAGCTACAGCCACACTTCGCTGGCCGAACGTGCGGCGTTTCTCGAAAGCATCGCCGACAACCTAGACGCCGTACGCGAAGAATTGGCCGCCCGCGCCGCGCTGGAAACCGGCCTGCCTCAGGCGCAGCTCGAAGGCGAAGCCGCCCGGGCCGCGACCCAGTTCCGTCAGTTCGCCGAGGTGGTGCGCAAGGGGCGCTTTCTGCAACTGGCGATAGACCCGGCGCAACCTGATCGCCAGCCGCGACCACGGATGGATCATCGCCTGCAGAAAGTCGCCATCGGCCCGGTGGCGATCTTCGGTGCGAGCAATTTTCCGATCTCCTATTCGGTAGCCGGTGGCGATACTGCGTCGGCACTCGCGGCCGGTGCGACGGTGATTCTCAAGGCGCATAACGCACATCCCGGCGCATCGGAAATCCAGGCTCGCGCTATCCGCAAAGCGGTGCAGTCGCATGGCTTGCATGAAGGGGTTTTCTCCATGGTGCGCGGTGGCGGCAATGCGATCGGTGAGGCGCTGGTCGATCATCCTTTGATTAAAGCGGTGACGTTCACCGGTTCAGAGGTGGGCGGCATGGCGCTTTATCGCCGCGCGCAGTTGCGGCCTGATCCGATTCCGGTTTTCACCGAAATGACCAGCGTCAACCCGACGTTCATTTTGCCCGCAGCGCTGTCCGCGCGTGGCGGAGAAATCGGCGATGGCTTTATCGAGCGGATGCTGGTGAATGTCGGGCAGGCCTGTCTGTGTCCGTCGATTCTGATCGCGATTGAAGGCGAAGGTCTGCAAGCGCTGCGCAATGCGATGATCAAACGGGTCAGCGAAGCGCCAGCGCGTACGATGCTGACGCCGGGGATTCACGGGTCATACGTTAACGGCCTGGTGGCGATGGAAAGCGTGGGGGCGAATCTGGTGGCGGTCGGCGCGCCGTCGGATGGCCAGTTTGAGGGCCGCTCGGCGTTGCTGGAAGTCGGTGGTCAGCACTTTCTCAACGAAACCGCACTGGCCCATGAAGTGTTCGGCCCGGCCGCGTTGTTGGTAACGGTCAGGGATGATGAAGAGTTACTGGCAGTCGCCCGCACGTTCAAGGGCCAACTGAGCGCAGCCATTCACCTTGAAGACCGCGATCTGGATCTGGCCCAGCGTCTGCTGCCGATCCTCGAACGACGCACCGGACGCATTGTGGTCAACGCCTTCGCCCATCCGCAGGAAGTGACCTTCGCCACCGTACACGGCGGCCCATTCCCGGCCACCTCGGACAGCCGCTTCACCTCGGTCGGCATGACCTCGATCGAGCGCTTTTTGCGGCCGGTGGCGTATCAGGGCTTTCCCGATGCATTGCTGCCGGAGGTGTTGCGCGACGCCAATCCACTCGACCTGCCTCGCAGCATCGACGGCCAATGAAAAATGCCCGGTTCGGCGAATCACCGAACCGGGCACGCTTTTCAATCAAATGAGCAGGTCTTCATGGAGAAGACCCGAACCCAGAGCGTCAATTCTCTTCTGCACGCACCACACCGCGCTCCTCCAGCAAACGCACAAACATGCTCAGACTGCGCGAAACCGTACCCCGCCGCCATACCAGCCACGTCGTCAGAAAGCGGAAATCCGACGCCAGCGGCCATACACTGACCGTCGCGCAGCCGGGCATGCTCTGCAGCATGCTGCGCGGCATCAAAGCCAGGCCGGCACCCGCGCTGACGCAGGCGAGCATGCCGTGATAGGACTCCATTTCGAAGATCTTGCCGGGCACCGCAGCGTCGGTGCTGAACCATTTTTCGAAGTGATGGCGATAGGAGCAGTTCGAGCGGAACGCATAGATGTTCTCGCCATTCACGTCCGCCGCGCGCTGGATCGGCCCGTGGTGAAGCGGCGAGATGACGACCATTTCCTCTTCGAACGCCGGAATGCCCTCCAGCGCCGGGTGCAAAACCGGGCCGTCGACAAACGCGGCCGCCAGGCGCCCGGAGAGCACACCGTCGATCATCGTCCCGGACGGACCGGTCGACAGGTCCAGATCGACCTTCGGATGTTGCTGGTTATAGGTCGCCAGCAAACCGGGAATCCGCACCGCTGCCGTACTTTCCAGGGAGCCCAGCGGGAACGCGCCTTGCGGTTCCTCGCCAGCCACCGTGGCGCGCGCTTCCTGCACCAGATCGAGAATGCGCCGCGCGTACTCGAGAAAACTCCAGCCCGCCGGCGACAGGCGCAAGCGGCTTTTCTCACGGATGAACAGGTCGACGCCCAGGTCCTCCTCCAATTGCTTGATGCGCGTCGTCAGGTTCGACGGCACGCGATGGATCTGCGCCGCCGCAGCGCTGATGCTGCCGTGCTCGGCAACGGCCTTGAAGATTTCCAGTTGCACCAGATCCACAGTCATTCTCCAATCGTGAAAGAAACGCTCTTTATTATTCAGTTTCCAGAAACCAAACGCCACCCTACTCTGAGCGCATCCACTGACCTCGCAGGACGATGCCATGAGCCCGATTTCCAGCCAGACCCACGCTATCTCGATCAATCCCGCCACCGGCGAGCAGATCGGTCATTACGCCTTCGAATCCGCCGACGCCCTCGATGCTGCACTGACCCGCGCGGCGTTCGGCTTCAACAAGTGGAAACGCAAACCGCTGCAGGATCGCTCCCGCGCCCTGACCGCGCTGGCCGGTGCTCTGCGTGACAGCAGCGAAGCCATGGCCACCATGATCACCCGGGAAATGGGCAAGCCGATCGCCCAGGCCCGTGGCGAAATCGAGAAATGCGCCAAGCTCTGCGAGTGGTACGCCGAACACGGCCCGGCCATGCTCAACGCCGAAGCGACCCTGGTCGAGGGCGGCAAGGCACGTATCGAGTACCGTCCGCTCGGCCCGATCCTTGCCGTGATGCCGTGGAACTTCCCGATCTGGCAAGTGCTGCGCGGCGCCGTCCCGGCGCTGATCGCCGGCAACACTTACGTGCTCAAACATGCGCCGAACGTGATGGGCAGCGCCTATCTGCTGCGCGACGCCTTCACCCGCGCCGGTTTTGCCGATGGCGTGTTCGAAGTGATCAACGTCACCCCGGAAGGCGTTTCGACCGCCATTGCCGATTCGCGCATTGCAGCCGTAACCCTGACCGGCAGCGTCCGCGCCGGCATGGCCATCGGTGCACAGGCCGGTGCCGCGCTGAAGAAATGCGTACTGGAACTGGGCGGCTCCGATCCGTTTATCGTGCTCAATGACGCCGATATCGACGAAGCCGTGCAAGCGGCGGTGATCGGTCGTTACCAGAACTCAGGGCAAGTCTGCGCCGCCGCCAAACGCCTGATCATCGAAGAAGGTGTGGTCGAAGAATTCACCCGCAAATTCGTCGAAGCCACCCGCCAGTTGAAGATGGGCGACCCATTGTCCGCCGACAACTACATCGGCCCGATGGCCCGTTTTGACCTGCGTGACGAACTCGATCAACAAGTGCGCGACACCCTGGAAGAAGGCGCCACCCTGCTGCTCGGCGGCAGCAAAGTAGAAGGTTCGGGCAACTATTACGAGCCGACCGTACTGGCCGACGTCACCGACCGCATGACTTCGTTCAAGCAGGAACTGTTCGGCCCGGTGGCCTCGATCATTACCGCTCGCGACTGCGCCCACGCTGTAGCGCTGGCCAATGACAGCGAGTTCGGCCTGACTGCCACGATCTACACCGCCAACGTCGCCCTGGCCCAGCAACTGACCAGCGAACTGGAAACCGGCGGCGTGTTCATCAACGGTTACTCCGCCAGCGACCCGCGCGTGACCTTCGGCGGCGTGAAGAAAAGCGGTTTCGGCCGCGAGCTGTCGCACTTCGGCGTGCGCGAGTTCTGCAATGCGCAGACGGTGTGGCTGGATCGCCGCTGAACCAATGAACAAAGCCCGGAAGCGTTTTGCGCTTCCGGGCTTTTTCATTTATGCCGCAGCCTGTTGGGGTTCCGAGACCGTCCGATCTTTGCTTAATAGCCCCAGCACCACAGCCGCCGACACCAGGGTGATGATCGTCAGGATGTGCAGCAGATATTGGAACGCCGAGGCGTAACCCTGCACCAGACGTTCATTATCCAACCCCGGAACCGTGTTGATCGCATGCGCCATGTCGCCGGTGGTCACCCGGTGCGCCGTCTCCGCAATCAGCGCGGTGTCTGCACCGCTGGCCACGGCTTGCAGATCGGTATGCAGCAGCGAGGCAAGAATCGCCGCGACACTGGCCAGTGCAATCCCCTCACCCGCCACCCGCACCGTGTTGAAAATCCCGGCCGCCATACCGGCACGTTCCTTTGGCACCACGCTGACCGACAGTCCGTCCATCAAACCCCACGGCAGACCCGCACCGATTCCGATCAATACCATCGGCACCACCAGCGCAAATTTCGGCTCGCCGACGTCGTACAGGCTCAGCCAGTGCAGCCCCACGGCGGCAATCAGGAAGCCCACGCCCGACAGGATGCCGGCCGAGACAAACCGGGTCATGGACGCCGCGAGCATCGGCACCACCAGCATCGGCGCCGACAGCGCCAGCAACAGCAGGCCGGCATCGATTTCACTCAAGCCTTCGACGCCGATAAAACGCAGCGGTAGCATGACCACGAGCACGATGTAGCAATAGCAGGTGCCGATCGGCAGCATCTGCACGCCGACGAAGCGCGGAAAGCGGAACAGCGTCAGATCGAGCATCGGACGTTTGACGCGCATTTCGATGCAGACGAACAGCGCCAGCAACAGCGCCGAAGCACCCAGCAGACCAACCACCAACGGACTGCCCCAACCGCTCTCGGGTGCCTGAATCACACCGAACGTAAACAGCGCCAGCATCGAACTGAATGTCACGGTGCCCGGCCAGTCGAGACCGCTGGCGTCGGGGTCGCGGGTTTCGCGCATGCGCGGCAGACCGAAGACCATCGCGATCACACCAATCAGCGCGGTGAACACAAAGATCGCGCGCCAGTTGAACGCCTCGATCAACGCTCCGGCCACCAACGGGCCGAACGCGAGACCGATACCAAACGTGGTGCCGAGCATGCTGTACGCACGGGTGCGCGCATGACCTTCGAATTCCTGCGCCAGCGCCGCCGAACCACTGGCCAGAGCCGCCGCACCGGCCACGCCCTGAACCGCTCGCAATACGTCGAGCAAGAACACCGAAGGTGCCAGGCTCTGGGCAATCGACGCGGCGGTGAACAACAGCATGCCGCCGGTGAACAGGCGCTTGCGTCCATAGACATCGGCCAACGCCCCCGCCGCCATCAGCAGACTGCCGAACGACAACATGAACGCATTGGTGATCCAGGTCAGCGCCACCGGGCTGCCGCCCAGGTCACCGCCAATGGCCGGCGTTGCCACCGCGCCACCAGTGAAACTTAACGGAAGGACCAGAGCCGACAGGCAAATGGCTGCGAGGATCAGCAGCTTGTCGCGCGCGCCCGTGTGTTGGGAGACGTTTGTCATGATTTCATCCAATGAAAAGAAAATCAGGCTGCGATCAACAGAGCGCAGCCTGCGATGGCTTCAACGAGGGGCCAGGTCAGTCCTTGAAATCCGTGGACAGCGCCAGCTCATTCCACTCGGCCAATTCCTGCGCCACCAAGCGGTTCTTCGCCTCGATCCGTGCAACCGTGTCGCTGCCTAGCGCCAGCCGCTGCGGCGGATTCGGCGCGTTGACCAGCGCCAGCATCGCTTCGGCAAACTTCAGCGGATCGCCCGGCTGGGCATGGTTGGCCGCTTCGGCAAACGTGCGCATCTTGCCGACGGTTTCGTCGTAGTCCGGCAGCACCAGTGCGGTCTTGATCAGCGATTGTTCGTCAAGGAAGTCGGTGCGGAAGAAGCCCGGTTCGACCACCGTGGCATGAATGCCCAGCGGCGCCAGTTCCTGATGCAGCGCTTCGCTGATGCCTTCCACTGCGAACTTGGTCGAGCCGTAGACACCCCAGCCCACGTAGGCCTGATAACCGCCAATCGACGAGATGTTGATGACCCGTCCGCTGCGCTGGGCACGCATGTGCGGCAGCACCGCGCGGGTGACATTGAGCAGGCCGAACACGTTGGTCGCGAACAGGCGCTCGGTTTCGCTGGCGCTGGTTTCTTCGACGGCGCCCAACACGCCGAAGCCGGCATTGTTGATCAGTACGTCGATGCGGCCGAAGCGCTTGATGCCCTGTGCCACCGCTTGGTGGGCTTCCTCTTCGCGGGTGACGTCCAGCCGCACCGCCAGCAGGTTCGGGTGATCGCCGAGGCGGTCGGTGATGTCTTGCGGGTTGCGGGCGGTGGCAATCACCGCGTCACCGGCACGCAGGGCCTGCTCAGCGATAAGGGTGCCAAAACCACGGGAAGCTCCGGTAATCAGCCAGGTACGCATATCAACTCCTCCTGTCGGTGACCCTGGCGAGATTGCCGGGCCTTCTTGATGAGTTGAGTCGACTTTAAAGCCGTGCTACTGATGTGATAATCCCAACAAATTTGCATGACTTTGTGAAAGGTGTTCACAAATGAAAAACCCGTCCACGGCGGATCTGTCGATCTTTCTTTGCATCGCCCAGCACCTGAATTTCAGCCGTGCAGCGGTGGATCTGGGCCTGACACCGTCGGCGCTGAGCCATTCGTTGCGCGCTCTGGAAAATCGCCTGGGTGTGCGTCTGTTCAATCGCACCACTCGCAGTGTGGCGCTGACCGAAGCGGGCGAGCGGTTATATGTGCGGCTGAAACCGGCGTTTCGCGACATCGACGACGCGCTCGAAGACCTCAATCACTTTCGCGACAAGCCTTCCGGCAACCTGCGTATCACTGCCGGGCGCCAGGCCTGCGAACTGGTCCTGCTACCGATTGCCGGGGCGTTCCTTCAGGCCTATCCGGACATCCGCCTGGAAGTGGTCGAAAGCGATGCGCTGCTGGATATCGTCGCCGCCGGTTTTGATGCCGGGGTGCGGTTCGGCAATCGGCTGGAGGCGGACATGGTGTCGCTGCCGATCGGCCCGACCTTGCGCTCGGTGGTGGTCGCCTCGCCGGCATTTCTCGAGCGGCACGCCGCGCCGCAAAAACCCGAGGATCTGCACGCCCTGCCCTGCATCCGTCACCGCTTTCCCAGCGGCGCGCTGTATCGTTGGGAATTCGAACGCGGTGGCATCGATCAGGAAATCGAAGTCAACGGCCCGCTGACCCTGGGCGATGTCAGCCTGATGGTCGGCCCGGCGTTGCAGGGCTTGGGACTGGCGTATGTGTTCGAGGACATGGCCCGCGAGCACTTGGCAAGCGGGCGGCTGGTGCAGGTACTGGCGGACTGGTGCCCGTACTATCCCGGCCTGCACCTGTATTACCCGAGCCGGCGCCATGTGCCGGCGCCGCTCAAGGCGTTTATCGACTTCGCCCGCCATGCCCGCGATGGCAAAACGGGCTGAGCCGTTCTACAGATACTTCAGCCAGGCAATGTCGCGACGCCGGGCCTTCAATGCCGAAAACCAGCGCACGGCCGGGAACAACGCGACCGCCAGCACCATCGCCGCCAGCCACACCGCCGTCACCGAAGAGAAACCGAAATAGGTGCCCTGATTAAGCCCGAACAGCGCCACGCCGATCAGGTACAGCACCTTCAGCACATACAGGTGCAGCAGGTAGAAAAACATCGGCGCCGAGCCGAACACCGTCAGCCAGCGAATCCAGCGCCGATCCTGTGCGCGTTCGAACACCAGCAACAGCAACAGTCCGACACTCACCGTCAATGTGATGAACAACAGCGACGGCGGGTATTTGGTGATGTTGAAAAAACTCATCAGGGTTTGCACACCGCTGTCACCGAAGGCCCAGGGTTTCTCGCCGTAACCGTTGACCAGCCGCAGCGCCACAAAGCCCAGCAAACCGGTGATGCCACCGATCAACAAACGGCGCTGACGCACCCCGGCATCGGCCGCACGAGCGAACCACGGCCCCAGCGCGTAACCCAACCCGATCACGCCGATCCACGGCAACAACGGGTACGAGGTGCGCAGACGCAAGGTCTCGCTGGCCTCGATCCAGCCCCGGTCATGCAGGATCGCCCACGGTATGTGCAGCGCCGACTCCGCTGCGAAGTGCAGTCCGTCGAGCAGATTGTGCCCGGCGATGATCGACAGGCTCAGCGTCAACAACAGCCAGCGTGGCAGCCAGACCAGCAGCGACAGCGCGATCATGCTCAGGCCGATCGCCCAGATCACTTGCAGGTAGATCACAGTCGGTGGCAGCTGGAACGTCCAGGCAAAATTCACCAAAGTGAATTCCAGCACCACCAGAAACAGTCCGCGCTTGAACAGGAAGGCACTGACGTCAGCCTTGCCGTAGTACTTCTCGCCGAACAGCCACGCCGACAACCCGGTCAGCAGCACGAACACCGGCGCACACAGATGCGCCAGGGTGCGACTGAAGAACAGCGCCGGCTCGGTGCTGGCGATGTCCATCGGGTCGGTGACCTGACGATGCAGCAGAAAGGTTTCGCGCACGTGGTCCAGCAACATGAACAGAATCACCAGGCCACGCAGCGCATCAATGGACAGCAACCGGCCAGTCGCCGAGGGGGCAGAACGGGGAACCGCAATCGTCATGGAAGTATCGCAATCGAAAGGTTGATCGATGCAGCCGCCCGAAAGCGGCCGTAAAATTTGCGTTACCTTATAACATGAAAAACCGATCTAATCGCTAGCGGTTCTCAAACAGCGATCACGCGGTGCGCAGGGTTTCCAGCACGACCTGCAACGGATGGCGCAACTGTCGATCGGCCTGGCGCTTGACCTGACTGCGGCAGGAATAGCCGGTGGCCAGTGCTTCGCCCTTCTCCACCGGCGCCTCGATCTGCTTCGCCCAGGATTGCTCGTAGATCACCGCCGAGGTCTCGCGATTACGCGCTTCGTGCCCGTAAGTGCCGGACATGCCGCAGCAACCGGTGGCCTGGGTCGCGAGCTTCAGGCCGACACGCTCGAACACCTGCTCCCATTGTCGGGTGGCGGCCGGGGCGTTGGTTTTCTCGGTGCAGTGCGCCAGCAGGCGGAAGGTTTCGTCGCGGCGCGTTCCGACTTGCTCCGGCATGATCTTGAGCAGCCACTCCTGCACCAGCGCCACCTCCGGGCATTGCTCCATTCCCGGGACTTTCAGATATTCCTGGCGATAGACCAGGGTCATGGCCGGGTCGAGCCCTACCAACGGCACACCGATCTCGGCCAGCGCGCGCAATTGCCCGGCATTGCGCAACGCCGCGCGGTTGAACGCCGAGAGGAAGCCCTGCACGTGCAGCGGCTTGCCGTTGGCACTGAACGGTGCCAGGTAGACCTGATAACCGAGGCGCGAAATCAGCTCGATCAGATCCGCCAGCAACGGCGCCTCGAAATACCGGGTGAAGGCGTCCTGCACCAGCACCACGCTGCGTTCGCGCTGGGCTGCAGACAGCGCCGACAACACCTCGACCGACGCTGGCTGAACCTGCCAGCGGCGCATCGCCGCGTGGAAATCGAAACGGCTGAGCAATGGCACATCAACCATGCCGCCAAGACGTTCGATCAAGCGCCGGCTGAACGAGGCGCCCATCAAGCCGTTATAGAGAAACGGAATCCGCGCCATGTACGGAATCGTGTACTCCAGCGAAGCAATCAGATAATCCCGCGCCGGCCGCAGATAACGGGTGTGGTACAGCTCAAGGAACCGCGAACGGAAGTCCGGCACGTTGACCTTCACCGGGCACTGCCCCGCGCAGGACTTGCACGCCAGGCACCCGGCCATGGCGTCGTACACCTCGTGGGAGAAGTCCTGTTCCTGCGCACGGCTGTTGCGCCAGCGCTGCAGCAACGTGCTGAAAAACGGCGGACGGCGGCTGGCATCGGCCAACACGTCGACCCCCGCCTCGCCCTGCAACCGCAGCCATTCGCGAATCAGCGAGGCGCGGCCCTTGGGCGATTGCGCACGCTGGCGGGTGGCTTTCCACGATGGGCACATGGCGTCGTCGGGATCGAAGTTGTAGCAGGCGCCGTTGCCGTTGCAGTGCATCGCTGCGCCGTAGTCCTGCCAGACCTTCTCGTCGATCTGCCGATCGAGTTCGCCGCGCAGGGTCACTTCATCGATCTTCAGCAATGCCGCGCCGGGAATATTCGGCGTGGCGATCTTGCCCGGATTGAACTGGTTGAACGGATCGAACGCCGCCTTCAGGGCTTGCAGCGCCGGGTACAAGTCGCCGAAGAAGGCCGGCGCATATTCCGAGCGCAGGCCCTTGCCGTGTTCGCCCCACAGCAGGCCGCCGTAACGCTGGGTCAGCGCGGCGACACCGTCCGACACCGGACGCACCAGTGCAGCTTGTTGCGGATCCTTCATGTCGAGAATCGGCCGCACGTGCAGCACGCCGGCATCAACGTGGCCGAACATGCCGTACTGCAATTGGTGGCTGTCGAGCAGGTCGCGCAGTTCGGCGATGTACTCGGCCAGGTGCTGCGGCGGCACGGCGGTGTCTTCGACAAATGGCTGCGGCCGCGCTTCACCGGCGACGTTGCCGAGCAGGCCCACCGCGCGTTTGCGCATGCCGTAGACGCGATTCACCGCCGCATGCCCGACGGCCAGCGTATGCCCCAGGCGTTCGACCGTGGCGTCGTTGCCCAAGTGCTGGACGAAGGCTTCGACCCGGCGTTGCAGCTCCTCGGGATCGTCGCCGCAGAATTCCACCAGGTTGATCCCCAGCGTCGGCCGCTCGGCGCTTTCCGGAAAGTACTCGGCGACGCCGTGCCAGACGATGTCCTGCATCGCCAGCAACAGCACTTTGGAGTCCACTGTTTCAATCGACAGCGGCTTGAGCGCCATCAGCGCCCGGGCATCGCGCAAGGCATCCATGAAGCCGGCGTAGCGAATGTTCACCAGCATCGTGTGCTTGGGAATCGGCAACACATTGAGTTTGGCCTCGACCACAAACCCCAGCGAACCCTCGGCGCCGCACAGCACGCTGTTGAGGTTGAAACGATTGTCGGCCTCGCGCAGGTGCGCCAGGTCGTAGCCAGTCAGGCAGCGGTTGAGATCGGGGAAGGTTTCCCGGATCAGCTCGCCCTGCTCATCGATGATCTGCCGCGCACAGCGATACACCTCGCCGGCCCGGCCCTCGCGGGCGCATTCCGCTGTCAGCTCGCTCTCTTCCAGCGGGCGACCGTGCAAGCGCTCGCCACCGCGCAGGACCATGTGCAGTTCCAGCACGTGGTCGCGGGTCTTGCCGTAGGTGCAACTGCCCTGGCCGCTGGCGTCGGTGTTGATCATGCCGCCGACCGTAGCGCGGTTGGAGGTCGACAGTTCCGGGGCGAAAAACAGCCCGGCGGATTTCAGGGCGGCGTTCAGTTGATCCTTCACTACGCCGGCCTGCACCCTTACCCAACGCTGTTCAACGTTGATTTCGAGAATGCGGTTCATGTGCCGCGACAGGTCGACGACTATGCCGTCGGTCAACGACTGGCCGTTGGTGCCGGTGCCGCCACCGCGAGGGGTGATCACCACTTTCTGGTACGCCGGTTCGGCGATCAGACGGGCCAGCAGCGCCACGTCGTCGGCGTCACGCGGGAATACCGCCGCTTGCGGCAAGCGCTGATAGATCGAGTTGTCGGTGGCCAGCACCACGCGGCTGGCGTAGTCGGCACTGATTTCGCCACGAAAGCCGCTGGTTTCAAGGGCTTTGAGAAACTGTTGGTAGTCAGTGTTCAACGGGGTGGAAGGCGACAGCTGAGCAATCATCGGAAGTGCAATCTCGGTCAAAAACGGGCCGTGTGGCGGTGAACAGTTGTGCGCAATGAATGATTGCGTCACGCTCCCGCCATCTCATAGGCCTTATGTTCATTGCAGAGCGACGCCGGGACAACCGTAAAATCGACCCGCAATCCATGACTAAAACGAATGAATCCGCGAACCCTCACTCCCTCGATGTCGTTGCTGCTGGCATTTGAAGCCGCCGCACGCCATGAAAGCTACACCCGCGCCGCCCACGAACTGTCGCTGACCCAAAGCGCGGTCAGCCGGCAGGTGCAGATTCTGGAAAAGATGCTCGGCATGCGCCTGTTCAGCCGTGAAGGCCGGCGGGTGATTCTCACCGACGTCGGGCGCATGTATCAGCGCGAACTGTCCGAAGCCCTCGGCCAGATCCGCAGCGCGACGTTGCAGGCCATGGCGTTTGGCTCTGGCATCCACAGTTTGCGCCTGGCGACCCTGCCGACCTTCGGCTCGAAATGGCTGCTGCCACGCTTGAAGGATTTCTACACTGCCCACCCCGGCATGACTGTGCACCTGCATTCACGCATCGAAACGATCGACTTCGACACCAGCGAAATCGACGCGGCGATTTGCGTCGGTGGCGGTGACTGGCCGGGGCTGACCGCTCACCGCCTGCACACCGAAGAACTGGTGGTGATCGCCAGTGCGCAGCTGTCCGATGCCGAACGCCGTGCGGCCGACAAGGACATCGCCGGGCAACTGCTGCTCAACGTCAGTAGCAACGCTCAGGCCTGGTCCGAGTGGTTCAGCCATCATGCCCTGCCCCATCGCAGCATGCGCATTGGCCCAAGTTTCGAGATGACCTCGCACTTGATCCAGGCCGTGCGCGCCAATATCGGCATCGGGCTGGTGCCGAGGATTCTGGTGGAAGATGAATTGCACAACGGCGAGCTATTGCAACTGGGTGAACCGATCAGCAGCCGGCGCAGCTATTACCTGGTGTACCCGGCGCGCAATGAGTCGCTGGCGTCGCTGAAGGCGTTTCGCGACTGGTTAATGCGCACGCTTTGAAACAATCGAGGGCGCCGTTTGGCGCCCTCTGGTTTTGCTCGATCAGAATCGCGGCTTCAGCGCTTTCCAGTCAGGTTTATAGCGTTGCATCTGCCGCACATCATCGCGCTGGCGAATGCCGCAGGTCAGGTACTGGTCATGCAGCTTGCCCAGTTGATCGTGATCCAGTTCCAACCCCAGGCCCGGCGCACGCGTGATCGTCACGCAGCCATCGACGATCGGCAGTTTGCCGCCCTTGATCACCTCTTCATCCGGCTCCTGCCACGGATAATGGGTGTCGCAGGCGTAGTCCAGATTTGGCACGGCGGCCGCCACGTGCGCCATGGCCATAAGGCTGATGCCCAGGTGTGAGTTGGAATGCATCGACACGCCGAGGCCGAAGGTGTCGCACATTTTCGCCAGGGTCTGGGTGTCACGCAGGCCGCCCCAGTAATGGTGATCGGCGAGAACAATCTGCACGCTGTTCTGCGCCACGCTGCGGCGGAACTCGTCGAAGTCAGTGACCACCATGTTGGTCGCCAGCGGCAGCCCGGTGCGTTTGTGCAGCTCGGCCATACCGTCGAGACCCGGGGTCGGATCCTCGTAATACTGCAGATCATCACCCAGCAACTCGGCCATGCGGATCGAGGTTTCCAGCGACCAGTTGCCGTTGGGATCGATGCGCAGCGGATAATCGGGAAAGGCCTTTTTCAGCGCCTTGATGCACGCCACTTCGTGCTCCGGCGGCAACGTGCCGGCCTTGAGCTTGATGCTCTTGAAACCGTACGCCTCGATCATCCGCGCCGCCTGGGCGACGATTTGCTGCTCGTTCAGCGCCTCGCCCCAGTTGTCCGGTTTGTACGGTGAATCGACGTGCTGCGCATACTTGAAAAACAGGTAGGCACTGAACGGCACTTCGTCGCGCACCGCACCGCCCAGCAGATCCACCAGCGGCACATTCAGGTAACGGGCCTGCAAGTCGAGAAACGCCACTTCGAACGCCGAATACGCATTGCTGACGGCCTTGCTGGCGTGGGAACCGGGCGCCAGTTCGGCACCCGCCAGACTTGCCGGTTTGTGGGTGGCAACCGTGGTCTGAACGATCCGACGCAGCTGATTAAGATTAAACGGATCGAGACCGATCAACTGCGACTGCAACTGTTGCTGGATCGCCAACGCCGGGGCATCGCCATAGCTTTCGCCGAGGCCGATGTAGCCGTTGTCACTCTCGATCTCGATGATCGAGCGCAGGGCGAACGGTTCATGGATGCCACTGGCGTTGAGCAGCGGCGGATCACGGAAAGCGATCGGAGTGACGGTTACGCGAGTGATTTTCAAAATGACGCTCCTGTTGAGTCGGAATCAGTGGCTCGCCACCGGGTTGGCCGTCGGCACAACGGCAGTTTCGGGTTCAGGCTTTGCCGGGGTTTTGCCTTTGGCGCCTGGCGCCATGCGGGCGAAGAAGATCACTACTGCCGCTACCAGCGAAGTTGCGGCCAGGCCATACAGGCCGCCTTCTATGGAGCCGGTGGTCTGTTCAAGAAAACCGAACGCGGTCGGCGCAACGAAGCCGCCGAGGTTGCCGATGGAGTTGATCAGCGCGATCACCGCCGCCGCGATGCGCGCATCCAGATAGCTCTGCGGAATCGGCCAGAACAGTGCCGAAGCCGCCTTGAAACCGATGGCCGCAAAACAGATCGCGACGAAGGCGAAAATCGGCCCGCCGGTGGTGGACATGAACATGCCGAACGCGGCGATCACCAGGGTCAGCGCGACCCACGCCTGCTGGAATTTCCACTTGCCGGCCAGCGCCGCAAAGCCGTACATCGCGACAATGGAAATGATCCACGGCACCGAGTTGAGCAGCCCGACCTGGAAGTCGCCGAGGTTGCCCATTTTCTTGATCATGCTCGGCAGCCAGAAGGTGGCGCCGTAGATGGTCAGGGCGATGGAAAAGTAGATGAAGCAGAACAATGCGATCTGCCGATCCGCCAACAGTTTGAACATCGATGGTTTGGCGACGTGGGTCGCTTCGCGGGCACGTTGTTCCTCGGCGATTGCCATCACCAGCGCTTCACGCTCCTCCTCGCTCAGCCACTTGGCCTGGCGCGGATGGGATTGCAGCCAGAACCAGACAAACCCGCAGAGCACCACCGACGCAGCGCCTTCGATCAGGAACATCCACTGCCAGCCGTGCAGGCCCAGACCGCTGATGTGCAACAGCGCGCCGGACACCGGGCCGGAAATCACCGAAGCAATTGCGGAACCGCTGAGAAACACCGCCATGGTCTTGCCGCGCTCAGAGGCCGGCAGCCATTGGGTGAAGTAATAAATGATCCCCGGGAAGAACCCGGCTTCGGCAGCGCCCAGGATGAAGCGCAGCACGTAGAAACTGGTTTCGCCTTTGACGAACGCCATGGCCATCGCCGCTGCGCCCCAGGTGAACATGATCCGCGTCAGCCAGGCGCGGGCGCCATAGCGTTGAAGAAGCATGTTGGACGGCACTTCAAACAAGGCGTAACCGATGAAAAACAGACCGGCGCCAAGGCCATAGGCAGCGACGCCGATACCCAGATCGGTTTCCAGATGACTGCGCACGAAGCCGATGTTGACCCGGTCGATGTAGTTGACGATGAACATCACCACGAACAGCGGCAGCACATGGCGCTTGACCTTGGCGGCGGCGCGGGCGAGTACCGTGATGTCCGGCGGACTCTGGAGGGTATTCAAGGGGCGACTCCCGATCTTTGTTTTTGTAGGGATGGCCTGTTCAGGCGTAGAGCGATCATGGACGGGGTGATTGATCCCGTCTAATCTAACTTGGCATTCGATTGATACCTGGATTAGATCAATGTTCGAATTGACCCAACTGCGCTGCTTCACCACTGTCGCCACCGAACTCAACTTCCGCCGCGCCGCCGAGCGGTTGAACATGACCCAGCCGCCACTGAGCCGGCAGATCCAGTTACTGGAACATCACCTGGGCGTCGACCTGTTCACCCGCAGCACACGCAGCGTGGCGCTCACCGCTGCCGGCCGGGCGTTTTTCATCGAGGCGCAGAATCTGCTCGAACGCGCACAACAGGCCGCCGTCACCGCCCGACGTTTTGCCGAGGGTGATATCGGCTCGGTGAACATCAGTTTTGTCGGCAGCGCGGTGTATGAATTTCTGCCCAAGGTGATCGCCGAGGCGCGCCTCAAGCAGCCGCAGGTGAAGATCGACCTGACCGAAATGAACACCTATCAGCAACACGAGGCCTTGCGCGCCCGACGCATCGACCTGGGGATCGTCCGCGCGCCGTTGCTGGAGCCTGGTTACGCCACCGAATGCCTGGTGCGTGAGCCGTTTGTGCTGGCGGTGCCGAGCGGCCATCGACTGGCCGAGGCCGACGAGGTTTCAGTGAAGGATCTGGATGGGCAGCCGTTCCTGATGTATTCCCACGCGGCCTATCCGCCGTTCAACGAATTGCTCACCGGCATGCTGCGCTCGGCCCGGGTCGCCCCGGATTACGTGCAATGGCTGGGGTCTTCGCTGACGATTCTGGCGCTGGTCAATGCGGGCATGGGCCTGGCGCTGGTGCCGCGTTGCGCGACCAGCGTGGTGTTCAGGAATGTGGTGTTTCGCGAGATCGATCTGGGCGAAGGGGTGCAGAGCGAGCTGCATCTGATCTGGCGGGAGAACAACGACAACCCGGCGTTTGCGATGTTGCTGGAGGGCATTCGCCGGGCGGTGAAGGATGGATGGGGTTAGGAATGGGCTTGCGGATATGGAGGGTATTTCGGCGGTGGAGGTGCCTTTGATGCCTCGATCAATGGTTTCTCCAGCCGCTTTCCGTCCGGCCCTACAAAAAGACGCTTTATATGTGGCGGTATTGGTTGTGATGCTCTGGCGGTCATGATGAACCCTCTGATACAGGGCTGAATTCAACCCATTTAACCCTCGTGGAATCTATCAGCAAAAATTCCGCACTAATAGGCACCTCCGTTCCATCCTCGTTGATCCAGCAGGGATATTGCATCACAAACTGCCCGCTGGTTGACTCGGGTGGCCAGTCCACCGGCCAGCCCAGGACGCGCCTTTCATCATCCAAATGCAGGGTGATAACGCGATCATATTTCGCAAATGCGCTGAACCATTGACTGGGGTAGGAAGATTGTTTCGTGACGTTTCTGCTGCGCAACCAACCATGTAACTTGCCATTCGCTGACAGGCAACAGGCCAACAACCCGAGTACCAGCGACGCAAAAAATGCCCACGACGCTTCAGCCTTCGCATCCCACTTTCCTATGGAAAACCCCTCCTCCCCCACCCACACACAAACCGCCCCAATCCCCAGCACCATCCCGTGAATCACAAACGTGAAAATCAGCGCCTGCACAATCTGGCCGAACGTATCCGGTCGCTTGAAGGCCGTCAGCGTGTAGAAAATCCAGGTCGAAACAAACCCCGGGACCAGGTATTGCAAAAGCGGAATCACTTCCTTCACCAGATCATCCATGATCGGTCGCTCCTTGAATCAAGAAACACTCCTCCCAAAACAGCAATCCCGGCCTGTAATGGTCCGGCATTCAAAGCCTAGTGCTCGCGGGAAAAAAGCCCGCAATCAACTGTCACCGCGCATTACACTTCCCGCAGAATCTGATCCGCACCGTTCCCTGCCGCCATCAACACCGCCGCATGAAGGTTGATGCACGAGCCGGATCGTTTCATCATCGCGCAAGGTTTCGAGGAGTAACGCCATGACCCGTTATCAGCCGTTGAACTGTGATCTGCACGACTACCTGGAAATAGCCTGCCTGCGCGGCTATCAACTGGACATTGAGTTGGTCGACGGTCAGCGGCTGATGGCCCGGGCCGTGACCACGCGAACCAGCAGTGAAAAAGAAGAATTTCTGGTGATCGAGCAACAAGGCGCGCAACAGGAAATTCGCCTCGACCAGTTGCTCGCCATCACACCTCAGGAGACCAACGCCGAGTTCGGTCGGGTGGTCCTTGCCGGAGGGGTTTGCGGAATCTGAACAAAAAATCCCGCCCGGCATCAACCGGGCGGGATTTTCTAAACACGCCGTTTACGCGACGACGGGGATCATCGGATCCGCAGCCGCCAGCGCGATGGCACGGTCAGCCGCCGGTGGATAGATCCACTGGGTGTTGATCTGGGTCTTGAGCGACTTGCCCTCCTCCTTGACCAGTTTCACCTGACGATCCCAGCCTTCGGTGTACACCGCGCCCCAGGCGCCGAGGTCTAGGCAGGTCACGTATTTCGGCTGGCTGTACGGCGTTGGGTCGACCCCGAGGATCTGCGCTGCGACGTTGTTGCCGGCGTGACGACCAAGGGAAATCGCGTGCTGGCAGGTCATCAGGGCGAAGTTGCCGACATCGTCGGTGGCCGCGTAAGCCACGTCGCCGGTGGCGAAGATGTCGTCCTGGCCGATGACTTTCAGGTTGGCATCAACGTGCAGACGGCCCTGACGATCACGCTCGGCAGGAATCTGCTCGGTCAGGGAGCTGGCACGTACACCGGTGGTCCAGACCACGGTTTTTGCCTCGATACGCTGGCCGTCCGACAAGGTCACGCCGTTTTCATCGACGGACACCACCGACACACCCAGTCGCCATTCCACGCCCAGCTCTTCGCTAGCTTCAGCAATCGACACGCTGATCGCTTCGCCCATGGACGCGCCGACTTTTTGCCCGCGATCAACGATGATCACTTGAATATTGGCATCGTCGCCCAGCACGGCCCGCAGACGCGCCGGCATTTCAGTGGCGGTTTCGATACCGGTGAAACCACCGCCGGCGACGACCACGGTGTTGCGCGCCTGGCTTTCAGGCTGGCAGATCAGGGAATCCAGATGGTTTTCCAGGCGGATCGCAGCTTCGATCTGGTCGACGTCAAACGCATATTGCGCCACACCCGGGGTGTCCGGCAGGGCCAGGCCGCTGCCGGAGGCCAGCACCAGTTTGTCGTAGCTGAACACCTGTTGCGCACCGGCTGCGTCGGTGTAGCCCACGGTTTTCGCCTGTACGTCGATGGTGTTCGCGGCGCCCTTGATGAAATTGACGCCAACCGCGTCGAACAGATCGCCCAGTGGTGCGGCCAGTGTGTGGGCATTCGGCTCGTAGAAACGTGGGCGAACGCGCAGCTCGGCTTGCGGCGCCAACACGGTTACGTCGATGTTGTCCCGATTGTGAATGTCGACCAGACGCGTGGCGCTCAATGCCGTCCACATGCCACCGAAACCTGCGCCGATTACCAGAATGTGCTGTTTCATTGTTCTCTCCAGGCACGAAGCCAAGTCACTGAATGAGGTGGAAGGATTCACATCATCGGGAGCGGACACGTCTGTATTTTTCAAGAACGCGGAAGGCTGCTCACCGGATAACGGCGACTGTATTGGTCGCCGTTATATCCGACAAGTCAGATTTTGTGATGATTAGCATCGAAAACTTCGATAGCTCAGATTGAACGGAGCCACCCTCTTCAACTCGTTGATTCAGCTGAAATCAAGAAATCCGGGATCCTAATAGCCAAACACTCAAGGCGCTCTCGATTTGTTTGCCACGAACAACCCTGATAACATCGGCGACAAATACAGTCGGAGATAGTTATGTCGCTTTACAGTGCGGGGGTCGAGTACGGCATTCACTGCCTGGCCTTTCTGGTGGGCAGCGGCGGTGACAGTCGTGAAGCCAGCGTGCGTGACCTGGCAGAGCTGCAAGGGGTGCCGCTGGATTACCTGGCGAAGATCTTCACCAAACTGGCCAAAGGCAAGCTGGTGGAATCCACCGGTGGCGTGCGCGGCGGCTTCACCCTGGCGCGTCCGGCGGAAGAAATCACCCTGCTCGACATCGTCAATGCCATCGATGGTCCCAAGAACATTTTCGAATGCCGGGACATTCGCGGACGCTGCGCGCTGTTCGATGGCTCGCCGCCGGACTGGGCGCTGGACGGCACCTGCTCGATTCACGCCGCGATGATGACCGCGCAAAAGCGCATGGAAGAAGCCCTCGCCCAGCAGACCATCCTCGACATCGCCAGAAAGGTCGGGCGCAAGGCACCGGCGGGGTTCAACAGTCAGGTGGAAGACTGGATGCAGGATCGCCGGGAAAAGAAGACCGGCGGCGCCGGCATTCCGCTCACCGACATCTCGGACTGAGCTCGATCAGCAGGCAAAAAAAAGCAGAAACCGATCTCCGGTTTCTGCTTTTTTTATTTCGACCTCACAGGCAGTCGCGCACCGCTTTGCGCAACGATCCGGACTTCGCCCACGGCGGCCCCTGATACAGGGAAACGCGGCTGCCGTCCTTGTACTTGACCACATCGAGAATCTCGTCAGCGGTGACGATGCTCGGCGCGGTGATCCGGTAGCCATTGGAAATCGCTGTCTGGGACGTCTTGGCAACGTCCTGCTGCCACAACGGCAATACACACGCGGCGTAGTCCTTGGGAGTCTTGTTGCTGGTCTTGCTGACATTCGGCTCGCCCGGCACCAGTGACGCAGGCAACGAACAACCGGCCAATGCTACCAACAGCATGCCCCCGATCAACATCCGCATGGTGATTCCTTCATCTGAAAAAAACGCGAATGTAACCTGTAACTGTTCGGACATCCATCGTAGCGCTCTGCCTGTACTCCTCGAAAACCGGACCAATCAGCTCACCGACAGATGACCTTGCCCCACTCCCAAAAAATGCGGCTACTCTGTTTTACCGAGAATGTTCCGGAGGTGATCATGCGGCTCAATGAATACGAACACGAACTTCAACGTGACCTGCAAAGCGTGGCATCGGACTTGAGATGGTCGGCGGTGGACCTCAAGCGCATTGCCGAGCAATTGCGCCAGTCGGGCAACGAGGCGGACGCCCAGGCGGTACTGCGATCCTGCGAGGTGCTGCAAAGCGATGAAGAGCGCCTGCAGCTGTATGCCCGGGAAGTGAAAGCCCGCGCCATCAGCCGAACCAAAGTCCACTGAAACCCACCCGGTCCACAACAAAAAGCCCCGGACATCCGGGGCTTTTTCTCCACAGGCCTTCAGCCTGTCTTGCGACCGCGTACACGGCTTTTGTACCCCGGCAGTGCGGCGGCGTAGGCCAGCGCTTCTTCGCGACTGGCAAACGAAGCGAGCCGGTCACCCTGCGTGCAGACCCGCCACGGGCCGTTGTTCACGCTGAGTACGTCGTAGCCATTCATGTGCATTTTGTTCAGCATCGCCATGCTCATAGGCACCTCCTGTCTTCTAACGAACTTTTGCACCTTACACCCGCAACGCGCAATCGTGCCGACCGGACGTCGCGCCGTCTCTGCGTCAAGTCTCCGGCACTTTTGCCGCTGCCGGGCACTCAGAAGCTCTAAACCGGCAGCGGCCCAAATATTGCTAATTCATGACAGATTTATGACAAACGGCAATCAGGTAACACATGAAAGTACGAGCAACCGTCATCTGCGAACAGGATCGACACATTCTCCTGGTGCGCAAACCCAGATGCCGCTGGACGCTTCCGGGGGGCACCGTCGAACCGGGAGAGACCCGCGCGCAAGCCGCCGCCCGAGAACTCAAGGAAGAGACCGGCCTGGACAGCGATGACATGCTTTATCTGATGGAACTGCAGAACGGCAGCACCCGCCACCACGTCTACGAGGCGTCGGTGCTGAACATTGAGCAGGTTCGCCCGCTGAACGAGATCGTCGACTGCCTCTGGCACCCGCTGGATGCGGTGCAGAATCTGAACGTCAGTGACGCCACGCTGAGCATCGTCCGCGCCTTTCAACGACGCCTTTGACTCTCAGCCGGCGAACGCCCGGCGTCCGGCGCTCATTTCCGTGCGCAATTCACCGATGAAATTGGAGATGTCACGAATGGTGACCAGATGCTCAGGAGAAACACCATTGAGCAGCAACTCGACACGCCCGCTGTCGGGTTCGTACACCTTGATCTGCAAGAGGCCTTGCGCCGTTTCGGTGCAGTCGCAATACAACGGCGAAAAGCCGGATTCGACGATGCGGCAAATGTCGGCAATGGCAATCATGGGGGCACGCCTCACAGGCTTTGGCTCGGGCGACCCGATCAGCATAGATGAGCTTTCACTGCCCCGCCCCTGCCGCCCAGTGTAAAAATTGCCAACCGTTTCACAACTTCAAATCGCGGTTCTCAATGGGCGTCATGGTCCCAGATCCAGTTCCATATTCCCGGCAGATTCACCGGTTTCGACGACTCGCGCACCGTGCGCGCCAGCGCAGCTTTTTCCAGCGCCGCGCGATCGTCATAGAACGGTTTGCCTGCCAGTCGTACGCCGGTGGCGGCGGCACTGTCGAGCAGAATCTGCAGATACTCGCGGGTGTGGCGCGCGGTGTAGCGGTTGAGGTCATGGAAGGTCACCACCACCGGAATCACTCCGTCCACCGTTGGCAATTCGCCGAGGGCAATCCGTTCGCGGACTTCCGACAGTTGTCGCAGCATGTTCGCCCGCCGCCGGGGGCTGGCGTTGAAGCCCCAGATCTTGCCGTCGTTGGCGCTCAGGTCGGTCAGCAACACCTGCATATGGTGCTGCTGATAGGCGGCGAAGGTGCGTTTGTCGTAGTTCCAGAATGGCGGACGCAATAACGTCGGCGGCGCGCCAGTGATTGCCGCGATGTCCGCCGAACCGTTGGTCAGCGAGGTTTCGAGTTCTTGGGGATCGAGCAATCGATGATTGGTGTGCCAATGGGTGGCGGTGTGAAAGCCCAGAATGTGCCCTTCAGCGTGCTCGCGGCGCATGACTCGCCGACCGATCTCGCTGTTGCCCGCTCGGGGTGCGCGGGTCTGGACGAAAAACACCGCTTTGATCCCCGGTTGCAGCGGGTTGTCCTTGAGGCTGTCGAGTACGGTGTCGGTGGGGTTGAAAAGACTGGAAGCGCTGGGGCCGTCATCGAAGGTCAACAGAAACCGCACAGGCGCCTGCTCTTTGAGCCGGGCCTCGGTCTGCGCGGTCATTTCGATGGGAGCGGCGATGCATCCGGCCAACCCGACGGCTACCGCCATCGCACAGAAAACCTTGAACCACTGTGTCATGTTTTGCCTTGAGCCCGACCGTTGCGGTCATGTTGTCGATTGGCAAAACTCCTTCGCCGCTGCTGCCTCCCTGCGACCCATTGAGATGGGCCGAGGTTGGATAAAGATACACAGGGTTTGGTTCCGGCGCTCGCTCAGCGCGCCAGCGCCTGTTGAAACGAGCTGTCGATGATACCGGCCGTGGCCAGCGGAGCCGGCAGCGCCTTGACCTTGAACAGGAAGTCGGCCGTGCTTTGCAGATCGGCGGCGGCCTGCTGATCCACCGGGCCGACCGTCATGTGCGCCTGGCGCAACCAGTGCCGCGAAACCTGTTGATCGAGGTTGGCCTTCTTCGCCCACAGGTCGGCGTACTCGTCGGTGTGGCTGTCGACCCAGGCCCTGGCCTGCTTCAAACGTCCGAGGAAATCGGCGATCGCTTCGCGCTTGCTGTCGATGGACGGCGCAGACGCGGCGATGGCGCTCAAGCCCGGCATCAGGTTTTTCGCCGTGAGAATCGGCCGGGCGCCGGAGAAAACGATCTGCTGGGAAATGTACGGCTCCCATACCGGGAACGCATCGATGCTGCCTTGCGGTAGCGCGGCCGCCGCATCGATCGGCATCAGTTTGACGAAGTCGACGTAATTCTCCGGCAAACCGCCCTGCTCCAGTGCGCGAAGGGTCAGCTGCTGACTCCAGGCACCCGGCCAGTAGGCGACTTTCTTGCCCTTCAGGTCCTCGATGGTTTTCACCGGAGAATCCTTGGGCACCAACAGGGCGATGGTGTCCGGATTCTGTCGTGACACACCGATCAGCTTCACCGGCGCTTGTTTAGCGGCCAGAAACAGAAAACCCGAATCCCCCAGGAAACCCAGATCCAGCGACCCGGTGTGCAACGCTTCGGCCAACGGCGCGGCAGCCTGGAAGTGTTTCCAGTCAACCGTGTAAGGCGCGTCCTTCAACACGCCGGACGCTTCTATCGAAGCGCGGATGTTGTAGTAATTCTGGTCGCCGACGTGCAGGACCAAAGGTTCGGCAGCGTAGGTCAATGGCGTGGCAAACAGTGCGCTGGTCAACGCGGCGCGTAGGAAACGTGAGAGCTTCATGGCGAGTCCTGCAGAAGGGATTTTTATAGACCATAACGCTCTTACAAATGAGATTTGAAATTCTATTAGCGCATAAGCTCAGCACCTTCCAGTTGCACTGTTTGCCGAGCAACAGTGGCTCGGCACAGTGTTTTCCCTGCAACACTTCAAACCTGCAAAACCGGCGTCACCCCCCGTAAATACGGGACAAAACGTACATGGCACAGAGCCTGCAATATTCCATTCATGCAGGAAGCATTCGATAAAAATATCTTTTTGGACATAAGAATCTGTTGCCTTGCCGGAGCGTGCCCATGAAACCCTTCTTACCGTTTTCCCGCGTCAAAACGCTGCTCGCGGCCTGCGCTGTAGCCCTGAGCCTACAACCTCTGGCCCACGCTGCCGAAGCGCCGCCGGCCGAAGTGCATCTGGATTACGCCTATTACTCGCCGGTCAGCCTGGCGTTGAAACATCTGGGCTACCTGGAAAAAGCCTTGCCCCAGAGCAAAGTCAGCTGGGTGCTGAGCCAGGGCAGCAACCGCTCGCTGGAATACCTCAACAGCGGCGGCGTGGATTTCGCCTCGTCGGCCAGCCTCGCCGCCGTGCTCAGTCGCGCCAATGGCAGCCCGATCAAATCGGTCTACGTCTACAGCCGCGCCGAGTGGACCGCGCTGGTGGTGCGCAAGGACTCGCCGATCCAGTCTGTCGCCGACCTCAAGGGCAAGAAAATCGCCGCCACCAAAGGCACCGATCCGTACCTGTTTACCCTGCGCACCCTGCAACAGGCCGGGCTGAAAAAGGACGACGTGGAACTGGTGCACCTGCAGCACCCGGACGGCCGCACCGCGCTGGAGAAAGGCGATGTCGACGCTTGGGCCGGCCTCGATCCGCACATGGCCGCCAGTCAGGTGCAGGCCGGTTCGCGCCTGCTGTACCGCAATCGCGACTTCAACAGCTACGGCGTGGTCAGCGTCACCGAGCAATACGCCAAGCAACACCCGCAAACCATCGACACCGTGATCAAGGCCTATGAGCAGGCCCGCGAGTGGTCGGTGAAGAACCCCGACGAATTGGCCAAATTGCTCGCCAGCGAATCCGGCCTGCCGCTGGACGTGGCCAAACTGCAATTGTCGCGCACCGACCTGAGCAGCCCGCAGCTGACCGCCAGGGACGTGCTGGCCTCGAAAGCCGCCGCGCCGATTCTGGTCTCCGAAGAACTGGTGCGCCGTGGGGTGAATGTCGATCAGGTCATCGATCAGTTGATCGACACCGGTTTCCAGCAAGTCGCCGCCGCCCAGTAACCGATCAGGCCCATGACAAGTCCGCGTCCGTCGCGGATTTGTCGTGAGCGGAGAACCGTCCATGAGCAACGACTTGCCCGCCCGCCTCGCCGTGCCGGCACCACGCCGAAGACTCCCACTGCTGAATCCGCTCTGGCGTCGGCGCCTTAAAGGCCTGGCCCTGCCACTGCTGATCGTGATCGCCCTCGAATTCATCGTGCGCATCGGCTGGCTGCCGTCCTACCAGATGCCGGCGCCGAGCGAGATCGCCCTGACCCTCACCGACCTGGCCGAAGGCGCCCTGTGGAAACACATCGGCGCCAGCCTGATTCGCGTGCTGCTGGGGTTTGCCATCGGCGCGAGCCTGGCGCTGGTGTTCGCCGCATGGGTCGGCCTCAGCCGCGAAGCCGAGGCCTATCTGGAACCGACGTTCGCCGCACTGCGGTCGATTCCCAGCCTGGCCTGGGTGCCGCTGTTGCTGCTATGGCTGGGGATCGACGAGACCTCGAAAATCGTTCTGATCGCCATCGGCGCGTTCTTCCCGGTGTACGTCAACGTGGTCGCGGCGATCCGCAACATCGACCGCAAACTGGTGGAAGTCGGGCACATCTACGGCTTCAGCCCGCTGCAACTGGTGCAACGGATTCTGTTGCCCGCCGCCCTGCCCGGCCTGTTCACAGGATTGCGCAGCGGCATGAGCCTGTCGTGGATGTTTCTGGTGGCGGCCGAACTGATCGCCGCGACCAGAGGTCTGGGTTACCTGCTCAGTGACGGTCGCGAAACTTCGCGGCCGGACATCGTGCTGGCTGCGATCATCGTCCTGGCGCTGCTGGGCAAACTCAGCGACGGTTTGCTTGCGGTGCTGGAACGTCGCTGGCTGGTCTGGCGCGACGCGTTCACCGGCCAGGGCAGCAAGGATTGAACCGTGCAACTAAGCTGAAACCTTCAGGCAGCCGTTCGCCGGAGGGTTGGCCGATGTGCGGAAGACTGTCGCAATACCGGGGTATCCACGATTTCGTCGCGGTGCTGAGCATTCCCGATGCGCTGATCAATCACGTCGGCGAGGCGCCGCTGGCGCATTACAACGCCGCGCCCACCACGTCACTGGCGATCCTTCATCAGCACCAACAACGGCTATACGCCGACAATCTGCGCTGGGGCTGGCGCCCGCACTGGGCCAGGGATCGCGCTGCACCGATCAACGCGCGGCTGGAAAAAGTCGCCCACGGGCCGTTCTTTCGAGCGATCTGGCGTCATCGACTGATCGTGCCGGTCGACAACTGGTTCGAGTGGGTCGATGCACCCGACAAGAGCCGACAGCCCTGGCTGATTCGTCGGGCCGATCACCAGCCGGTTTTCTGCGCCGCCATCGGCCAGTTTCCGATACCCGGCGAACCTTCACGGGAAGACGACGGCTTCGTCATCATTACCGCCAACAGCGAAGGCGGCTTGCTCGATGTGCATGACCGGCGCCCGATTGTGCTGCGCGCTGATCGGGTGCAGGAATGGCTCGATCCCGCCACGCCCACAGAGCGTGCCGAGCAGATGCTGTTGTTCGAAGCCGAACCCAGCGAAGCGTTCCAATGGCACAAAGTCGGCAAAGCGGTGGGCAACTCCCGCAATCAGGGTGCGGAATTGATTGATGCCGTACCGTAAATAAATGTCGACGTGGTGCGTTATCAAAAGCAGGAATTCACGAATCGAATCCTGCGTGTTACACGCGGTGTTTCAAACGCGAAACATTCAACCTAAACAGTCGTTTGATTGAACTAACCGCCTGTCTGACATTTCAACCGTCATACATACATTTACAAACACTACGGATAGCATGCGCGCCGCATTTCCTTTTGGCATACCAGTTGACCAAAGAGTCAGCAAAACCAGGAATCCCCCACAAACTTACAAGCCTTGCAGAGAATTAAGTTGCGCGACGATTTTGCAATCAAACAGGTCACAGGCCTGGAGTGTATTCATCTGTCCCCGACAGAACGCTTTGAACTCGACTGTTTTATCGGCCACTACATAAAGACTCGAAACCTGCGTGACGTACCCGATATCGACCGCATCCTGCGCGCCACCCTCGAAAGCTATCCCTGCCACCCGCCGGTGATGGTCAACGAGCTGAATGCCTGGATCGACAAGACCTTGGGTTATCGGGCCTCCCACCCCGATTTCACGCAGCTGGAAGATCTTTGATAAAACGAAAAGCCCCGCAATCGCGGGGCTTTTCGTTGTGGCGTTCAGGGTTTCAGCGGGCGTTCCTGATCACGGTCGGACAACTCGCGGCTGTCGTCATGCTTCCAGGTCTGCTCCTTGTGTTTCTCCCGCTCGAGCTCTTCTTCACTCGGTTCGTCATCTTCTTCGGGACGTTTCTGCTCGGTTGCCATGTTCACCTCGCTAATGGAATTCATCCATTAAGCGTAGAACTTAAAGCCACCAGCGCAATAGAAAGAAGAACGCCATGCTCAACAGCATGCTGAGCAATGTATTACGCGTGTAGATCACCAGGCCGATTGCCACTAGTGAACTCAGCAGATAAGGGTTGTCCCACTGCAGATTCAGTTGTTTGTCTGGCATGAATACAATCGGCCCGCAAATCGCAGTCAACATGCCCGGAACGGCAAAACCGAGAAATTGCCGCGCGTTGCTGCTCAGACGCACCGGCAAACGTGGTTCGAGAAACACGTAACGGTTGAGGAACACCAGAATCCCCATGCCGATAATCACTGCCCAGACCATCATGTGCGCTCCCGATACAGCTTGTTGCAGATAAACCCGGCGGTCATTCCGGCCAGTCCCGACAGCACCAGCGCCGAACCCCATTGCCAGTAACTGAACAACACCGAGCAGAACAGCGACACCGCCACGCAGACCACCGTCGGCACATTGCGCACCACCGGGGTGATCAATGCGATGAAGGTGGCGGCAATCGAGAAGTCCAGCCCCAGGTGCTCAAGCCCCGGAATGCTGCTGCCGAGCACGATGCCGGCCAGGGTGAAGAGGTTCCAGGCGATGTAGAACGTCAGGCCGACGCCCAGGGCGTACCAGCGGTTGAACTGCTGACGATCGTGCTGACTGGTCAGGGCGAACAGCTCATCGGTGAGCAAAAAGCCCAGGCCAATGCGCCAGCGCCCCGGCAACGGCGAAATCACGTGGCGCATGCTCATGCCGTAGAGCAAATGCTGCGACGTCAGCAGCAACGTGGTCAGCAGAATCGAGAAAATCCCCGCGCCGCCCTTGAGCATGCCGATCGCCACCAATTGCGCAGCGCCGGCGAACACGATGCTCGACAGGCCTTGCCCTTGCAGCGGCGTGAGGTTGGCTTCGATTGCCATGGAGCCGGCCAGCAGCCCCCACGGCGCGGTCGCCAGGGATAACGGCATGATCGCCGCGGCTCCGCGAAGAAAGGCACTGCGCGGCATAAATGAGTCAGACATATCACGCTTCAACCGTGAGACAAGACCCCGGACTCTGCCAGCAAACGCCCGTGGGTGGCTTGAACAATCTTGCGCAGTTGGCGCAAATCCTTCCTTCCGTCAGTCGTTTACGGGCGTAACATGGCAACCATTCACACACGCGTCAGGGAGACGACATGCTGTATCGAATAGCCGCCGACGGGCTGGTGCTGTTTCATTTGCTGTTCATTCTGTTCGTGCTGTTCGGCGGACTGCTGGTACTCAAGTGGCCGCGGCTGATGTGGCTGCATTTGCCAGCGGCGGCCTGGGGCGTGGCGGTCGAGGTGTTGCACCTGACCTGTCCGCTGACCTATTGGGAAAACCTGATGCGCCACGCCGCCGGGCAAACAGAGTATGCCGGCGGTTTCATCGAACATTACGTCTGGCCGATCATCTACCCGGCCGGGCTGACCCCGCAGATTCAGTTGGTACTGGGCAGCGTGGTGCTGGCGGTCAACCTGCTGGTCTACGGGCGCCTGATTCGCCGCTGGAAACTCAGACGCGCCGCGCGCATTCCGTTTTAGCGCGCTTTCAATGTTTCCAGCCAGGCCGGATCGAGGCGCGTCTGATCGGTGTCCAGACCCAACGCCTCCATCCGCGCCTTGTGCGCTTCGACTTCCCGGTGCAATTGCGCGTGATCGCTGGAGTTGCCATCCAGTTCATGCATCTGAGTCAGGCCCAGGTGATAGAAACGCAGCACCTTCATCGCCACCGGATCACCCTTCTCCACCGCCGCCGTCACCTGATGCATCACATTAGTGACGCTCATCAGGCTGCGCTTGAGCCGCCAGCCGTACACTGCCGGGGCCATCCAGGTCTGGTTCCAGAAACGTCCGCGCAGCAACGCCGCCGTTAGCAGAAATGCGCCAAACACCCCGCCGACATTGAACCGCAGATTATCCCCGCCCGGCTCGCCGAACAGCGCCACCGCCGCCGTCGAAAACGCCATCGCCAGCACCAGAAACAGCAACGCGATGATCAGCGTGCTGCGCCGGGTCTGCTGGCGATAAGTGATGGCATCGATTGGTTGAATCTCGAACATCGCGACAGGCTTCCATGGCTTGAGTTAAAAAGAGGCTGCGCATTATCGCCTCTGGGGCGGATTTAGCTATGCTGGAGCGCCTTTTCATCTTTTCTACGTCCAACGGGGACATGGCGATACCACGCAGATCGTGCCATCTTCATTCATGGATACACACTATTCGGATGCCATTGGCCATGCCGGCAATGACATCGTTTTAAGGATCACTGCATGACCCAACGACACGTAATCAATGCCTCGGTCAGCCCGAAAGGCAGCCTCGAAACCCTTTCCCAACGTGAAGTTCAGCAACTGAGCCAGGCCGGAACCGGCAGCACCTACACCCTCTTTCGCCAGTGCGCCCTGGCCATCCTCAATACTGGCGCCCATGTCGACAACGCAAAAACCATCCTTGAAGCCTACAAGGACTTCGAAATCCGCATCCACCAACAGGATCGCGGCGTGCGTCTGGAACTGTTGAACGCCCCGGCCGACGCCTTCGTCGACGGCGAAATGATCGCCAGCACCCGGGAAATGCTGTTCAGCGCCCTGCGCGACATCGTCTACACCGAAAACGAACTCGACGCTTTGAGCATCGACCTAAGCACCTCCCAGGGCATCAGCGACTACGTCTTCCACCTGCTGCGCAACGCGCGCACCCTGCGTCCGGGCGTCGAGCCGAAAATCGTCGTGTGCTGGGGCGGCCACTCGATCAACACCGAAGAATACAAATACACCAAGAAAGTCGGCCACGAACTGGGCCTGCGCAGCCTCGATATCTGCACCGGCTGCGGCCCGGGCGTGATGAAAGGCCCGATGAAAGGCGCGACCATCGCCCACGCCAAACAGCGGATTCACGGTGGCCGTTACCTCGGTCTGACCGAGCCGGGCATCATCGCCGCCGAAGCGCCGAACCCGATCGTCAACGAGCTGGTGATCCTGCCGGACATCGAAAAACGTCTGGAAGCTTTCGTCCGCGTCGGCCACGGCATCATCATCTTCCCGGGCGGCGCCGGCACTGCCGAAGAGTTCCTGTACCTGCTGGGCATCCTAATGCACCCGGACAACGCCGGGCTGCCGTTCCCGGTGATTTTGACCGGGCCGAAACACGCCGCACCGTACCTAGAACAACTGGACGCCTTCGTCACCGCCACCCTCGGCGAAGCGGCGAAACAGCACTACGAAATCATCATCGACGACCCGGCCGAAGTGGCGCGGCAGATGACCGCGGGCCTCAAAGCGGTGAAGCAGTTCCGCCGCGAGCGCAACGATGCGTTCCACTTCAACTGGCTGCTGAAAATCGACGAAGGCTTCCAGCGCCCGTTCGACCCGACCCACGAAAACATGGCCAACCTCAAGCTGCACCGCGACCAGCCGCCTCATGAACTGGCGGCCAACCTGCGCCGCGCGTTCTCCGGGATTGTCGCCGGCAACGTCAAGGACAAGGGCATTCGTCTGATCGAGGAACACGGGCCGTATCAGATCCGTGGCGACGCCGCGATCATGCAGCCGCTCGATCTGCTGCTCAAAGCCTTCGTCGCCCAGCACCGGATGAAACTGCCGGGCGGCGCGGCGTATGTGCCGTGCTATCGCGTGGTGTCCTGACCCGAAGAGACAGGTGCCCGAAGCGCAACGCTTCGGGCACTCCTTATAAAAAGAGCGAACCATGGATCACATCAACCACATCCTGATCGTCGACGATGACCGCGAGATCCGCGAGCTGGTCGGCAATTACCTGACCAAGAACGGCCTGCGCAGCACCGTGGTCGCCGATGGCCGGCAGATGCGCAGTTTTCTGGAAGCCAACACGGTCGACCTGATCGTGCTCGACATCATGCTCCCCGGCGATGACGGGCTGGTGCTGTGCCGCGAGTTGCGCGCCGGCAAGCACAAGGCGATCCCGATCCTGATGCTCACCGCCCGCGACGACCAGACAGACCGCATCCTCGGCCTGGAAATGGGCGCCGACGATTACCTGACCAAACCCTTCGCCGCCCGCGAGCTGCTGGCGCGGATCAACGCCGTGCTGCGCCGCACGCGAATGCTGCCGCCCAATCTGCTGATCACCGAAACCGGGCGGCTGCTCGCGTTCGGTCGCTGGCGCCTGGACACCACCGCCCGACATCTGCTCGATGAAGACGACACCATGGTTGCCCTCAGTGGCGCCGAGTATCGCCTGCTCCGGGTGTTTCTCGATCATCCGCAACGGGTGCTCAGCCGCGATCAATTGCTGAACTTGACCCAGGGGCGCGACGCCGACCTGTTCGACCGCTCCATCGATTTGCTGGTCAGCCGCCTGCGTCAGCGTCTGCTGGACGACTCCCGCGAGCCGACCTACATCAAGACCGTGCGCAACGAGGGTTATGTGTTCTCCTTCGCCGTGGAGATGCTCGCCGAATCCTGATGGATTTGTATCACTCTGTATAAATTCGCCGCGCAGATACGTAACCGGTGTTTTTGGGCCGTCACACCACATATCAGCGATACACCCTCGCGTTTGAATGAACCCACCAGAAAGCACTGGTTCACTCATCTCAAACGCAAGGAGAAGCACCATGTTCAAGTCCTCGAAATCCCTGGTACTCGTAATCAGCCTGCTCGGTGGCCTGGCCCTGACCGACCTGGCGTCCGCCAGCTCCCAGCCGCTGGTCGCCGAATACGGCTCGGAAAACCTGCAGAAGGATCGCGTGGCCGAAGGTGGCGCGGATCGCTTGCAGGAACTGCGCGAACGCGTGGCTGAAGGCGGCGCCGACCGTTTGCAGGAACTGCGTGAACGCGTGGCTGAAGGCGGTGCTGACCGTTTGCAAGAGTTGCGTGAACGTGTAGCTGAAGGTGGCGCCGACCGCTTGCAGGAACTGCGCGAACGTTCGGCCCGCAGCGTACTGGTCGCCGAGAACCGTCCCGAGTTCGGTTCCAAGTACCAGCGCTACTGATCGTCTGTACCCGCCGTTGTCGATTCCTGCCGGGGGCGCTCTGCCCCCGCAGCGATCACTACCGATAAGCCTTGTTCTCTGACACAAAAGCCCCGCTGTTTCCCCACGACAGTCATCACTGCTCGTACTAAGCTGCGCGATTGATTTGTTCAGGGACGATCCATGAAACGATTTGCCGCTTGTCTGCTGTCAATGCTGGCCCTGACGGCCACTGCGGCGGACCTGCAACTGCTCACCGACAACCACCCGCCCCTGCATTTCATGCAAGGCAATCAGCTCGCAGGATTCGGTGTGGACGTGGTGCAGGCCCTGGCGAACCAGACCGGCGACCGCATCCATCTGCAACAAGTCCCGCTGCTGCGCGCCCTGCGCATGGCCAGCGACACGCCCGACACCGGCGTATTCACCGTGCTGCGTACCGATGAGCGCGACGATCGCTATCAATGGGTCGGGCCGCTGATCGAAGTCGAAACCGCGCTATACGCCCGCGACAATCTCCAGCCTCCCGTGCACAGCCTGCGTGAAGCCGATCACCTGGGCCGGATCACCGTGCCGCGCAAATGGCTGGTCTACAGCTACCTGCAAGGGCAAGACCTGAACAACCTCTACGGCGTGGAAACCCCGGAGCAGATGATGCGACTGTTCAGCCTGGGGCGTACCGATTTCGTGGTCTCCGATACCTGGTCCAAAGCCGCCCTCGCCCGCGAACAAGGCCTGGAGCCGGGACGCTTGCAGTACCAGATCCCGCTGATGAAACAGAACACCTACATTGCCTTTTCGCCGCAGACCGATCCGAAACAGGTCGCACGCTGGCAGCAGGCGCTGGATACATTGCGGGCCGACGGCCGTCTGGAGAAGCTGCGCCAGCGCTGGCTGAGCAATACCCTACCGCGCTGATCGCGCATCAACACCTTCGATAACAACTATGCGCAAGGGTGTTTTCACATCAAAACCCTCCAGCACTACAGTGGGCCCCATCTTCTCCCCACTCTCTGGAGCAACATCATGAAAGACATCATCGCCCTCGGCTTCATTGTTTCCCTGATCGGCGCCACTTCCGCCATCGCTGCCCCACACGCCAGCACTCCAGTTGTCGCGGCTGCGACCGTTGGCCAGTCCGGCACCCTGAACGTCGACACCGTCAGCAACGACGCCGAACACCAAGGCCTCAAACTCCAACAGAACGCCGAACAGACCAAACTGTACGTCGCGGAAAACCGCCCGGAATTCGGTTCCAAATATCAGCGCTACTGAGTGATCGGTTTGAGCTGCCAGAAACAGGAAACCCCGCCAAAGCGGGGTTTCTTGCATTCGGGCGTCAGCGCACCAGTCGCGCGGCCAGTGCCTTGGCCTGCGACGCCACATCGGTGACGGCGGTGCTCTCCCACCACATCCCGCGCAACGGCGGGCCCATGGCGAACAGACGGTTCGAGACCCTACCCTCTTCATCCAGCACAGCGCCGTCCACCGCTGCCGCGATGCCCAGCGCCAATGGCCCCGGCCGAACCAGACCGCGCGACAGCAACTGCTGCGGCAAAGGTCGCGCGACCCGGCGCCAGTCGTATTCGATGCCGCTGGAATTGATCAACGCCGCGCCCTGCACCACGCGGGTCTCAGCCTTACCGCGAGGGCGAATACGGATACTCACCCCGCCATCCGACGCCAATTCAAGACCCTTGTAGGACGCAGCATGAATGCGCAATCGCCCTTCCCGGTGCAGACGCTCGACCAGTTCCGCGCTCAGCGGCGGTGAACGATGGTGATGACTTTCCCACCACGGCCGCACATGGCGCACGAATTGCCGGCGCTGCGCATCGCTGGCCTGGCTCCATAACCGGCCGATGTGCGCACGCACGGTGTCCAGCGGCGCCTGCCAGTCGATGCCTTGGGCGATGGCGTCGCGGCAATGCCGACGCAATTCGCGCAATAGCTGGCGCGGTGTGCGAATGCTGTGATCCTCGGCGAGGAAGTCCACCCACGCGGGCGGTTGCCGACGAACATGAGGCAGCAGCCCGTGCCGGGAAAACACCTCGATCGGCCCGCGATGCCCGGCCTGCTCCAGCGACACCACGGCATCGACCATGGTCAGGCCGGAGCCGATGATCAGCACCGTGGATTGTGGATCGAGCTGGCGCATGGCCGCGACATCCCACGGATCCAGTGCCGCCGCGTTGAGGCCGCTGGACTCCTTTTGCGGCGTGCGGGCAGCCGGGAACATCCCGGTCGCCAGCACGGCAAAAGCGCCCTGCAGATGCTGGCCGTCACTCAAGGTGAGCTGCACGCAATCGCTGGAAGCCTGAACATCGACCACTTCGGCGCGCACATGCTCGACCGTCGAACCGCATTGCGCCCCCACCTGCTGCGCTTCGGCCAGACGCTGTTGCACGTACACGCCGAACAGCCCCCGAGGCGGAAACAGTTCGCTGACCGGCACATGCTGCTGATCCGACTCCGGCCAGCCACCGCCAGCGATGTGATCGGTCAGCCATTGAGTCAGGTCATCGGCATTGTCCGGATCGACGCTCATCCGCGCCGCATTGCCGTTGAGCGTGTGGCCCAGCTCCACCGCGCTGTACGCTTCGCCCCGGCCCAGTTCGGCCCGGGGCTCGATCACCAGAATCGTTCTGCGCCCCGGCAAACGCAGCAATTGCACCGCCAGCATCGTACCGCTGAGGCCGCCGCCGACAATCAGAATGTCGGCGTGACGGGTGGCGGTTGTATCGGTTTGAGTCATGCCGTTCTCGCAGCTGAGGATATGCTCGGGCCAGTGTCATTCAGACGCCGCGAAGACGTCTAGACAGACGCGACCTTTTTCTCCTGCCGATGCAGCTCGCCGAGGTTTCGATAGCCGCTGCCCGGATGGATCTCCGGCAGTCTCGGCCCTTCGCCAAACAGCTTCTCACGCAAGGTCCCCGGCGCGTACTCGGTCTTGTAGACACCGCGCTTCTGCAACTCCGGCACCAGCAATTCCACGGCGTCGATGAAGGTTTCGTGGGTCAGCGCGTAGGCGAGGTTGAAGCCATCGACGTCGGTTTCGTCGACCCATTCCTGCAACAGGTCCGCCACCGTTTCCGGGCTGCCGACGAACAGCGGGCCGAAGCCGCCGATGCCGACCCAATCGGCCAGTTCGTTGGGGGTCCAGACCTTGTTCGGATCCGCTGTGGAAAACGCTTCGACCGCCGACTGAATCGCGTTGGTGTGTACGTGTTTGAGCGGTTCGTCCGGTTTGAAGCGGCTGAAGTCGATGCCGGTCCAGCCGGAAATCAGCGCCATCGCGCCTTCGTAGCTGACCCAGGATTTGTATTCTTCGAACTTGGCTTTGGCCTTGGCGTCGGTCTCGCCGAGGATCACCGTTTGCAGATTGAAGATCAGGATCTTCGACGGATCGCGCCCGGCCTCGGCGGCGCGACGGCGGATGTCGGCCACGGTTTTCTTCAGCAGCACTTTCGACGGTGCCGCGACAAATACACACTCGGCATGCTCGGCAGCAAACTGCTTGCCACGACTGGACGCGCCGGCCTGGTAGAGAACCGGCGTGCGCTGCGGCGACGGTTCGCAAAGGTGAATGCCCGGCACCTGGAAGTGTTTGCCGTGGTGGCGGATCTCGTGGATCTTGCTCGGGTCACTGAAAATCCGCCGCTCGCGATCCCGCAGGATAGCGCCCTCTTCCCAACTGCCTTCCCACAGTTTGTAGCAGACCTCCAGGTATTCCTCGGCGAAGTCGTAGCGCGCGTCATGTTCGGTCTGAGCTTGCTGGCCGATGTTCTTCGCACCGCTCTCCAGATAAGAGGTGACGATGTTCCAGCCGGCACGGCCCTTGGTCAGGTGATCGAGGGTCGACAGGCGTCGGGCGAATGGATACGGATGTTCGAAGGACAACGAGGCGGTCAGGCCGAAACCCAGGTGCTCGGTGACCAGCGCCATCGGAGGAATCAACTGCAATGGGTCATTGACCGGCACCTGCGCCGCCTGCCGGATCGCCGCTTCGCCGTTGCCGTTGTACACGTCGTAGATGCCCAGCACGTCGGCAATGAACAAACCGTCGAACTTGCCGCGCTCGAGGATTTTCGCCAGATCGGTCCAGTACTCCAGATCCTTGTATTGCCAGGAGCGATCCCGAGGGTGAGCCCACAGGCCCGGCGACTGATGGCCGACGCAGTTCATGTCGAAGGCGTTGAGACGGATTTCGCGGGGCATCAGACGGCACTCCCGATTGTCAGGAGGCGTTTGAAGGTGTGAATTGAGACGGTCATGTGAGGCGACTCCGTTGTTTCCGGATGAGGATCCAGAACCCGTAGCAGGAGTCATGCCTTAATATATTTAACTTATTTATCAATATGTTGAGATAACAACCTAAAGCAGTCTGCACGCAGGATGGAGCAAACTGTTTATCCGCTGTCGGCCCTGCAACAGTCAGATCACCACATTGCGCACGAAGCGCGCGGCCACTTCCCCGTCATTGCGGTAGGTGTGCGGCTGATTGCTGGCGAACATGAAAAACTCGCCGGCCGCGATTTGCTGGGGTTGGTCGCCGAGCATCAGCGTCAGGCAGCCTTCGAACACAAAGATCTGTTCGCTCCAGCCCTCGGCGTCCGGTTGCGAGGGATAGACCTCACCCGGTTGCAGGCACCATTCCCACTGCTCCACCGCGCGGGTGGCGTTGGCCTTGGATAGCAAGACGGCTTTGCTGCCGGGGATGCTGCCGGCCCAGGCAAGTTCGTTGATACGGCCGGGATCGCGATTGTCCGGGGCCTGGATCAGATCGCTGAAGGCCACTTCGAGGGCTTCGGCGACGCGGTCGAGGGTGGTCAGACTGACATTCTTCTCACCCGCCTCGATGGCCACCAGCATTCGCCGGCTGACCCCGGACTTTTCGGCGAGGGCGGTCTGGCTCATGTCGGCGGCGTGGCGCAGGCGCCGGACGTTCTGGCTGACGTGTTGCAGGACTGAAGCCCGCTGAACGGAATCTCTGTGCACTATATTGCTCACTGGCTGGGGTTGGGCAGTATACTGCGCACCATTTGGCGCATTGTGCGTCCCCTCCTTAAAAGTGCGCAAGGTCATGACGTCAGCCAACTCCACTCAAACTCCCCTGCGATTTTCCCGGTTCAGCAAAGCCGAGTGCGTGCTGGTGTTGATCACCATGCTTTGGGGCGGCACCTTTCTGCTGGTGCAGCACGCGATGACCGTCAGCGGCCCGATGTTTTTCGTCGGCCTGCGCTTTGCCGCCGCCGCAGGCATTGTTGCGCTGTTCTCCTGGAAACACTTGCGGGAACTGACCCTGTTCGAATTCAAGGCTGGCGCCTTTATCGGCGTGGCGATCCTGCTCGGTTATGGCTTGCAGACCGTTGGGTTGCAGAGTATCCCAAGCAGCCAGTCGGCGTTCATCACGGCGTTGTACGTGCCGTTCGTGCCGCTGTTGCAATGGCTGGTGCTGGGCCGGCGCCCGGGTTTGATGCCGAGCATCGGCATCATGCTGGCGTTTACCGGGCTGATGCTGCTTTCCGGGCCGTCCGGGGCTTCGCTGAATTTCAGCCCCGGTGAAATCGCCACGCTGATCAGCGCCATCGCGATTGCGGCCGAAATCATCCTCATCAGTAACTACGCCGGGCAGGTGGATGTGCGCCGAGTGACGGTGGTGCAACTGGCGGTAACCTCGGCCCTGTCTTTCTTGATGGTGGTGCCGACCGGCGAGGCGATTCCGGATTTCTCGTGGCTGTTGCTGAGCACCGCCCTGGGCCTGGGCGCGATGAGTGCGGCGATTCAGGTGGCGATGAACTGGGCGCAGAAAAGTGTTTCGCCGACCCGCGCGACCTTGATCTACGCCGGTGAGCCGGTGTGGGCCGGGATCGTCGGGCGCATCGCAGGAGAGCGTCTGCCAGCGATCGCATTGATAGGTGCGGGGCTGATCGTGGCGGCGGTGATCGTCAGTGAATTGAAGACCAAAGGCAAAGGGACACAAACGGTCACGGAAGAATTGGAACACGAGACCGAAGGCTAAACGGGGTTTTTACGGCTACTTTGTAGGATTCAGAGACATCCTCGCGTTTGGCGATCCGGGAGCTGGCACGTATGATGCTTCACAAACTTCCGCAGATTAGAAGCCTATGTCCCTGATAGTTCTACTGCTTCTGCCTTTTCTGGGCAGCTGTCTGGCAGCCGTGCTGCCGCACAATGCACGTAACGCCGAATCCCTGCTGGCAGGTCTGGTCGCACTGATCGGCACTGTCTCGGTCGCGCTGCTGTATCCGCAGATCGCCCACGGCGGCGTGATCCGCGAAGAATTCACCTGGCTGCCCAGCCTGGGCCTGAACTTCGTCCTGCGCATGGACGGCTTCGCCTGGCTGTTCTCGATGCTGGTGCTGGGCATCGGCACTCTCGTCTCCTTATATGCCCGTTATTACATGTCGCCGGACGATCCGGTGCCGCGCTTCTTCGCGTTCTTTCTGGCGTTCATGGGCGCCATGCTCGGGCTGGTGATCTCCGGCAACCTGATCCAGATCGTATTCTTCTGGGAGCTGACCAGCCTTTTCTCGTTCCTGTTGATCGGCTACTGGCACCACCGTCACGACGCCCGCCGTGGTGCTTACATGGCGTTGATGGTGACTGGCGCGGGAGGATTGTGCTTGCTGGCGGGGGTCATGATCCTCGGCCATGTGGTCGGCAGCTATGACCTGGACAAGGTCCTGGCCGCCGGCGATCTGATTCGCGCACATGCCCTCTACCCCATCCTGCTTCCGCTCATTCTTATCGGCGCCCTCAGCAAAAGCGCCCAGTTCCCCTTCCACTTCTGGCTGCCCCACGCGATGGCGGCACCCACACCGGTTTCGGCGTACCTGCACTCGGCGACCATGGTCAAGGCCGGGGTTTTCCTGCTGGCCCGTCTGTGGCCATCGCTGTCCGGCAGCGAAGAATGGTTCTACATCGTCAGCGGCGCCGGCGCTGCTACGCTGTTGCTCGGCGCGTACTGCGCGATGTTTCAGAACGATCTCAAAGGGCTGCTGGCCTACTCGACCATCAGCCACCTCGGCCTGATCACGCTGCTGCTGGGTTTGAACAGTCCGCTGGCCGCTGTGGCGGCGGTGTTCCACATTCTCAACCACGCGACCTTCAAGGCTTCGCTGTTCATGGCCGCCGGGATCATCGACCACGAAAGTGGCACCCGCGACATCCGCAAGCTCAACGGCCTGTTCAAACTGATTCCATTCACCGCCACCCTGGCGATGGTCGCCAGTGCGTCCATGGCCGGCGTGCCGCTGCTCAACGGTTTCCTGTCCAAGGAGATGTTCTTCGCCGAAACCGTGTTCATCAACGCCACCGCCTGGGTTGAAACCAGCCTGCCGATCGTCGCGACCATTGCCGGGATGTTCAGCGTTGCCTACTCGCTGAGATTCACCGTCGACGTATTCTTCGGCCCGACCGCCACCGACCTGCCGCACACCCCGCACGAACCGCCGCGCTGGATGCGTGCACCGGTGGAACTGCTGGTGTTCACCTGCCTGCTGGTGGGGATTTTCCCGGCCCAGGTGGTCGGCCCGTTGCTCGCCGCTGCCGCCTTGCCGGTGGTGGGCGGCGTGCTGCCGGAATACAGCCTGGCGATCTGGCACGGCCTCAATGCACCGATGATCATGAGCCTGATCGCCATGTCCGGTGGCATCGTGCTGTATCTGCTACTGCGCAACCAACTCAAGCGCGGCCGCTTCAAGTATCCGCCGCTGGCGGGTCGCCTTAACGGCAAGCGAATGTTCGAACGCAGCCTGGTGGCGATGATGCGCCTGGCTCGACGCCTGGAGCGACGAATCGGCACCAAGCGCCTGCAAGCGCAATTGTTCCTGATGGTGCTGGCGGCGGTGCTGGCCGGGCTGATCCCGATGCTGCACAGCAGCCTGAGCTGGGGCGACCGGCCGAAGATTCCGGGCTCGATCGTGTTCGTGACCCTGTGGCTGCTGGCAATCGCCTGCGCCCTGGGTGCTGCGTGGCAGGCCAAGTATCACCGTCTCGCCGCACTGACCATGGTCAGTGTCTGCGGCCTGATGACCTGCGTGACCTTCGTCTGGTTCTCGGCACCGGATCTGGCCCTGACGCAACTGGTAGTCGAAGTGGTGACCACCGTGCTGATCCTGCTTGGCCTGCGCTGGCTGCCACGGCGGATCGAAGAGGTTTCGCCGCTGCCAAGCAGCCTGCGCAAGGCGCGGGTTCGACGTCTGCGCGACTTGCTGCTGTCGATTGCCGTTGGTGGCGGCATGGCGCTGCTGTCCTACGCGATGCTGACCCGGCAGACGCCGAACGACATTTCCTCGTTCTATCTGAGTCGCGCCCTGCCCGAGGGCGGCGGCAGCAACGTGGTCAACGTGATGCTGGTGGATTTCCGTGGTTTCGACACCCTTGGTGAGATCACAGTGCTCGCCGCCGTGGCACTGACCGTGTTCGCCCTGCTGCGTCGCTTCCGCCCGCCGAAAGAAAGCCTGCAACTGCCGGCCCAACAGCGCCTGCTCGCCCCCGACGTGGTCACCGATCTGGTCAACCCGCGCTCGGCCAGCGATACCGCGCTCGGCTTCATGATGGTGCCGGCGGTGCTGGTGCGCCTGCTGCTGCCGATTGCGCTGGTGGTGTCGTTCTATCTGTTCATGCGCGGGCACAACCAGCCGGGTGGCGGTTTCGTCGCCGGTCTGGTGATGTCGGTGGCGTTCATCCTGCAATACATGGTCGCCGGCACCCAGTGGGTCGAGGCGCAAATGAGCCTGCGCCCACTGCGCTGGATGGGCACCGGCCTGCTGTTCGCCACCGTTACCGGGCTTGGGGCGATGGCGGTCGGGTATCCATTCCTCACCACCCACACCTGGCATTTCAGCTTGCCGCTGCTGGGTGATATCCATATCGCCAGCGCGCTGTTCTTCGATATCGGCGTCTACGCCGTGGTGGTCGGCTCGACCTTGCTGATCCTCACCGCCCTCGCCCACCAATCAGTCCGGGGCCATAAAACCGCTGCCGCCAAAGGAGCCGTCTGATGGAAGAAGTCATCGCAATCGCCATCGGCGTGCTCGCCGCGTCCGGGGTCTGGCTGATCCTGCGACCACGGACGTTCCAGGTGGTGATGGGCCTGTGCCTGCTGTCCTACGGCGTCAATCTGTTCATCTTCAGCATGGGCAGCCTGTTCATCGGCAAGGAGCCGATCATCAAGGACGGCGTGCCGCAGGACCTGCTCAATTACACCGACCCGCTGCCCCAGGCGCTGGTGCTGACGGCCATCGTCATCAGCTTCGCCATGACCGCATTGTTCCTGGTGGTGTTGCTGGCCTCACGGGGCCTGACCGGCACCGACCACGTTGACGGAAGGGAGCCCAAGGAATGACGGCGATGACTCACCTGATCGCCGCACCGATCCTGCTGCCGCTGCTGACCGCCGCCATCATGCTGATGCTCGGCGAAAAGCACCGTCCGCTGAAGGCGAAAATCAACCTGTTCTCCAGCCTCCTCGGCCTCGGCATTTCGGTGATGCTGCTGCAATGGACCCAGACCACCGGCGTGCCCGGTTCGATTGGGGTTTATCTGCCGGGCAACTGGCAGGTGCCGTTCGGCATCGTGCTGGTGGTCGATCGTCTGTCGGCATTGATGCTGGTGCTGACCGGAATCATTGGCGTCAGCGCCCTGCTGTTCGCCATGGCCCGCTGGGACGGCGCCGGGTCGAGCTTCCACGCGCTGTTCCAGATTCAGTTGATGGGGCTGTACGGCGCGTTCCTGACCGCAGACCTGTTCAACCTGTTCGTGTTCTTCGAGGTATTGCTGGCCGCGTCCTACGGTTTGCTGCTCCACGGCTCGGGCCGGGCCCGAGTGTCGTCGGGGCTGCATTACATCTCGATCAACCTGCTGGCGTCGTCGCTGTTCCTGATCGGCGCGGCGTTGATCTACGGCGTGACCGGCACGTTGAACATGGCGGATCTGGCCCTGAAGATCCCGCTGGTGCCGGAAGCCGACCGTGGCCTGCTGCACGCCGGCGCGGGAATTCTGGCCGTGGCGTTCCTGGCCAAGGCCGGCATGTGGCCGCTGAACTTCTGGCTGGTGCCGGCCTACTCGTCGGCCAGCGCGCCAGTCGCGGCGATTTTCGCGATCATGACCAAGGTCGGTGTCTACACCTTGCTGCGCCTGTGGACGCTGCTGTTCTCCGGCCAGGCCGGCGCTTCGGCGTATTTTGGCGGCGATTGGTTGATCTACGGCGGCATGGCGACCATGGCCGGCGCGGGCGTGGCGATCATTGCCGCGCAACGCCTGGAACGCATGGCCAGCCTGAGCATTCTGGTATCGGCAGGGATTCTGCTGTCGGCCGTGGGTTTCGCCCAGCCAAACCTGATCGGCGCCGCGCTGTTCTATTTGGTCAGCTCGACCCTGGCGCTGAGTGCGCTGTTCCTGCTGGCCGAATTGATCGAACGTTCGCGTACCGCCATCGAAGTGCCGCTGGAAGATGAAAACGAACTGCTGCCACGTCCGCAGGAATGGCAGCGTCCGGTCAAGGGCATCAACCTCGACGACGATCAGAAAGCGGTGGTCGGTCAGGTGATCCCATGGACCATGGCGTTCCTCGGTCTGAGCTTCATTGCCTGCGCGCTGCTGATTATCGGCATGCCGCCGCTGTCCGGCTTCATCGGCAAGCTGAACCTGATCGGCGCCCTGCTCAATCCACTGGGCCTCGGCGCAGGCGAACCGATCTCGAATGCCGCCTGGGGCTTACTGGCCTTGCTGATTCTTACAGGCCTCGGCTCGCTGATGGCGTTCTCACGCCTGGGGATCCAGCGCTTCTGGTCGCCAGAGGAGCGCCCGTCGCCGCTGCTGCGCAAACTGGAATGCACACCGATTTTCCTGCTGCTCGGCCTGAGCATCGCGCTGACCTTCAAGGCTGAACCACTGCTGCGTTACACCCAGGCAGCGGCCGATGCCCTGAACAATCCGCAGCAATACGTAATGGCGGTACTCGGCACCCGCGCCGTGCCGAGCCCGGAAGCCAAGGCTGCGCTGCTGGAGGTGCAACCATGAAGCGTCTGTTTCCGGCTCCGTGGTTGTCGCTTGCGCTGTGGTTGCTGTGGCTGGTACTGAACCTGTCGGTCAGCCCGGGCAACCTGCTGCTGGGTGCCGTACTCGGTTTCTGCGCCCCGCTGATGATGCGCAAATTGCGCCCGCAGCGGATTCACATCCGCCGCCCGGGCACGATCCTGCGATTGTTTCTGCTGGTCGGGCGTGACGTGATCGTCTCGAACCTGCAGGTGGCCTGGGGCGTGCTCAACGCCGGTCGCCGCCCGCCTCGCTCGCGCTTCATCAAGGTGCCGCTGGACCTGCGCGACGCCAACGGCCTGGCAGCATTGTCGATGATCACCACGGTTATTCCCGGCACAGTCTGGTCGGAACTGGCGCTGGATCGCAGCATTCTGTTGCTGCACGTCTGGGATCTGGATGACGAGGCGCAGTTCATCCAGCACTTCAAGGTCACTTACGAGCGGCCGTTGATGGAGATTTTCGAATGAGCCCGCTGCTGTCGAACGCGATTCTGCTGACGCTGTTCCTGTTTTCCCTGGCCATGGTCCTCACGCTGGTGCGCCTGTTCAAAGGCCCGTCGGCGCAGGACCGGGTACTGGCGCTGGATTACCTGTACATCGTCGCCATGCTGATGATGCTGACCCTGGGGATTCGTTATGCCAGTGACACCTACTTCGAAGCGGCGCTGCTGATCGCGCTGTTCGGCTTCGTCGGCTCGTTTGCCCTGGCGAAATTCCTCCTGCGTGGCGAGGTGATCGAATGAACGCTGAACTGTCTTTGTGGGTGGAAATCCCGGTGGCAATTCTGCTGGTGCTCAGCGGTATTTTCGCCCTGATCGGTGCGACCGGCCTGCTGCGGATGAAGGATTACTTCCAGCGCATGCACCCGCCGGCGCTGGCCTCGACCCTCGGCGCGTGGTGCGTGGCGCTGGCCTCGATCATCTGTTTTTCCGCACTCAAGTCCGGGCCGGTGCTGCACGCATGGCTGATCCCGATTCTGCTGTCGATCACCGTGCCAGTGACCACCCTGCTGCTGGCGCGGGCGGCATTGTTCCGCAAGCGCATGGCCGGGGATGACGTGCCGGCCGAGGTCAGCAGCCGGCGTACTGAAACCGGCAGCTAGATCCAGGCGACAGCCAACAGCCCGGCTCCCAATATCAGACACAGCGGCGAGTAAACCCAAGTGTCGAGCCGGGCAAACCTCGATCCCTTCACTTCCTTGAAAAAACCCACCAGCTCCGAATCGCCGATCGCCCGCGCAAACATCAACAGCGCAATCGCGCTGATCACCCATTGCAGCGCCCAGTGATGCACGGCGGGCAGCCACCACCCCACTCGCATGCACACCAGTGCGGCAATCAGTAGCAGAGCTGCCGCCACCACCAGCGTGATCCAGCCTGACGGCTTGAACGCAGGCCTGAGGGTCAGCCCGCCGTTATCCACCGGAACCTGCGGCACCACCGCAACGGCCGCCCACTGCCCACCCATCGCCCAATACACATGCATCAGGCTGATCACCGCGAATGTCGTCACCAGCCATTGAGCCAACACAAAGGTCATGGTCGAGAATCCTTGAAAGGGATTTGAACAAAACATCCTAGTCGGCATTTTTCCATGTGCACGACCGATCGGCGGTGCGGTAAAGTGCCGCCCCATGAAATTCACCCGTACCGATCGCTCACTGCTGGCCTGGATGCTCTATTGCTGCGTCCTGTTCAACGTGTTCGCCTGCAGCATCGGTCACGGACAAATGGTCGGTATGCAGCTCAACGGTATCGGCGGACAGTTCTGTGCCGTCGACCCGAGCACCCAGGCGCCGCTCGCCTCAAATCCCGCCGAAGAAAAACTGCCGACCCTGGCCAAAGCCTTCGGCTGTCCGCTCTGCTCCACCGGAGGCATGGGCCCGGCGTTCAACTCCAGCCTGACCCTGGCGATTCTGCCGGAACAACACAGCCCGCCGCTGCCGGCCATCGTCAGTGCCGACCTTCCTGCCCGCTTTATCTGGCCTTCGGCCAATCCCCGCGCCCCGCCGCTCGCCTGAGTGCCCTTGCCTTTTTGATCTGTCAGCCCACTGCGCCAACGCGCGGCGTTCGCCTGTGCGCTGACTCCGAGAACAAGCATTCAGGATTCAATCAATGAAACAACTTACCTTGCTGGCGAGCCTGTGCGGCTGCCTGTCCGTCAACGTCTGGGCGCAATCCACCGTGGATCTGGCGCCGATCACTATTGACGGCGAGTCCGGCGCCGAACCCGGCCTGAGCCTCGACCAGTCCAGCGGCATGGCCTCGCGCCTCGGCCTCAGCGTGCGTGACACCCCGGCCTCGGTGGCCATTGCCAACCGCAGTGACATCGAACGTCGCGGTTCGCAAAACTTTCAGGACGCGGCCAACACCTTGCCGGGTGTGAACGCCAGTGCACCGCCGGGCTTTGGCGGATTCGTCTCCTATCGCGGTTTCACCAGCAGCCAGATCACCCAGATGTTCAACGGCGTCAACGTTTCCGGCGGGCTGGCGCGCCCCGTGGATTCATGGATTTATGATCGGGTGGAACTGGTCGGCGGCCCGTCATCGTTGATCAACGGCGCCGGCTCGGTCGGTGGTTCGCTGAACTACGTGACCAAACTGGCCACCCGCGACGAGCAAGCCACCGAAGGCCGGGTCAGCTATGGCACCTACGACACCACCGAAACCGCGTTCGGCCTCAATCACGCGCTGACCGACCCCGGCGCCGACGTGCAGCACTACGCGCGTCTCGACGTCAGCCACAACACCAGCAACGGCTACATTGACCGCCAGGAACGCGATGCCTGGAGCGTGGCGTTCTCGTTGCTCAGTGACCTGACGCCGAACCTGTTGCACACCCTGGCCCTGGAATATCAGGACGAACACGAGGACAGCCCGTACTGGGGCACGCCGGTGCTCAGCCCCAAGGCCGGCGAGTTGAAGATCGACAAGCACAACCGCTTCAACAACTACAACGTCGAGGACGGCCGCTACGAGCAGCGGACGATCTGGGTGCGCTCGATCATCGATTACCGGATCAACGACAGCACCACCCTGCGCAACACCCTCTATCACCTCGACAGTCAGCGTGATTACCGCAACCTGGAAACCTATCAATACAACGCCGACAACAGCGCGGTGAACCGCTCCACTGCGTATCAGGTGCGACACCAGGGCGAGCAGAACGGCAACCAATTCGAACTGCGCCACGACAACACCCTGTTCGGCCTCGACACCACCTGGTCCGGCGGATTCGAGTACAAGGTCAACCAGACCACCAACTCGCCGCTGAACGTCAAAGGCGCCAGCGCGGTGGACCCGAACAACTACCGACCGGGGCATTTCTATGACATCCCCGGAACGATGCCGGGTTTCGTCAGCGACAAGACCAACGAAGTCACGACCAAAGCGCTGTTCGGCGAAAACCGCCTGGCACTGACCGACAAGCTCTCGCTGCTGACCGGTCTTCGCTATGACGACATCGACCTCGACGTGACCAACCATCGCACTGTGACCGCGAGCAACCCGCGTCATTTGAAGCGCAGTTGGGAACCGGTCACCGGGCGTGTCGGCCTGACGTATCAGTTCATTCCGTCAGCCAATGTGTACGTGCAATACAGCACCGCCGCCGAGCAACCCAGTGGCACCCAGGACTTCGACGTCTCGACCGGCAAACAATGGGAAATCGGCAGCAAGTTCGACTACCTGAACGGGCGCGGTTCGGCGACGGTGGCCGCCTACACCATCGAGCGCAAGGACTTCGCAGTGACGGATCCACTGGACCCGACCAGCAGCATTCCGGTCGGCCAGCAGACTTCGAAGGGCATCGAGATTGCCAGCTCGCTGCGGATCACCGACAAGTTGCTGGCCGAAGGCAACTTCGTCTGGGTCGATGCGCAATACGATGAGTTCAACGAGAAGAACGCCGCCGGTGTGGTGGTTTCGCGCAAGGGCAATACACCGACCAACGTGCCGGACCGGGTCGGCAATCTGTGGCTGACCTACGATTTCTCGCCGCAATGGCAAGGCGGGGTCGATGCACGGTACGTGGCGTCGGTGTTCGCCGACACGGCCAACACCATGACCGTGCCGTCGTACACGTTGTTTGGCAGCTTTCTCAGCTACAAGGTGGACTCGCACACAACTGTGACCGGACGGGTGCGCAACCTGACGAATGAGGTGTATGCCGAGTTCGCCCATGTGTCGCCGGCGTATTACCTCGGCACACCGCGCACCTTTGAGCTGGCTGTGCAAACCCGCTTCTAAAAGCTTCGCGGGCAAGCCCGCTCCCACAGGAATCGATGTGTTTGCAACGCTCAGAGCACACCGAAAAACCTGTGAGAGCGGGCTTGCCCGCGATGAGGCCCATCGGTACGACCTCTATTTCAAATCAGCTGAAACCTTATCTGCCACATCCTTCGGCAGCCACGCCTGCCACACATCCGGATGCGCTTTCATGAACGCTGTCGCCGCATCCCGAGGTGGCGTGTGTTTTTCACTCATCTCGGCCAGCGCCTTGTTCAGATCATCAATCGGAAAGTCGACCTTGCTGAAGAACTCGGCGATCTGCGGATACTGCTTCTGGAACGGCGTGGACACCCCGATCGACAGCTTCGAGGCCAGTGACCGGGTCGGTTTCGGATTGGGGTTGTCGGCGTCGGTCAGGGTCTTCCAGGCCTCGGCATCGAACGGCGGCTCTTCCAGTTGAATCAGCTTGAACTTGCCGAGCAACGGCGTCGGGGACCAGTAATAGAACAGCACCGGTTTACCGCGGCGAATCGATGAGCTGATTTCGGCATCGAGTGCCGCTCCGGAGCCGCTGCGGAAATTGACGAAATCGTCCTGCAATCCGTAAGCCGTCAGCTTCTGCTTGTTCACTACTTCAGACGTCCAACCGATCGGGCTGTTGAGGAACCGGCCCTTGCTCGGGGTTTCCGGATCCTTGAACACGTCCTTGTACTTCTTCAGATCGCTGACGCTGCGCAGGTCCGGCGCCAGTGGCTTGATGCCCTTGGCCGGATCGCCCTTGATCACGTATTCCGGCACCCACCAGCCTTCGGTGGCGCCTTTGACCGTGTCGCCCAGGCTGACGACCTTGCCTTCGGCCTCGGCCTTGACCCATACCGGACTGCGCCCGGCCCACTCTTCGCCGATGACCTGAATGTCATTGTTGGCCAGCGCAGTCTCAAGGGTGATGGTGGTGCCCGGCAAGGTATCGGTCGGCAGGCCATAGCCCTTCTCGACAATGATCCGCAGGACGTCGGTGATCAGGCTGCCGCTTTCCCAGTTCAGATCGGCAAAGTGAATCGGCGCCTGTGCCGCGCTCACCGAAGGCACCACCGTCATCAGGCCGAATGTGGTCAACCCAGCAGCCAGCAACCGTCGAAATCCGTTCATGCTTTTGCACCTCGTGCCGTTCACAGCAATAGCAGGATGGCCTGACAGAAGACCGCAAGCCTCTGAATACTCAGTCAACTGACTGTAGACGAGGTTCCTGCTTTTTCAGGGGCATAACACGCACGAGGCTACTTTTCAGACATTTCCTGCAGGCTCTTCAGCTCGCGTCTGACCATGCTGGCGTATTCCGCAGGCTGCAAGGCGTAGATTTGCGAGGCGACCCAACCCAGCCAGGCACCCTTCAATTCAGCCTTTGCCGTGAACAACCGACGTGCTTCCTCGCGGGCGCTGTCGAGGTTCTGCAAATGGAAATCGGCGCGGCTCACTCGCTGGCCTTGAACGTCACCAGTTCGCCCTTGCGCCACTTGGCGGCTTTGGCGGTGACGGCTTTCAAGGTTTTGGTCAGGCCTTCCTGCAGTTGTTCATTGGCGGCGAACACGGTAACCGCGCTGTGGCCTTCCTTGAACACGATGGCGTGGCCATCGGCCGTGGTGACGAACGCGTAGTCGCCCAGACCGTACACGGTCATTTTGATTTCGCGAAAGCGGATGTCCATCTTGCCGCCTTCACGGCTGGGCAGTACCGACGCGCTGAAATGATCGCCGACCTTGAGCTTGAGGCCAGGTTTGTCATCGACCACCAATGCGCTTTCGGTGTCGATCTCGGCAACGTAAATGCCTTCGGCGTTTTGCTCGGTGATGTAAACAAAACGCGATTGAAACTGCTTGACCAGCTTTGCCCGCAAATCACCCAGCACGAACAAAGCATGCATATCGAGGTTACTGACTGCCAAAGAAACATCCCCACACTTGAAAAGAGTGCCATACGCGAAAGCGCGCACAGCAAAAAAAGTCGGCCGGGCCGAAGGTGTTGCGCGATGACTCGAATATACGCCTGAGGGAGCGAAGTGCTCATTCAACGCGAGTTGCACAAGACTACTGGAATGCCACTCGCGAAACCTGCAAAGACGTTCTCCAAATGTTGAAGGAAAACGCGTCACGGCCGGCCAGGAAAAAACTGACTACGAACTTTAGGGAAAAAACTCACCAACAAAAGCACTTTTCCGACATATCGCACGCAAAAAATTGCTTTAGATAGGGCCATGCCGTCAACAGGTGTTGGCGATTCTAGAGCAGCGATGCTGTTCGCGACTACCCGCAACACCCTGTAAATGCGGGCCAAACCATGAAAAGGACTTCATATGTGCACTATGACGCATTTTGCCGTGACTCACGAACCCGCCTTTGCCTTGAACACTCCAGCCTTCGAGACTGTTCCTGCAATCGAGTCTTGCGGTCAGGCACCGTTGTTTCAGGTAATCCCGGCGGGCAACGGCTTTTTCCATATCAGGGAAAAGTCGACGGGGCTTGTCAGAGGTTTCCGTGAGAATCACAACGCCGCTTGCGCCCTCGCCCGTTCACTTGAATCCCGGATCGAACTCCTGGCCAGCGAGCACCTCAGATAAAGAGAGATCGACCCCGCCATCTTTCAAGGAGCACACCATGGAACTGCCTGCCTACAACCTGACAACCCTGTTCGATCAATTAGGGCTGCCTTCGGAGGAAACGGCGATCGACGACTTCATCGAAGCCCATCCGCTGGATGCCGATACCAAGCTGATCGACGCCGACTTCTGGAGCCCACAACAGGCGCAAATGCTCAAGGAGTGGCTGCGGGCCGATGGCGAGGAAGCCATCATGGTCGATGAGCTGAATGTGCGCCTGCACCGGGGCAAGTAATCTTGATCAGTGCAGGCTGTCACCGGTTTCAGCGCTCAATTGCGCAAGCCATGCAGCCCTGCACTCTTCCGCCTCGTTACGACTTGCAAACGCAGTGCCCCGGCGTTCGCCATTGAGCAGCACCACCCAGCAGACACTTTGCCCCATCGCGCGCAGACCGGCGGGTACACCGGTGCCGATCATCACCGCGACATCGACTCTGCATTGCATGTTGACCTCCCAATTTCATTAGCAACCTAACTATGTGGGCATGTTAATGATTTGGATCAAGAGGAAACAGCAACTCCGCTGCACAGCTTAATTGCAGTTCCGGCAACAATGGCTCAGCGCGGCTTCTCCGGTTTATAGCCCAGACGCAACCCGCCCCAATGCCGGCCCTTGACCATGATCGGCACCGACAGGTCGTGCATCAGCTCGCCGGTATCGCGGGTGTAGGTCTGCAACAGCACCGGTTGCTGATGGCTGCCGCAGCGGATGCCGGTGCGGTCGGCGAATTTGCGTTTGGTGCGATTGTTCACGGTATCGACCTGCACATCCCCGGTCAGTGGCTGGCTGAACACCTGATTGTGGGTCGGCACGTAACCCTGCTGCGTGCAAGCGATGGCGAACACCAGGCCTTCGTGGCGCGGCAGTAACGGTTCCTGGATGGCCGGCAGCACCTGATCGGTGTAGCGATCAAAACGAGTCTGGAACTTGGCGGGCTGGGTGTCTGGAATCGGCTGATACTGACGGTCGAACAGGTCCTCAAGACTGATGCGTCCCTGCTCGACATCGGCCTCGAACCGCGCGGCAATCTGACTGGCCCCTTCGCGGGCAAGATCGTAGATGCGCTGGTGATAGTCATCCAGCCCGACTTCTGCCAGACGTTCGCTGATGGTTTCCGCCTGCCCTTCCATTTGCACGGCGGCCTCGGCCAGGCGCTGGGTCTGTTGGTCGCTGATCGCAAGATCGCTGCGCATCTGCTCGATGGCGGTGAACAGACTGTCGAGCTGTTCACGATTTGTTTCCGCGCCTCGGGCGATTTCGCCAACCTGGGTTTCCACCCCGGCCGCCAGTCGCGCAATGTTTTCCAGGTGCTGACCGGTGTGTTCGACCTGCTCGACACCCGTGTGCAAATCGTCGGAGAGCTGCCGAATCTGTTCCACCACCTGCGCCGTGCGTTGCTGGATGTCGGCGACCATCTCGCCCACTTCGCCAGTGGCCGTCGCGGTACGCGCCGCCAAGCCGCGTACCTCGTCCGCGACCACTGCAAATCCACGACCGTGCTCGCCGGCCCGGGCCGCTTCGATGGCGGCGTTCAATGCCAGAAGGTTGGTCTGACTGGCGATGGACTGAATCACCAGTGTCACGCGCTGAATGTCGTCACTGCGCTGGCTCAAGGCTTCGATCAGTTCGCGGCTGGCATTGGCACGCTGGCTGAGCTGATGCATGCGCGAAATGGAATCCACCAGCTCGGTGCGCCCCGCCGCGCTGCTGTGATGGGCTTCGCTGGCAGCGCCCAAGGCTTCACGGCTGAGCTGCGAAGTGGCCTGCTCAGTGGCGATCATGACTTGAGCGTTGTTGACTATCTGCGCGGCGGCGTCGAGTTGCGATTGCAGCTTGCCGGCCAATTCCTTGACGGAAAATGCCACGCCGGCGGCTGACAGCGCGTTATGGCTGGTGGTGTAGGAAAGATCGCGAGTCAGCTCGGACATCGCGTTGCTGCTGTCGACCGGTTGCGCATCGGGGACCGCCCGGGAACGCAGGCGCGGCAGCCAGACGATCAGCACCGCCAGCGGCATGCCAATGTACAAGGGCCATTCGCCCAGGCTCATTCCGGCCAGCAACAGCATCAGAGCGATGCTTTGCAGGGTCGGCGTCAGCCAGCGATTCTTCGGCAAAACAACTGGTGCAGGCAGAGCCGCAACCAGAGATCCATCTCTCGTCATTTCGTTACCCCACGCTTGTTCTCATTGTTGTGACTGCATTAAACGCCACTACAACGCCATTATCCATGGTCCGTTAGTCGTGGGTCTGTGGCAGGTCAATGGAATGGCGGGGAGACTTTCCGGCAGACGAAAAAAAGCAAAGATCGCAGCCTTTTGCAGTTCCCGGAGGAGCTGCAAAAGGCTGCGATCTTTTCGCGACGACCCGCATTGAAGGGGTCGCCTCAGGAATCAGGCCTGACGCTGGTGTTTGTCGATCTGCTCGTGACGCTCTTGAGCTTCGATGCAGTACTTGGTGGTCGGGCTGATCAGCAGGCGTTTCAGGCCGATCGGCTCGCCGCTGTCGTCGCACCAGCCGAAGCTGTCTTCCTTGATACGCTCAAGGGCCTGCTCGAGTTGCGGCAGCATGCGCTGGTCGCGATCGATCGCGTTTACCAGCCAGGTGCGCTCTTCTTCCACCGATGCGGCGTCCGCCGGGTCAGCCGGGGTGTCCAGGCTTTCGATGGCAATACGGTTCTGCTCAATGCGCTCATGGGTTTCGACTTTCATGTTCTGCAACAGCTCTTGAAAGAAAGCGTGTTGCTCGGCATTCATGTAGTCATCTGCCGGCATGGCCAGCAACTTGTCCTTTGTCATTGATATCTCTATAAAAAACGTGCATTAAGGCGAATTAGGGAGCGTTCCGGCGAACCGCCTGCGGTCATCGGAAAGGCATCGTTTATTGCAAACGCCACCCGGCACTCAATTTACGAAGGGGCGGCAGTCTAAGGCCCGTTTAAGGCCTCAGCAACTGTAAATACCGGGAATTTGTCCGACAAGGCCCGGAAACTGCTCTGACACAGGCTTCACAGCGCTCATCGGAGTGCGTTTATAGCAAGAAATTCAGTCGAGCGGCTGTATATAGAAGACAAACGTCGGACGAGCGGCGCTTTGTCGCAATTCGTTACGGTCGGTCACCGCAAAACCCACCCCCTCGCAAAGACTGACAAATCCCCCCAACCTCGGCTACGTTATGCCCTCCCCGGTTCGACTTGAAGGAACGCGTCATGAAACTGATCGGCATGCTGGACTCCCCTTACGTGCGCCGCGTGGCGATCTCCGCCAAATGCCTGGAGATCGAACTGGAACACGACCCGGTCTCGGTGTTCCGTCACTTCGAACGCTTCCAGCAGATCAACCCGGTGGTCAAGGCGCCGACCCTGGTCCTTGATGACGGCGAAGTGCTGATCGACTCGACCCTGATCCTCGACTATCTCGAAGCCCTGTCCGGCAAAACCCTGCTGCCCGCCGACCTGTCGCAACGGGTCAAAGCCTTGCGCCTGATCGGCCTCGGCCTCGCCGCCTGCGAAAAAGCCGTGCAGCTCTACTACGAACGCAACCTGCGCCCGGCCGACATTCAATACCAGCCGTGGGTCGAACGCGTCGAAGGCCAACTCGCCGCCGCCTTCACCGCCCTTGAACATGAACTCGAAAATCACCCATTGCCCACCGACGGCCCTCTCCAGCAGGACGGCATCACCCTCGCCGTCGCCTGGAGCTTCACCGGCCTCGTCGTCCCCGACCAGATCGACGCTCAATGTTTCCCGCGCATCGCCCAATACACCGCGTACGCCGAAAGCACCCAGGCGTTCATCGACACCCCGATGACCTGACCATGAGCGCCACCGAAACCGCCGCCCCGGCCCTCAAAGAAATCTTCAACGCCGAACGCCTGCAACACATCGCCACAGAAATGAGCGCCGTGTACCCGGCGTTCAAGGCCAAGGCATTTCTCAAGCACGCCAACGACGGCCTCGCCGACCTCTCCGTCATGCAACGCATGGCCCGCGTCAGCGAAAGCCTGCACGCGGTGCTGCCGCTGGATTACGCAGATTCCCTCGCTGTGCTGCGCGAACTTGCCCCACGCCTGAACAGCGGCTTCGTCAGCATGTGCCTGCCGCACTACGTCGCGTGCTACGGCGCGCACGCGTTCGACACATCAATGGAAGCCCTGAAGTACTTCACCACCTTCGGCTCCTCCGAATTCGCCATCCGCCACTTCCTGCGCAGCGACCTGGAACGCTCGCTGGAACTGATGCACGACTGGACCCGAGACGAAAACCACCACGTCCGAAGACTAGCCAGCGAAGGCAGCCGCCCTCGCCTGCCGTGGTCGTTTCGGCTGGAACCGGTGCAGGCGGATCCGCTGTTGGCTGCCGGGATTCTCGACCGGTTGAAGGCGGATGAAAGTTTGTACGTGCGCAAGTCCGTGGCGAATCATTTGAATGATGTAACCAAGGAGCATCCGGAATGGGTGCTGGATACGGTTGAGGGGTGGTCACTGGAGAACAGGCACACGGCGTGGATTGCCAGACATGCGTTGCGGAGTTTGATCAAACAGGGGAATTCGCGGGCACTCACGGTTATAGGCGCAGGGGCGAAGGCTGAGGTTGAATTGCTGGATGTGAAAGTGGAGCCGGCGGTTGTGCGGCTTGGGGATACGATTACATTGTCGTTTACCGTGCGGTCGTTGGTGCCGGTGGAACAGCGATTGGTGATTGATTATGCGATTGACTATGTGAAGGCGAATGGCGGGACTTCGGCGAAGGTTTTCAAGTTGAAGACGTTGGAGCTGGCGGGGTATGGGAGTGAGGTTGTGGCGCGGCGACAGGTGATCAAGGACTTCACTACGCGCAAGCACTATGCGGGGGTACATGCGGTGCATGTGGTGGTTAATGGGGAGCGGTTGGGGAGTACAGCGGTTGACATCGATTTTTGACGGACTGAAAGATTCTCTCTGACGTTGCTCTCGTACGTGGACTAGCCAACAAAAAAATCCAAGGACCTGGCCATGAAGCTTAAACAAATAGTCGATTGCTTTTTTAAATATGCGATTGAACGGAGAAATCCGTACAGCAGCTTCCCCCTTACCACTGAAATCGATGAGTTTGGCGGGCCGTATGTTGAAATTTCCGACTCAGGAAAACTGGCTATCGTTGCGCGAGATCGCGGTTATGAAGTGTTGAGAAAAGAGACAACATCACCAGAGGAGCTGGCTAAATGGGTGTATGAAATGTTCAACAAGAGATAAAACTTCACACCTATGCGTCATTCCGACTAATCCAACTCGACGCTTTCAACTCTTCGCAACCGATCAAAAATTTACGACTTTACTTTCTGACTGATTTTGACCAAAAGTATCTAAACACGCTTGGCACCCCTTCACAGCCGGCTTCAGGCGGGAAGGAAGGTCAAACTGTCAAGATTGATCTCGGCGTAAGAACCTATATCCCCCTTGTAAAGCGAGACCCTGGACACGCCCAGCTCGGACTGTAAAAGCTCGACTAACGTTCTTAGCTTTTTGTTTTTAGACATCGACGTCGGACGCACTACCGCTGCCTGTCCGGGTTCGTCATCGTAAATCCTGATCAGAAACATATCCTCTTCGCTCTGTATTTCGTAGTTATAACCACGATACTCATACCCGAGGTCGTGGTCGATGTCATCAAAGCGAGTAGCTTTTATTATCTTCAAAGTGGCATCCAGCATTTGATCACCATAGAAGGATCGTTTCAAAGAAATGCTAAAAAAAATGGGGACGTGCAAAAAATCGAAAAATGGGGACGCATCTATTTATCAAAAGACCCGCTCTATTTTTTCCGACTCCCCCCGTTTCCAAGAATTACCAACTGCCATATGGAATGCCGAACTGGTCGATATAACGCTTGGATTTTTCACTGACCGGATATGCGTAACGCCCCTGGTTTTTGCCTTGGCTTGGCCCCAACGGTTCAATCTCAGCTTGCGCCCTAGCCACTTTGATCGGGTGATGACAAGAGTCTCTAACCCACACTTGCACAACTCCGCCCGGCGCCAACCCTAAATAAACGGAAGAAATATAGGTGGCCGTTTCCTCCGGAGTTTTCGCACATCGCTGGTTGACCGACGTCAGCATTAGCTGCCTGGCTTCTTCCGGTATATCCACCCAAGCACGATAGGTCTGAGGCTCCACAATAGATTGCCAACGAACGAAGATTCGTTTGGGAAGATCCGCACCTACCACTGCTTTTGCAGAGCCGCCTACGCCATGCCAACCTCGGGCTGACTCTGTGCCATCCTCTGGTTGTCCGCCCGAGGCGGATCCTCCGCCGGTGTGCAGGAACGTTCTTCCTTTGATGTCTTCCACAGCTGTGTCTTCAACCCAGACCTTCATGTAGCGAGGTTCGGTAAAGCCGAGCTCCCACCATTCGGACCTGGGATCATTTTCGCCTGACAACGGATCAGTCAAATGACAACCAGCAATCAACAGCAGGCATAGCAGACTTATTACTTGCCTCATTTGTTGACAGCTACCAACTGCCGTACGGAATGCCAAACTTCTCAATATAGCGTTGCGACTTTTCACTGACCGGATAAGCGTAACGTCCTTCGTTCTTCCCCTGACTAGGCCCTAACGGCTCAATCTCTGCTTGCGCCCGAGCGACCTTGATCGCCTTGTGACACGCGTCTTTAACCCAAGCCTGCACCACCCCGCCGGGCGCCAGCCCCAAGTAAACCGACGCCATAAACCGCACTTCTCGTTCAGGTGTTTGCGGGCAACGTTTGCTGGTGGATTCCAACATCAAATGTCTGGCGTGTTCTGGAATATCCACCCAGGCTTGCCAGGTTTTCTTTTCAACGATTGACTGCCATCGAACATATATCCGCACGGGAAGATCGGCACCCACCACTCGTTTTCCACTGCCGTCCACGATGGACCAGCCGCGAGCCGACTCGGTGCCGTCCTCTGGCTCGCCACCGGCTGCGGAGCCACCATTGGCCTTGAAGTAGACCTTGCCGGTAACGTCCTGCACAGAACTGTCCTCTACCCAAACCTGCATGTAATCAGGTTCGATGAATGCCAATTCCCACCATTCGGATTTGGGGTCGTTTTTGCCTGATAGCGGGTCAGCAGACTGGCAGCCAGCCATGAACAACGCGCAAAACAGAGTGACGAGTAATTTCATTACCAGAGCGTCCAGTCAGGTACGTGAGGATGTTGTACGCGAATTGAGTCTGCGGTAGGAGCATTGATATAGACCGCGCTCATTCCGCTGCCATCTCTGCGGCCAAGGGGGTGGATCCAGTTTGCAGACGTGTGAATGTACTTCAGTTTCAACAGCTTTTCTTCTTGCGGAGTAACGCTGTAGTCACCCGCCAAGAACCGATCACACAACGCTTGAAGCTCTGAAGGAACAGCCAATTCCGGTGTATCCGGAATGTCTTTAAAGCGAACGCCCTTCTCTTTCGCCAACTGGTGCATCAAGCGCAGGTACACCCGGGAGAGCATGCCACTCACCGGACGTTTTAGTTGGACGGCGGCGTACACCCGTTTTAGGCGCGGACTGAGCCGATCTTGTAACGCATTAGGCAAGGGCAACGCAGCTGGCGTGACAATCTCCAGCATTTCCGCAGGCCAACCTTTGGCAAGCAACTGATCCTTCACTATCTCTGCATCACGATAAATCGAGGTTGTCACAACATCAGTATTCTGCGACACGTCCAAGCTTTGCATGGGGCTGACGAGTACATTCTCTTGTGCTTCTTCGAGGTAACCACCACCAAGGTCGGAATGAACTCCCGGTAAAACGATTTCCAAATGATCGGGCTTGACGCGACTCAAAGCGAAATTCGCCCGGCATTCATCGCGGGCAGTTAGCTGGACGACATCAGAGAAATAGCGACGATCCAGGTACAACCTGATGCCAGTGGCAACAGGGCTTTTGATATTGCCCAGATTTGACCATCCGGCAATCGAGGGTACGGTATCGAACAGACCAATGAAGCCCATGTTGATGCTGCTTTTGTATTGATCATTGAAAGTAGAACTAAATCCTCTCGCACTACTGCGCATCACATCCCCAAGAGGGCCCTGCTTTCCGCGTGCAATTTCATTGGCAAAATGCCGAGCGGCAGCAGCTCCACGGCTGAAACCGAACGTATCGAATGTCAGAGAAGTAATTTCGCTCTCAGGATGGCTAGCCAGTACCCCTTCAATACGCAGCTTGATCTCTGAAAACGAAAGCTGAACACGACCTGCAACCCCCGTCTCACCTCGACCAGTGCCCGCCCCAAGCGTGCTGTCCTCCATGCCTGAGCGAGTACCGATCCCCTCGACATACACCATGCGAAAGGCTTGCTTCTGCGAGCCCTCTCCTTCGGCTTTCTGAGGTGCGTAGTACAAGTCACTCAGTTTCTGCACATTGCTGGTGTCATTACCGTAGCTGCTGTCCGGATCTTTCATGAACGGCTTGCAACTGGCATCAATATCTTGAGCAGCAATGGGATGATGGGCACCGCAAAGTAAACCCGCAGCAGCGTTATTGGCATTATTCCCCGTCCCATCGAAGAACACTCCGATCCGCAGGGCTATGCCGATCTTTTCACGAGCCGATGCCGGTTCCTTCCCGTGTTTCTCATATTCCGCCCAACGCTGGGCATGAATATCGACGGGGTCGGTTCCTTTGTTGCGATAGTTTTTTGGCGGGTTGGGAATGTAGCCACTCAATCCTTGATTCCTTCTTCTGATCCTTGAAGAACGGGCCGAAGGGTGACAGCGGAAATCGGGGGGCGCAAGGCGTGGCCGCGTGCCAGCACCTGGCGCTCTTTCTCCCTGCCTGCAATGGTGGCGCCGAGCCACGAATGATAAGGTTCAGCCTCAAAACCAGGGACGACACCTCGTGCACAAACAATGTCTGGCAGCAGCAGTAACCTTCGCCATCAGTTTTTCCGCTCTTGCCTCTCCCGTACCGCAGGAAGAGCTCGAAGAGTGCCAACGAATAGAAAACTCGGCCAAACAGGTCATGAAAACCAGGCAGCAAGGCGTGCCCATGGCTTCGGTGTTGGAACTGGCCGAAGCGGCAGGTAAGCAGAACGAGTATGTGGGTGAGGTGTTCAAGTCGTTGATTCGCGAGGCGTACGAGATTCCTCAATACTCAAGCGAGAGTTTGCAACAGAAAGCGATCAGCGATTTCCATTCCAATTTCTACAAGGCTTGCATCGTGACGGCGGAAAAGAGAGCAAACGCCAACGGTTGAGCTTAACGAACAAAAAAGGGAGCAGATTCAGGTAGTGAATCTGCTCCCTTTTTACTGAAGGACAGCCTTAAGTCTTCAGTTCGACGTTATCCAACGCCTGATTCACCGCCAATTCTCCGAGCATCACAATCTGCGCAATCCCTATCGCAGTCTTACGGTGAGCGGGCTCCAGCGTGGCCGCAAAGTTGTTGAGCATTTCGCTGGCCGAGCCTAGGGATTCGCTGGCATTGGCGAGCAGTGATTCGGTGTCATACGCCGGATTGGCCAGGTACATCGGATCGTGTTTGTGATGACTCCCCATGACCCGTTGCTGCGGAGTGAGGTAATGATCGAGCGCGCGTTCGGCGGCTTCGTTCAGGGTTCGGGAGTCGGGGAATCTGTAGGGTGAAACCGGATCGGTTTCCGGGGGATTCGGTGTGGGTTTGATCATGGTGAAACTCCTGATTTTCAATAGGAGCTACCAGCATCACTTGCAGATGATGGGTGGCAGCCATGTGCGGGTCTGCAAGACCGGGAAACCAGGCACCCGGCAGACCCGAGGGTCTCCCGCACAAAGCCGCCATTGAGCGGACGCGAACGAGCGTCCTTTTGGCAGGCTGTGCGACTGGTTTTTCCGGCGGGCTTGCAGACCCGATCACTGATGGGCAGTGACGGGAATCAAGTTACGGTCGGAAGTCCAGACGCACAAGCCGGCGGATTCTGTCTTAGGTGTAGGGGACGGCGCAAGGCGCTGTGGGCATCCGGGTGTGGCTGCAGGACTGATTTAAACAACCAATGCGCAGGGCGTTTAACTCCGGATAAAAGCCGGACTGTCACCCAGTCCGGCTCGCTCGTCACAAAATCATGTTTTCAGTTTCCGGGCCAAAGCGCCCCATCACCTTCGCCAGCCGTAAAAGCCGCCCCCTCAATGTGATAAACCTGCGGCTCCTCTGAAAAATACCTCTCAAGTCCCAGCATAAAGACCCTGTGATCCTCCCCCGCCTCAAACTCCGTATGAGCCTCAAGCGATTCCCACCGCACGATCAAATTGAACCGCTCCGGCGTTTCAATCCCCTGCGCAAGCATGTGCCCGCCATACCCTTTAGCGCGGCGGAGTAGAGACGCTACCTCGGCAAATGCATGCCGGAATTCATCAACACGTTCTGCGTGAACAGGCAACAAAGCGATCTCATAAATCATGACGCATCCCCAACAGAACCCGAACGAAGTGACGGCACGACCGTAATCGCAATTTTCCCTTGAAGACCATTGTTGGGACTTTCCAACCGAGCATGGGCCAGCGCAATCTCCGCAAGCGAATACACCGCGCCAACATGTGGCCGCAGTTGACCGCGCTCCACCAGGGCACTCAATTCATCGAGCTTGCCGCGGTTCTGGCGGGTGAACACGAAGTGATAGCTAGCGTTCTTGCCCCAGGCCTGAACCAGGTTTTGTGGCTGGGCGATGTCGACAATCGAAACCACGCGGCCAAGTTGTGCGAGGGCGTCGGGACTGCGCGACAGGGTGTCGCCGCCGATGGTGTCGAACACCACGTCCACTCCGAGGCCATTGGTTTCTCGCAGGATGGCGTCGACGTGATCTTCCTTTTCGTAGTCGATGATCACGTCGGCGCCCATGCGGCGGACGAACTCGGCGTTTGCTTCGCGTGCGGTGGTGAACACTTTGGCGCCCATCGCTTTGGCGAGCTGGATGGCGACGTGTCCGACGCCTCCCGCGCCGCCGTGGATCAGAATGCTCTCCCCCACTCTGAGCGCCGCCCGCACGATCAGGGCTTCCCACGCCGTCCCGCCCACCAGGCTCAGACTGGCCGCTTCGAGATGGCTCAGCGAGCGCGGCTTTTTGCCGATGATGCTGGCGGACGCCACGTGGTATTCGGCATAGCTGCCGGGGCCGTCGAAGATTTGCGGCGTATACCAGACTTCATCGCCCGGTGCGAAAGCCGTCACGCCCGGGCCGACCGCTTCGACGACGCCGGAGACGTCATGTCCGGTGATAGCTGGCAGTTGCACCAGGTCGGGATAGTCGCCACGTCGGACCTGGTAATCCAGTGGATTGATCGAGGTGGCGTGTACGCGGACCAGCACTTGCCCCGCTTCGGGTATGGGCTTGGGTACGTCGCAGAGTTTGAACGATTCCGGGTTGCCAAATGATTCAAGCAGCATCGCTTTCATGGTGAATCCTCGTATCGACAATAAGGGATATCGAGATATCTCGATATCATGCGGTAAATTTTTTTACAGCTCTTTCCCTATGACCTCGGCCAAGGCGCTGATGTTGGCTTCATTGCGCTTGTAGTAGGTCCACTGACCGATGCGCCTGACTTCAACCAGGCCCACGCGCTGCAGCGTTGCAAGATAACCGGACACCGTTGACTGCGAGAGTCCGATGCCCTCTTGAATACTGCTCACACACACGCCCACCGTGTGAACGTCGCCCTCGTCCTGCGGGGGGAAGTTCTTTACGGGGTCTTTCAAGCCTTTCAGGATTTCAAGCCGTACCGGGTTTGAGAGTGCTTTGAATACTTCGATCAGGTCCATGCCGCGAGAATATCGAGATTATTCGATATGTCAATACGCTGATTGACCAACGGAAAACGAACCGCTGGCCGGATCATCGTGAAGATGTCCTCACTTCCTGTTGTCAGGCAACAGACTGGACGCTGATCGTGCGTTCGGCAACCTGCCCGGCAGACTGCCTTTGGCTTTTTGATAACGAACTCAACGCTGACGCGACGGCAGCATGCGCAGCAGCGTGTTGTCCCGCACCCAATAGTGATGAAACAGCCCCGCCGCTGCGTGCAGGCCGATCAGCCAATAGCCCGCACTGCCCAGCAGTTCATGCCAGTACTTGATCTGCTTGGCCAGGTCCGGATCGACCGCCACCGGCGCCGGCACATGAAAGCCGAAATACGGAAAAGGTTTGTCGCCGGCCGCAAGCATCAGCCAGGCCAGTACCGGGGTGGCGATCATCAGCCCATACAGGGCCAGGTGCATCAGGTGCGCGATTGCCGTCTGCCAGGCAGGCGGTTTGGGGGTGATCGGCGGACGCGGCGTCAGGCGGGCAAACAGGCGCACCCACACCAGAACGAAAATGCTCGCGCCGAACATCCCGTGCAGGCCCATTAACAGGCCCCGCGCTTCGCTGCCTCGGGGCATCAAGCCTTTGATTTCAACGCAGGCATACACGCCCACGAACAGCGCCAGCATCAGCCAGTGCAAGGTGATCGACAGTTTTCCATAACGGGGTGCGGCCATGTCGCGGGTCATAGTTGCCTCGTGATTGTTGTGAGCGACAGCCGACTCGTTCGGCTGTCTCGATCCGGTTGCCGGGCGGACCGACGGCGTCACACTGCCGTGACAGTCTTAAGACAATCTGAAGATCCGTCGTTCGTTAACCTTTTTTCACCTTCAGACTTCGTTAAGAAATGGTCCGGATACTCCACTCAAACCTATTGAGGGAGGCGTTCAGCCCATGCCCGATTCTGACTGGAACATCTCCCTGCCCCTGCGTTTCGGCCAAGGCGAAACACCGCAGATGCAACTGTCGAGCGCCCCACCCGGCGACGCTCAACGAGCGGCGTTCGAAGCGTTTATTCAACAACGTTTTCGCAAGGCCCACGGCGCCGATATCCGCCATTTCATGCCTGAACTGTTTGGTGTGCACAACGACTCCGGGGACCTTTGCGCGGTCGCCGGAGTACGTCGTGCGCACCTTGAACCACTTTTTCTCGAACATTACCTGGATGAACCGATCGAGCCGTTGATCAGCGCGGCGGCAGACCATCCGGTGGCGCGCAGCGCGATTGTCGAAGTCGGCAACCTTGCCGCCAACGACACCGGCAGCGCGCGCCTGAGCATCATTGCGATCACTTACCTGCTGGCCATGGGCGGTCTGGAGTGGGTGACGTTTACCGGCAATATCGGGCTGGTCAACAGCTTCCATCGCCTGGGTCTGAAACCCGTGACGCTGTGCGCCGCCGACCCGGAACGCCTGGGCGATGACCGTCACCACTGGGGCAGTTACTACGAAAGCAAACCCTGGGTGCATGTCGGCAACATCCGCGCCGGTTTCATCCATCTGCGCAACATCGGTCTGTTCAGCCGGCTGGGATTGCCGACGTCTATCGAAGGAGCCTGCCATGTCGCTTGAACGGCAACGATTCCAGGAAACCCTGCGCAGCCATGCAGGGCGCAATGACAACGCTTTGGCATTGTGGGGCGACACGCTGAAAATCAGTTACACCACGCTGTACGCCGAGGTGATGTACCGCCAGCAGCGCTTGCGCGATGAAAACGTGAAGGTTATCGCCCTGGCGCTGGACAACGGCGTCGAAGCCATACTCTGGGATCTGGCGGCGTTGTTTGAAGGCTTGACGTGCGTGACCCTGCCGCCGTTCTTCAGTCCGGCACAACGTGCCCATTGTCTTGAACAAAGCCAGGCCGAAAGAGTGATCGCCGAACCGGAGCTGGAGCCAGAATTGCTCGCCGCCGGTTATGAACAACGCGGTGAATTCTGGTGCCGCGCTTTTGAAGGCCCGAACCGCCTGCCAGTCGGCACCGCCAAACTGACGTTCACTTCCGGCACCACCGGCACACCGAAAGGCGTGTGCCTGAGCGCCGACAGTCTGCTGCGGGTCGCTCGGGAGCTGGAAGAGGCCAGCAAACCCACAGCCCCTCAACATCACGTGGCGTTGCTGCCGCTGGCGATCCTGCTGGAAAACCTTGGCTGTTACGCGGCCCTGTACGCCGGCGCGATGCTGAGCGTGCCAAGTCAGAAAACCCTGGGCATCCAGGGCGCCAGCGGCGTCGACCTGCCGCGTTTGCTGGGCTGCCTGGCCCACCGGGCGCCCGAGAGTCTGATCCTGGTGCCGCAATTGCTTTTGCTGTTGGTCAGCGCTGCCGAACAGAAAGCCTTCGATCCGCAATCGCTGCGTTTTGCCGCCGTTGGTGGCGCACGGGTTTCCGAGGATCTGCTGCACCGCGCGCAACGAATCGGCCTGCCGGTCTACGAAGGTTACGGCCTGTCAGAGTGCGCCTCGGTGGTCTGCCTCAACCGACCCGGCGAACGTCGTCCGGGCAGTGTCGGGCGGCCCCTGCCCCATGTCGACGTGCGCCTTGCCGAAGACGGAGAGGTGTTGATCAAAGGCTCGACCTTGCTCGGTTACCTTGGCGAGCCGACGTACAGCGATGAATGGTGGCCCAGCGGCGATCTGGGCGAGTTCGACCCGGAAGGTTTTCTCTACCTCAAGGGCCGCAAGAAGCATCAGTTCGTTACCAGTTTCGGGCGCAACGTCAACCCGGAATGGGTCGAGTCCGAACTGACTCAGCGCCAGCACATCGCCCAGGCCTTTGTGTATGGCGAGGCCTTGCCGCACAACCACGCCCTGCTCTGGCCACATCGCCCTGATTGCACCGATGCACAACTGGAAGCCGCCATCGCCGCTGCCAACGAGGCCTTGCCCGATTACGCCCAGGTGCATCACTGGACACGCCTCGAACAACCTTTCACGGCCACCAACGGCCTGCTCACCGCCAACGGTCGCCCGCGCCGCGAGGCAATCGTCGCGCAGTACCGCGCCGTGCTTACCGAATCCGCCTTTTCCGAGGAATCCGCATCATGAGTTTTTTCGACACCCTGCAAGAAGCCACGCACCAGGAACGCCACGAGCTGTTCAATCTGCCGATCATCCTCGATGCGCTGCAAGGCAAGGTCAGCCTTGAAAGCTATCGCGCGTTTCTCGCCCAGGCCTACTACCACGTGCGTCACACCGTCCCCTTGATGATGGCTTGCGGCGCGCGCCTGCCAACGCACCTGGAATGGCTGCGCAAAGCCGTGTGCGAATACATCGAGGACGAATACGGTCATGAGCAATGGGTGCTCAACGACATCGAGGCCTGTGGCGGTGACCGTAACGCGGTGCGTGATGGCCAGCCGTCGCTGCCGATCGAGCTGATGGTCAGCTTTCTTTACGACCTGATCGCCCGAGGCAATCCGGTGGGTCTGTTTGGCATGGTCAACGTGCTGGAGGGCACCAGCATCGCCCTGGCCACCCATGCGGCGGGCAGCATCCGCGAACGTCTGGCCCTGCCGGAAACGGCGTTCAGCTACCTCAGCTCCCACGGTTCGCTGGACATCGAGCACATGCAAACCTATCGCCGGCTGATGAATCAGCTGGAAGATCCGGCCGACCAGGCGGCGGTGATTCATGCCTCGAAAGTCGTCTATCGTCTCTACGCCGACATGTTCCGCGGCCTGCCCCGTGACGCGGAGGTTCAACATGCAGCTGCATGAAGCCCGTGTGGTGCTGACCGGTGCCAGCGGCGGCATCGGGATAGCGATCACGCGTGCCCTGTGCGCTGCCGGTGCGCAGGTCCTGGCGGTCGCGCGGCATCAGGAATCGCTGCGCCCGTTGCTCGATCTTTACCCACAGAACCTGTGCTGGGTCGCTGCCGACCTGACATTCCTCAGCGACCGACGCAAGGTGCTGGCCACCGCCGAGGCCATCGGCGGCATCAACCTGCTGATCAACGCCGCCGGGGTCAATCATTTCGCAATGCTGGAACAGCTCGACGACAGCGACATCAACGCCATGCTGGCGGTGAACATCGGTGCACCGATCTGCCTGACCAAGCTGTTGCTGCCGCTGCTCAAGCAGGCCGACAGTGCCATGGTGGTCAACGTTGGCTCGACCTACGGGTCGATCGGCTATCCCGGTTATGCCAGTTATTGCGCCACCAAGTTTGCCTTGCGCGGATTTTCCGAGGCCTTGCGCCGAGAGTTGGCGGATACCCGGGTCGGTGTGTTGTACGTGGCGCCCCGCGCCACACGCACCGCCATGAACAGCCCCGCCGCCCAGGCATTGAACGACGCACTCAAATCCAGCGTCGACGATCCGCAAGCCGTCGCTGCCGCCGTGATCCATGCGATTGCCGGTGATCGCCGCGACCTCTATCTGGGCTGGCCGGAGCGCTTCTTCGTACGCCTCAACAGCCTGCTGCCCAATCTGGTGGATCGCGGTCTGCGCAAGCAATTGCCATTGATCCGTCGCCTGAGTGAAAAACCTGAAAACGAGACGCCGAAACCATGAAAAAACTTCTCGCCTGTGTGCTGCTGGGCGCCCTCAGTCAAAGTGTCTGGGCGCTGGACGCCGCCGATCAACAACGCCTCAGCAGCATCCAGCAGAGCTGGGCGCACATCCAGTACGAAACACCGGAAAAACAGCGCGCCGCTGCGTTTGAACAGTTGGCCGTCCAGGCAACGCACTTCGCCACCGAACGGCCGGCCGTTGCCGAGGCCTGGATCTGGAAAGGCATCGTCACCAGCAGTTGGGCCGGTGCCGAGGGCGGGCTCGGAGCCCTGGGCAAAACCAAGGACGCCAAGGCCGATCTGGAAAAATCCCTGACCCTCGACCCCAAGGCGCTGCAAGGTTCGGCCTACACCAGCCTCGCCGCGCTGTACGACCGGGTACGGGGCTGGCCGATCGGTTTTGGTGACAGCGACAAGGCTGAACAACTGCTCAAACAAGCCCTGCAACTCAACCCCGAGGGAATCGACAGTCTGTACTTCTGGGGCGATCACCTTTACCGTCAAAAACGCTACGCTGAAGCCAAAGCAGCGCTGCTCAAGGCCCTGCAAGCCGCTCCTCGCCCAGGCCGGGAAAGTGCCGATGCCGGACGCCGCAAAGAGATCGCCGCGTTGCTGGTGGACGTGAACAAGAAACTCGACTGACAGGAGTCCGTGTGCGTTTACTACTGATCGAGGATGACGTGGCCCTCGGCGAGGGCATTCATCAGGCGCTGGGGCGCGAGGGCTACACCGTCGACTGGCTCAAGGACGGCAGCAGCGCCCTGCACGCCCTGCTCAGCGAAACCTTTGATCTGGCGGTGCTCGATCTCGGCCTGCCACGCATGGACGGACTTGAAGTATTACGCCGTCTGCGCGCCAGCGGTTCGAACCTGCCGGTGCTGATCCTCACCGCCCGCGATGCCACCGAAGACCGCATCGCGGGGCTGGACGCCGGCGCCGACGATTACCTGATCAAGCCCTTCGACCTGGCCGAGCTCAAGGCCCGCCTGCGCGCTCTGCTGCGGCGCAGTGCCGGACGGGCGCAGATGCTGATCGAACATGCCGGCATCAGCCTCAACCCCGGCACCCAGCAAGTCAGCTATCTGGGCCAACCGGTGGTGCTCACGCCCAAGGAATATCAGTTGCTGCACGAACTGCTCTCGCCGCCGGGCCGGGTCATGACCCGCGACCACCTCACACAACTGCTTTACGGCTGGAACGAAGAAGCCGAAAGCAACACCCTGGAAGTGCACATTCATCACCTGCGCAAGAAATTCTCCACCGACCTGATCCGCACCATTCGCGGCGTGGGTTATCTGGTGGAGGAGCGCCGATGACCTCGATCCGGCGCCGCACCCTGACCCTGATCATCGGCTTGATGCTCGCCGGTCTGACTGTGCTCAGCCTGTTCAACCTGCACGACAGCAACCACGAAATCGCCGAGGTCTACGACGCGCAACTGGCGCAGAACGCACGCTTGCTGCAAGGGGTGATGCGCATGCCGTTGCCGGGGCAGGAACACGCGGATCTTTATCGGGCGTTCAACTCGGCCCTGGCTGAAGCCGTGCCCAAGGGTGACGGCCATCCCTACGAAAGAAAGCTCGCCTTTCAGGTCTGGAATGCCAAGGGCGAGGTCCTGGTGCATACCGCCAGCGCGCCCTCCTTCAGCACGCCGCCGATCCAGCCAGGCTTCAGTGATGTGGTGGATTTGAACAAGCGCCACTGGCGGGCGTTTGTCCTGGAAGACAAACAGAACGGGCTGCGCATCTGGGTGGGCGAACGTGGCGACGTGCGAGCGGATCTGGTTGACCGGATCGTCCGCCATACCCTGTGGCCGAATGTGATCGGCAGCCTGATGCTGGCGGCGATGATCTGGCTGGCCATCGGCTGGGGGCTCAAGCCCCTGGCCAATATGGCGGCGACGCTACGCGCCAGGCACAGCGGCTCCCTCGAACCGCTGCAATTGACACCCCTGCCCAGCGAGCTGGAACCGATGCAAGCCGCACTCAACCGCATGCTTGCGCAGATCCAGGAAGTGCTCGGTCGGGAACGCCGGTTCATCGCCGACGCCGCCCACGAAATGCGCACGCCGCTGGCGGTACTGCGGGTACATGCGCAAAACCTGCTGGAGGCTGGCACCGAGCAGGAACGTCGCGAGTCACTCGAATTTCTGATCGCCGGGGTGGATCGCACCAGCCGACTGGTCAATCAGTTGCTGACCATGGCCCGCCTCGAACCCAAGGCCAGTGCGCCTGCCAACCAACGCATCGACCTTGGCGACACCGTGCGCAATAGTCTGGTGCAACTCACGCCGTGGCTGCTGAGCAAGCATCTGGAATTGGCCTTTGACGTCAGCGACCAACCCTTCCCAGCGTTCGCCGATGCCGCCGCCATCGACATCGCCCTGAATAACCTCATTACCAACGCCGCCAACTTCTCTCCCGAACTTGGCGTGATCAGCGTGCAATTGACCCAGACCGACGGTTTTTACCATTTGAGCGTTGAAGATCAGGGGCCGGGTATCGATGAAGCGGACCGGGCGCGGTTGTTCGAACGGTTCTACAGCCGGGGCAATCCCGAGGGCGCGGGCCTGGGGCTGACCATCGTCAATACCATCGCAACGCGTCTGGGTGGGCGGATCACACTGGAAAACCGGGTCGAGGGAGGCCTGCGGGCGACGCTGTCGATTCCCGCCGGTTGAACAGGTCTTGGGACCGTTGAGTCAAGGCGTAACCATCGGCGGCGCCTTGCTTTGCAGTGCCATTGAGTCGGCATTGGAACCCGACACTGTCTCGGGCACCGCCACCCAAAGCAGCACCAGCGCTACCAGCGCCACGGCCGCCAAGGTCAGAAACCCGGCGCTGTAACCGGCCTCTTGAACCACGATGCCCGCCAGACTGTTGCTCAATGCCGCGCCCAGTCCGAACACTGTCGAAATCGCCCCCAGACTGACGTTGAAGTGGCCGGTCCCCAGCGTCAGGTCTTTCACCACCACCGGAAACAGCGCGCCGAAAATCCCCGCGCCGATACCATCGAGCAACTGCACCGAAACCAGCCACCACGGATCGTTCGACAGCACATACAGCACACCTCGCAACGGCAAAATTAGAAACCCCGCCAGCAGCAATGGCTTGCGCCCCCACAGATCGGCCTTCGCCCCCACCAGCAGCGCGACCGGCACCATCACCAGTTGTGCCGCGACGATGCAGGCGGACGTGAGCGGCGTGGCCATCTGCAGATTGGCCTGCGCCAGTTTCTGACTCACCAGCGGCAACATCGCCGCGTTCGCCAGATGAAACAGCGCGCAGCAGATCGCAAACATCAGCAGCGGGCGGTTGGTGAGCAACACGGAAAAGCCCGAAGGCTGCTTGCCCTGCCCCTTTGCGCTAGGCTCCAGTCCTCGGGCGAGATCGTGGTCAATGGCGTCGGCCGATACGAACGAGACGGCAATCACACTGGCCAGCGCCATGACTGCCATCAAATAAAACACCGCCACCGGGCCGAACAGGTACGCGGACAAACCGGCCAACAACGCAGCGCAAGCATTGCCCGCGTGGTTGAAGGTTTCATTGCGCCCGGTTCTTCGCGTAAACGCGCGAGGCCCGGTAATGCCGAGGGTGATTGCGCAAATGGCCGGGGCGAAGATCGAAGCGGCAGCGGCACTGATGGCTTGCGTCACGGCCACGAGGCTGAATGAAGTCACGAACGGCAGCAGCAGACAGCTTCCGGTGACCACCAGTGCGGCAATCGCGATCAGCGCCCGTTTGAAGCGTGTGCTGTCGACCAGCGCGCCTGCCGGGGTCTGGGTGATGAGCGCGGCGATCCCGGCAATAGTCATCACCAGACCAATGCTCGCCGGCTCCCAGTGGTGAACCGCCAGCAGGTAAATCGCGAGATAAGGACCGAGCCCGTCACGCACGTCGGCGAGAAAGAAATTCAGACTGTCGAGGGACAGGTTATTGCGGCGATCGAGGTGAGTGGCCACGGGAAACGTCTTCGTTGTCGAGGTTCTGCGAAATGACTCAACCTCCGCAAATCGAATGACCTTTCGCCGGGCGTTTTAGTTGCATGAAACAGCCGTCTTTACTGGCCCATCAACAACTCGCGCTCGCCTTCGCAAAGCCCCACCACGTAATCCCAAACCACCCGCAACCGTACCGACTTGTGCAACTCGCGCCGCGTGCTGATCCAGTAACTGCGCTCGATGCTGTCATCCGGTAAAAGCGCCACCAGATCCGGATCCGACGCCGCCATGTAACAAGGAAGAACGGCAATGCCGAGACCTGAGCGCGCCGCCTGCTGCTGGGCGATCACGCTGGTGCTGTGAAACACCACCCGTGGGTTGCGGCAGAAGCTGTTGAGAAACATCAGCTCCTGACTGAACAGCAGATCATCGACATAGCCGATCCACGCATGCCGGCCAAGATCCTCGCGGCTGCGCAATGGCGGCGCGTTGTCCAGGTAGGCGCGGCTGGCATAGAGCGCAAGCCGGTAATCGGTGAGTTTACGGGTGACCAGCATGTCTGCCGCCGGCCGCTCCAGGTGAATGCTGATTTCCGCCTCGCGGTTGAGGATGCTGACGAAGCGCGGCACCGCCACCAGTTCCACTTCCAGCCCAGGATAGCGTTCGAACAACCCGATCATGCGGCTGGCCAAAAACATGATGCCCAGCCCCTCCGTCACGCCAACGCGAATCTTGCCCAACGGTGCGGTGGATTGAGTGATTTCCTCCTGAGCCAGCAGCGCGACGTTCTCCATGGCTTCGGCATGCTTGAGCAGCGCCTCCCCCGCCGGGGTCATTTCGTAGCCCTGGGCGTGCTGGACGAACAACGCGGTGCCGAGGCTTTTTTCGATGGCCTCGATATGCCGGGCGACGGTGGCGTGCGTGGTGTTCAGGCGACGGGCGGCGGTGAGCAGTCGGCCGCTGCGCTGCAACTCAAGAAAGAACCGCAGGTCGTTCCAGTCGAACATGGCTTGTCCTTGTCGGCTATCGTCAGGGAGCGCTGTTTGAAAACGCACAGCGGCTGCGCAAAAACTAACATTCTTTTGACGAAAGCTAACAACTAGGATGACCGACAACAAAAACAATTAGCGAGGTCAGGGAATGCAGACTTCCCTTGATGAATTCGATTACATCGTGGTCGGCGCCGGGCCGGCCGGGTGTTTGCTGGCCAATCGGCTGTCGGCCGATCCACAGCAGCGCGTGCTGTTGCTGGAGGCTGGCGGGCGCGACAACTATCCGTGGATTCACATCCCCGTGGGTTACCTGTTCTGCATCGGCAACCCGCGCACCGACTGGTGCTTCAAGACCGAAGAACAACCGGGCCTCAACGGCCGCGCGCTGAGTTATCCGCGCGGCAAGGTGCTGGGCGGCTGTTCGTCGATCAACGGCATGATCTACATGCGCGGCCAGGCCAACGACTACGACGGCTGGGCTGCCGAGGGCAATCCGGGCTGGGCCTGGAATGACGTGCTGCCGCTGTTCAAACAGAGCGAAAACCACTTTGCCGGCGCGGCGGACTTTCATGGCGACAAGGGTGAATGGCGCGTTGAACGCCAGCGCCTGTCGTGGCCGATTCTCGATGCATTCCGCAGCGCTGCCGAACAGAGCGGCATCGCCAGCATCGATGACTTCAACCAGGGCGACAACGAGGGTTGCGGCTACTTTCAGGTCAATCAGAAGGCCGGGGTGCGCTGGAATGCGGCGAAGGCGTTTCTGAAGCCGATTCGCGATCGGGCCAATCTCACGGTATTGACCGAAGTCGAAGTGGATCGAGTGTTGTTCGAGGACGGTCGCGCCTCGAAAGTCAGTGCCCGTTGGCAGGGTCAACAAAAGAGCTTCAAGGCGCGCAAGGAGATCGTGTTGTGCGCCGGCTCCGTGGGCTCGCCGAGCATTCTGCAACGCTCCGGAATCGGGCCGCGCCCGCTGCTGGAAAAGCTCGGCATCGGTGTGGTGCATGAACTGCCGGGCGTCGGCGGCAACCTGCAGGATCACCTGCAACTGCGGCTTATCTACCAACTGGAAAACGCCCGCACCCTCAACCAGATCGCCGGCAGCGTGTGGGGCAAGATGGGCATGGGCCTGCGTTACCTGTACGACCGCAGCGGGCCGTTGTCGATGGCGCCGAGTCAGCTGGGCGCATTTGCCCGCTCCGGGCCGGAACAGACTTCGGCCAACCTCGAATATCACGTGCAGCCGCTGTCGCTGGAGCGTTTTGGCGAGCCGCTGCACAGCTTCCCCGCATTCACCGCGTCGGTGTGTGATTTGCGGCCGCAGAGCCGGGGCCGAATCGAAATCCGCGCCGCCGATCCGCAAACCGCGCCGCTGATCCAGCCCAACTACCTCAGCCATCCCGAAGACCTGCGCGTGGCCGCCGACGCGATTCGCCTGACCCGGCGCATCGTCAGCGCCCCCGCCCTGCAAGCCTTCAATCCGGTGGAATACCTGCCCGGCGCCAGCCTGCAAACCGAAGAACAACTGCACGAAGCGGCGGCGAAGATCGGCACGACGATTTTCCACCCGGTCGGCACTTGTCGCATGGGTAACGATGCGGAAGCGGTGGTCGATGCGCAATTGCGCGTGCACGGCGTACCGGGGCTGCGGATTGCCGATGCGTCGATCATGCCGCGCATTACCTCGGGCAACACCTGTTCGCCTACGCTGATGATTGCTGAAAAAGCGGCACAGCTGATTCTCACCCCAACCGCCCGGAGTTTTCCCGCCGAAGAAAAAGCACTGACCGCACTCTCTTGACCAAAGGAACAGCGGCGCACGCCCACAAGGTCGGCGCCGACAGTGGAAACAACAAAAACAATCACTGTGAGGGATACCGATATGTCAGAACACGTTCAGCCTCTGGACGCCGTGCGCAGCGCGGACGCCAGCCCCGATACCCGAAAGGTCATCTTCGCCTCGTCCCTGGGGACGGTGTTCGAGTGGTATGACTTCTTCCTCTACGGCGCCCTGGCGGCGGTCATCAGCAAGCAGTTTTTCGCCGGGGTCAACGACACCACGGCGTTCATCTTCGCGCTCATGGCGTTTGCCGCAGGCTTCATCGTGCGGCCGTTCGGGGCGCTGGTGTTTGGTCGGTTGGGGGACATGATCGGGCGCAAATACACCTTCCTCGCAACCATCATCCTGATGGGCGTGGCGACGTTCGCCGTGGGCCTGCTGCCGACCTACGCCAGCATCGGCATCGCCGCACCGATCATTCTGGTGATACTGCGCATGCTTCAGGGCCTTGCCCTCGGCGGCGAATACGGCGGCGCCGCGACTTACGTGGCCGAACACGCGCCGATCGGCAAGCGCGGGTTCCACACCAGCTGGATTCAATCCACCGCGACCCTTGGTCTCCTGCTGTCGCTGCTGGTGGTGCTCGGTTGCCGCTACTTCACCGGCGATCAATTCGAAGTCTGGGGCTGGCGCATTCCGTTCCTGCTGTCGATCGTGCTGCTGGGCATTTCCACCTGGATTCGCCTGAGCCTGCACGAATCGCCGGCCTATCTGAAAATGAAAGAGGAAGGCAAGGCCAGCAAGGCGCCGATCCGCGAATCCTTCGGCAAATGGGAAAACCTCAAGGTCGTGCTGATCGCCCTGTTCAGTATCAACGCCGGGCAAGCGGTGACCTTCTACGCCGCGCAGTTCTACGTGCTGTTCTTCCTCACCCAGTTCCTGAAAATGGACCCCGCGGTGGCCAACAGTCTGCTGATCATCAGCGTGGTGATCGGCGCGCCGTTCTTCATCATTTTCGGCTGGCTGTCGGACAAGGTCGGGCGCAAACCGGTGCTGATGCTTGGCTTGCTGCTGGCCACCGCGCTGTACTTCCCGATCTTCAAATCCCTGGCCCACTACGCCAACCCGGCCATCGACCACGCCAGCCGACAGGCACCGATCACCGTGGTGGCCGACCCGGCGACCTGCACCTTCCAGTTCGATCCGGTGGGCAAGGCCAAATTCGACAGCCCATGCGACAAGGTCAAGACCTTCCTGGTCAAGCAAGGCCTGCCCTACTCCAGCGTCGCCGCGCCGGCGGGCAGCACGGTGCAAGTGAGCGTCGGCGATGTGAAGCTCGACGGCTTCGACGAAGCCGCCCTGCGCGGCGCCATCACTCTGGCCGGCTACCCGCAACAGGCCGACATGCAGCAAATCAACAAACCGATGATCGTGGCCCTGATCGTCGGCCTGATCATCATCTCGGCCATGTGCTACGGTCCGCTCGCCGCGCTGATGGTCGAACTGTTCCCGACCCGCATCCGCTACACCTCGATGTCCCTGCCGTATCACATCGGCAACGGCTGGTTCGGCGGATTCCTGCCAACCGTGTCGTTTGCGCTGGTGGTGTACACCGGGGATATTTTCTATGGGCTGTGGTACCCGGTGCTGATTACCGGAGTGAGCCTGGTGGTGGGGATGATCTGTCTGCGTGAGACAAAGAATATCGACCTGGACAAGAACTGATTGATACAACCGGTCCGCTTTAGGTCAGGCCTGGAGCGGATTTTTTGTGGATGCTCCTCTGCCATCGACAGCATAGTGGCAGTTACATATCATCCAGCATCACTTAATGCAGCTCCCTTCCTTCATTGCTTCACCCCTCCTAAAGGATCAGGAAAATGGCCGACTCGTCGACGCCCGATACGTCACCCGACAATGCCGAAGACAACAACAAACCTGGCAAAACAAATCGAGGTGGTAAATTCCTTGCGTGGTTCGGCCAAGCCATCGTCCCGGTGCTTTTGGGCTCCTTCCTCTTCAGCGGCATCCTCGAAGGTTACAAGAGCTCCCTCGGCGACAAAAAAGACATTATCGACAGCTATTACCGGCCGATGCGGGCGCTGCACGCCTCCTGCTCTTCAAAGCATCTGGAACTGGCAGATCAATACGGCAAGCTTGCGGGCTCCTACCAATTACAGTTCGATGAGCTGAAGCACATTCTGACCCATCCGGAACTAGCGTCGAAGCCCGGTTACGATGCAGTCCCCAGAGCCCTGTACAAAACCAATGAAGAACTGGCCAAAAGCAGCAAAGAACTGTCCACTGCGGTACGTCAATGCCGCACCGACCTCTACATCAAATATGAAGAACTCGCATTGGTGACAGGCACCTATGAAAAATTCAAAAGACTGGCAAGTGTGCGGGACAAATCGATAGAACAAATCGACAAGCAGATGAAGCTCTCCATGGAGCCTTACCTCGAAGCAAGCAACAGCAACGATATGATGGCGCTCCTGCGCAAAGTTGCTTCCTCTGACGCTGAATCATCAGCGGATCAACAAAAAATGCTTGAAGAGGTTTCTGTTTACGCCAAGCCGGTCGTCGAACTCAATTTTCTATTCAGGACCACCGAACAAAAAAACTTCAATGCGGAACAATCATTCTTCAAATCGACCCGCAATCTTTTCGCGCGTGAGATCAGCGCTCGACAATCCAAAGGCTTTTTCAGCTACCTCTTCTAACCAACGTCGTCAAATGACAAGGATCATCGTCTCGATGAACGATCAATATTTACACATTGCTTGCCCGACTTTACAGCCACTCGATCCCGTGCTGAACAGTTGGATCACTTGCACCGAGCGCTACATCGATGTGTGGGACGGCGATGATCTCCCCTACTGGTACAACGAACAGGCCAACGTAAGCATCCTCGCCGGTGCAGCCTGGAAAGCCGACTGGACTGCCATCGAGGAATATCAGATCAGCAAGATCGCCACGGAGGCGAACGAAAAGACCTCATCGATCGGCCGTAACGACCTGTACATTGCCGACGACAGCAATGGTTTTTGCATTGAGGCCAAAGTCGCTTACGTGCCGATCGATAATCTGGCGTACGCCCGCGACTGGATCTTGAGTAAATGCAAATTAGCGACTGTCGATGCCGCCAGGCTCGACTACAACGAGCCTAAATTGGGCGCCGTATTTATTGCACCCTATTCGCTCGGCAGTCTGGCAAGTGCTGAACAGATTGAAGCCTTCCAGACAATGCTTCGGGCACTGACCAGTGATGCGCTAGCCTGGGTCTGTCCTGCCAAAGCTCAAAAAACCCCGAGTCACGACAACAAGCGCTACCCGATGATCGCGCTGCTGTTTTTGAATGCCGAAGCGGGCAAAAAATCCTGACTGAATGCTGTTGGCGACTGCAAACACAACTGACTGCCGACCAAGTGCATGAAGTCGGCAGTCTCAAACCTCCGCCTCCAACAATTCAAACTTCACCTGATCGGGATAAAACGCCACGTAATCCTTGATCTGGCTGACCGAAATCTTCGGATTTTCGTACGTCCACACCGCATTCGCCCCTTCATGCCCCGGCACTTGCAGACTGAAATAGTTGGCATCGCCCTTGTACGGGCAGTAGGTGGTGTGGTCGGTGCGGGCGAAGTATTTTTCGTCGATATCCTCGCGCGGGATGTAGTAGACCGGCGGGTAATTGGCTTCGAGCAGCACCAGCGCTCGAGCCGAGGCGGCGACCTGTATGCCGTGGAATTTTACCAGCAGGCAGCCAGGCTGCTCGGCGACGGTGATGACGGGACTGGGACCGGAACTTTTCATCGGTTTCTCCTGACGGCGGCGAAGGCACCGGTTCAGGTATAACCCATGCGGGGGAATCTCGTCGGGTTCGCAGCCGAACGGTTTTTCTTCGATCAGATATGACCGCCGCTTGCGGAGGCGGCGGTTTCTGGTTTCATATCACGCGCAAAACGGCCAAAACGCTCACCGACAGGAGTCATCATGCGTAAGGATTACCTGGCTTTCTTCATCTCGCTGTTCCTGTCGCGGCTGGCGGATCAGATCCTGTTGTTCATCGTGCCGCTGGTGGTGTTCCAAACCACCAACAGCGCGTCCTGGGCGGGGCTCGCATTTTTCGTCGAGTCGCTGCCGCGTTTTCTCGCGTTTCCACTGTGTGGGGCCCTGTGCGACAAGTTCTCGCCCATCAGGATTCTGCATATCAGTCAGGTCTACCGGGCGCTGCTCTGTGTGTTGGCGGTTGGGCTTTATGCCGTCTTCGGCGGTATCGCGTGGCTTGTGGTGCTGTCTGCGCTGTGCGGCGTGCTGACTACTCAGGGCATCATGGCCCGCGAAGTGCTGATGCCGCATATTTTCCAGCACTACAGCTACACCAAAACCCTTTCCTACTCGCAGATAGCCGACCAGACCGGACTGGTTCTGGGACCCTTGGTGGCGGCATTGCTGCTGGAGGTTTCGGCCTGGCACTGGGTGGTGCTGTGGGTGGCCGGGCTGTTCCTGCTGGCCGACCTGAGCATGCTGGTGTGGCAACGTTTCAGTCGTATCACCCTCGAGGTGTTTGAGCAGCATCAGGACATCTGGCTGCAGCCTCTGCGCATCGCGTTCAGGCATATCCGCGAACTGGCGGAGCTGAAAAAGATCATCACCCTGGCGATCGGGGTCAACCTGATTGTCGGGGTCACCCTGGCCACTTCGGCGGCCATGGTGCTCGGTCAATACAGCGCCGGCAAGGACGACTACGCCGTGCTGCAAGCGGCTGGCGCGGTGACCACCATCGTGATTCTGTTTTTCCTCGCCCGGGTGGTATTGCCGTTGCGCGTATTGGGTGGCGTTGCCTATTCGATGCTCGCCGCCGGCGCCTTCATCAGCGCTCTGAGCCCGAACCTGGCGGGTTATGTGCTGGGTTTTCTGTTGATCGTCGGCTTCGACAAGATGTTCAACGTTTACATGCGCAGCATTCGCCAGCGAGTCATTCCCCCTCAGGACTTCGGCAAGACCGTGGGCGTGATCACCCTGCTCAACAACTTGTCACAACCGCTCGCGGGACTGCTTGTTGCGCTGCTCGCCGCGCCTTTGGGGGCACAACGTGTGATCCTGATCCTGGCTGTGCTGGCGACGCTGCTGGGCGTTGCGGCTCTCTGGTGGTTTGCCAGAGTACGTAATACATCCGCCGCTTCGATCCTCGAAACCGAGCAGTAACCGATTTCAATGTCGTAGAGCGATGTCCGAAAACAAAAAAACCGCAGCCTGCGAAGGACTGCGGTTTTTTCGTTTCAGATTTTCCGTTTTCAGATCAGGCGACGATATCGGTCGCCACAGCCTGCCCCACCACACCCACGGCGAAATCCACCGAACCCTGGCCTGTCAGGTCGATCATCAGGCTGGTCTGGTTGGTCTGTTCGAAGTAAGTGAGGATCGCATCGCCCGCGTGACCGGTGAAGCCGCTGACGAAGTTCAGCGTGGCTGCGCCGGTGGCGAACCCGGCGATGCCCGACAGGTCGATCTTGTCCAGGCCACTGGTGAAATCCATGATCCAGTCCGGCGCGGTCAAGGTCGAGTCACTGACCGCGCCGAACACGAAGGTGTCCGCGCCCTCACCGCCCCACAGCGAATCACCGCCGCCACCGCCGTAAATGATGTCGTTACCGGCGCCACCGATCAGGTCGTTGGCCGCCGCGTTGCCGATCAGCAAATCATTGCCCGAACCGCCAATGGCGTTTTCCACGGTCACGCCGTGAGCGATGGACACGTTGCCCACCAGACCGCCGACATCGGAGAACGAGCCTTCATTGAGGTTGATCTTCTGGTTCTGGCTGAAGCCGGAGAAATCCAGGGTGTCGTTACCACCGCCATCCCACACCGAGAACACCACTTTGGAGGTGTTCTCGGTGGCGCTGTAGAAGTCGCGATCAGCGTTGGAGTTGAAGCCGTACACGGTGTTGTCGGCACGGGTTTCGAAGTTGGCGCCGTAGAGTTTCTGCACGGCGACGATGTCGTCCATCAACGGTGCCGAGGCGTAGGCGCCGCTGCCGTCCTTGCTGAAGTTCTGGTCGGTGTTGGCTTCGCTCCAGTAGCTCATCAGGCTGTAGCCACGGGTGTCTTCGGCGTACTTGGCGTCACCGTAGGTCGGGTTGCCGTTGCCGGCGTTGTAGGCGCCCGGGTGCGACAGGCCGAGGGTGTGGCCGATTTCGTGGGTCAGGGTCTGACGCCCGTAGTTGTTGGTGTCCGGGGTCTTGTTGACCTGGTACTGATCGTTGATCAGGTACCACGACTGACCGTCGTAGCTGCTGCCCTGCGGCAGGTAGGCAAACGCCGCGCCGCCAGTGCTGACGTCGTAGTTGCCGAAAGTCATGTGGCCGTCACCGCCCTTGCCTTCAGTGAAGGTCACGTTGGCCACGTCCGACCACGATTGCATCGCCAGCACGGCCTGGGCTTTTTGCTGGGCGCTGAACTCGCTGAAGTTACCGAGTTTCGGGTTGTAGTTGGACGGTTTGTCGGTCAGGAAGGTGTAGGTCAGGTCAATCTTGCCGTCGGCATTCTTGTCCTGCCACGACATGCCCTTGCGCAGGATTTCGTCGGCGGCCTGGTCGGCGGTGAACGACGGTTTGCCGTTTACGGTACCGGTGCCGCGATCGTACAGGTGGCTGAAGGTGTCTACGGCGGTGAAGGCGCTGCTGGCCTGGGAGGAAGGTTGAGACATGGTGTACGTCCTTGTTTCTGAAAAGTCAGTGTCAGACAGAAAAGCGGCGATCTTCTGGCGAGATCGTCCTGTCACTCGCCCTGTCAGGCAGATTGACCCTGCCACAGCCGCCAACGGGGGCGCTAATCAATTTCTCGATAGCGTCCCGGATTACCCTGGCGACGGCTGTCATGACCGGCAATCTTTTTATCTGTATATCCATACAGATAAAAGTTGCCCGTTCGCCCGAGTCAGGCCATCCTGTGCGCCTCTTCGGGCAATGATCGACGACGGTGGTTATGCGGCTGTACCTCTGTGAAAAACCTTCCCAGGCCAAGGACATTGCGGCCGTGCTCGGCGCAAAGCGTCGGGGCGACGGCTGCTGGCTGGGAACGGACGTCACGGTGACCTGGTGCATCGGCCACTTGCTGGAAACCGCGCCGCCGGACGCCTACGACGCCAAATACAAGCGCTGGGTGCTGGCCGACCTGCCGATCATCCCGGACAAATGGAAAATGACCGTAAAGCCGCGTACCGCCAGCCAGTACAAGGCGGTCAAGCGCCTGCTCGGCGAGGCCAGCGAACTGATCATCGCCACCGACGCCGACCGCGAGGGCGAAATGATCGCCCGGGAGCTGGTGGAGCATTGCCGCTATCGCGGGCCGATCCGCCGCTTGTGGCTGTCGGCGCTGGACGAAGCCTCGATTCGCAAGGCGCTGGCGGCGCTCAAACCGGGCGCTGAAACCTTCAGCCTGTATCATTCGGCATTGGGGCGCTCCCGGGCGGACTGGCTGATCGGGATGAACATGAGTCGCCTGTTCACCCTGCTCGGGCGGCAATCAGGCTATCAAGGTGTACTGCCGGTGGGCCGGGTGCAGACGCCGACGTTGCGGCTGGTGGTGGATCGCGACCGCAGCATCGCCGATTTCGTGCCGGTCGCGTATTGGGCCATCGATGTGCAACTGCTGCACAACGGCACGCCGTTCACGGCGCAATGGCGGGCGCCGGGCGATGCCTGTGACGATCAGGATCGCTGCCTCAATCAGGCCCTCGCCCAGCAAGCGGCCGCCGCAATCGGCAGCGCTGCCAGTGCCCGGGTGGTCAAACTGCGTACCGAGCGCATGCGCGAAGTGGCGCCCCTGCCCTTCGACCTCGGCACCTTGCAGGAAGTCTGCTCGAAGAAGCTCGGCCTCGGTGCCCAGGAGACCCTCGACATCGCCCAGGCTCTCTACGAAACCTACAAAGTCATCACCTACCCGCGCAGCGATTGCGGCTACCTGCCCCTGAGCCAGCACAGCGAGGCGCCAGGGATTCTTGCGGCGCTGCGTCAGGCCGACCCGAGCCTCGAAGCGCTGCGCGAGCATCTGGAGCCACAGCGCCGCTCCCGCGCCTGGAACGACGCCAAGGTCAGCGCCCACCACGGCATCATTCCGACCGCTGCCGCGAAAAACCTGGAGCGTCTGACCGGCAAGCACCGCGCGGTCTACACGCTGGTTCGCGCGCGGTATCTGGCGCAGTTCCTGCCCAATCACGAATACGACCGCACCCAGGCCGATTTCGATTGCGCCGGGGAAGCCTTGCGCGCGGTCGGCAAGCAGATCATCGAGCCGGGCTGGAAACGCGCGTTGCCCGAAGCGCTGGCCCCGGCCAGGGGACGTGAAGCCCCCGCGCCACAGACGCTACCGACACTGACCAAAGGCGCCGAGTGCGCCGTGGCGGACGTGAAGCTCAAGGACCTTTGGACGCAACCGCCCAAGCCCTACACCGAAGGCGACCTGATCAAGGCCATGAAGAACGTCGCCAAACTGGTGGAAGATCCGCTGCTCAAGCAGAAACTCAAGGACACCACCGGCATCGGCACCGAGGCCACCCGCGCCTCGATCATTCAAGGGTTGCTGGATCGCGGTTATCTGGTGAAGAACGGCAAGGCGCTGTCCGCCACGCCCGCCGCCTTCAGCCTGATCGACGCCGTGCCGCGGGCGATTGCCGACCCCGGCACCACAGCGATCTGGGAGCAGGCGCTGGACATGGTGCAGAGCGGCGAAATGAGTCTGGAGGAATTCGTCACCAAACAGGCCGCGTGGATGAGCAAGCAAGTGACCCGCTGCGCCGGGCTGAGCCTGACCATCAGCGGCCCGCCACCTGCCGGCAAGGCCGCTACGCCATGGAAGAACAAACGCAAGACCACTCGGCGCAAAACCACCGGAACCGGCAAACGCTCGGCGAAACCGGCGGCCAAATAGCCCGCTGCGCGCTACTGTTTCAACAGTGATGGTCAGGAGGCAGCGGCATGTCTGTCATCGAACTGCGCGTCGCCCGGCGCGACGAACTGGACACCCTCGAAAACCTGATGCAGTTCTATACCTATGATTTCAGCGAGTGGCTGCCGCTGAAGCTCGGCGGGCATGGGTTCTTCCCAATCCAGTTGAAAGACGATTACTGGCGCCAGCCGGCGACGCGGCCATTCCTGATCCACGTTGACGGTGAACTGGCGGGATTCGTGACCGTGGATGACCACCTCCTCATCGAAGGCACCGACTACAACATCGGCTATTTATTCGTCAGCCGGCGCTGGCGTGGCCAAGGCGTCGCGCAGTTTGTCGCCTCTGCCCTCTTGAGCCACTTGCCCGGTCGATGGCAGATTTTCCATGTCGACGCCAACCTGCCTGCACAGCGGTTCTGGGCCCGGCTCATCCCCGAGCTGAGCGGCGGCGACTTTACCCGCCAGACCAAAACCGTGGACGGCTATCCCTGTACGTTCTACTGCCTGCGCAGCCTTTCTCCCGCTGTCTGAAGACCTCTTTTTTCATTCCAGAATGACTTTGTCCGACAATATGTAGTGACCAAAAATAATCACTACAAAACCGTTGACGGCATCGTTTTGCTTTTGCATGATGCAGACGTCTCCCCGATCGGGAGCATTGGCAACACGCTTGAGCAAGCTCGTCTGACCGCCGAGCTGTTTTTTCCGGATACACGCTGCCCACAAGGCAGATTGAAGAAGCTGACCTGGCCTGAACGTCCAGTACAAGGACGAGAAGCGCTGGCGAAAATTCTCAAGACGCTTGTGGTCGACCCTGAAAACGTCGTCAAGGAGCCTCCCGGTTTTCGCTGCTTCTCCTCGTTGTGACGCTTTTGCGTAGCAGTTATTCAACACGACTACATGCAACAGACGCATGACCCCGTACTTCATACGGGCGACCGCTGACGTCCTGGTTTCGGTGCCAGGGATCAACTAACCGATGGGCTACCTGTATTAGCGAATCAACTTTGAAAGATCACCAGACTGGTCAAGGGGCAATATCATGAATCTGAACAATCAACCTACTATCGAAGAACTGGCTCGTATGTTCGCGGCGCAAAAAGACAGCCACGACAGCCATATTCTGTGGATCAGCAAGTCGGGTCAGGTCCATATCGACTGCCTGTCGCCCCATGCTGGTGAAGAAGAGTTCGATCGGAACAACCAGAACCTGCTGGCCCGCCTGAAGATGTACCGCCGTGGCCACGGCTATGTCGGCAAGAAAGCCGCGGCCGACAAGGACTTCATCGGTAATGTTCTGCAAACGCTGAAACAGGCGTGGGACTCGATGCAGAACAAGAACGAAGTTCGGGTGATTGATCGGTTCTGCTAAGTTAAAACTTCAATAAAACAAGGGCCTGCTTCGAAAACGAAGCAGGCTCTTTTTATTGCTCGCAAAAAAGCTCATGAACGAGTTTCCAGCACCAGCTTCATGAACGCCTCTGCCGCCGCACTGTGATAGTTGTTCTTGCGCCGCAATAACGCCGCTCCCCGCTGCGGCGCCTCGCTCTCGACACGCAAGCGGCGCAGTGCCCGGTCCTCGGTCGCAATCGCTTCCGGCAACATGGTCGCAATCGGCGCATGCCGGATCACTTCCAGCAACGTACTCACCGAGTTCACCTCGATCTGCACCTTGGGCGTGATGCCGTGCTGGCGGAAATATTCGTCGATCGACAGGCGCGTGAAAAAGTCAGGCGCCAGCAAGGCGAAATCCAGCTGCGCAATGTCATCCGGCGTCAGCACAGAAGCACTGGCATACAACGGATGTTCACGCCCGACCATCACCCCCAACGTCTCGACAAACGCCGGAATGCATTCGATGTCCGGATTGCGCACCGGACTAAAGGCAATCGCGATATCCAGCGAGTCATCCGCCAGCCCGGCCTCGATGTCGTCCATCGACAACTCGAAAATCTCCAGGTGAATCCCCGGATACCGCGCCACGTAATCACGCACCAACGGCCCGACCAGATATGCCATGAACGTCGGCGTCATGGCCAGGCGCAGCGAGCCTCGGGACAGATCCTTCACGTCATGCAATGCGCGCTTGCCCGCCTCCAGCTCCACCAGTACCCGTCGCGCGCATTCGATATAGGCCTGTCCGGCGTCAGTGGGTTTGACCGAGCGCGAGGTGCGATCAAACAGATCCACACCGAGGCTTTCTTCCAGTTGGCGGATCTGTTGCGACAGGGTCGGCTGCGACACGTGCAGCGCCTCGGCCGCCCGGGTGAAACCGCCGTGATCGGCCACGGCCAGCAGGTATCGCAAATGTCGCAGCAGCATGGAACGCTCCACCTATAGGCAGTACTTATGCCTAGCATTGTATATCGGTCTTGGACGCTATGGATCAATCGGCAGAAGATGAATCCACACAGCAAGCCAACCCCGAAAGGAGAAGCACCATGCAATCCCAAGCCTACAACGACAGCCGCATCGCCCTGACCACCCGCGCCCTGGATGCCAAGGCTCAGAAAAACCTGTCGTGGCAGGATCTGGCCGACGGCACCGGCCTGAGCCTGGCCTACGTCACCGCCGCCCTCCTCGGCCAGCATCCACTGCCAAAAGCCGCGGCCGAAGTGGTCGGCGACAAGCTTGAGCTGAGCGCCGAAGACGTCGCCGCCCTGCAAATCATCCCGCTGCGCGGCAGCCTCGACGGTGTGCCGACCGACCCGACCATCTACCGCTTCCACGAGATGATCCAGATCTACGGCACCACCCTGAAGGCGCTGGTTCACGAGCAGTTCGGCGACGGCATCATCAGCGCGATCAACTTCAAGCTCGACATCAAGAAAGTCGAAGACCCTGAAGGCGGCTCCCGCGCCGTAGTCACCCTCGACGGCAAGTTCCTCCCGCTGCGTCCGTTCTGATCCCTCCGGGCCCGCACCCCGCGTGCGGGCCCCTGCAAACCTGAATTGCCAAGTCGTCACCACATCTGCCTGGAGGCTGCCCCATGCAAAAAATTCTGTTGACCCTGGCCCTGCTCGCCGGCCTCGCCGCCCAGGCCCAGGCTGATGAAGAGGCCGTCGCCTACCGCTACGGCATGTCGCTGGACATCGCGCAGGTCGTGAGCATCACCCCGGTCGCCGACGTCTGCGGCGTAGTGCCAGTCGAGATGACTTACCTCGACAGCCACGGCGCAAAACACATTCTTCAATACAGCGAATTCGGCACCGGCTGTTCGAACTGAGAGGACACACCATGAAAAACCTGATCGAAGGCTTCCTGAAATTCCAGAACGAAGCGTTTCCGCAACGCACCGAGCTGTTCAAACACCTGGCGACTACCCAAACCCCGGGCACGCTGTTCATCACTTGCTCCGACAGCCGCGTCGTTCCGGAACTGCTGACCCAGCAGGAACCCGGCGAGCTGTTCGTGATCCGCAACGCCGGCAATATCGTGCCGTCCTACAGTCCGCATCCGGGCGGGGTTTCGGCGACGGTGGAATACGCGGTGGCCGTGCTCGGCGTAACCGACATCGTGATCTGCGGCCACTCCGATTGCGGCGCCATGACCGCCATCGCCCAGTGCAAATGCATGGATCACCTGCCCGCCGTCAGCGGCTGGCTGCAACACGCCGAGTCGGCGAAAGTGGTCAACGAATCGCGGCCACACGCCAATGACGCCGCCAGGCTGAGTTCGATGGTGCGGGAAAACGTGATCGCGCAACTGGCGAACATCCAGACTCACCCGAGCGTGCGCCTGGCCCAGGAGAAAGGCCTGCTGAATCTGCACGGCTGGGTGTACGACATCGAGACCGGCTCGATCGACGCCCTGAGTGCCGACCGCCGCACCTTCGTCTCGCTGGCCGAGCAACCGTCGACGTGCGCGGTGTACGGCCAGGCAGTCGATGCGGCTTGAAAACACAACGCCGCGCCCGTCATTGCGACGGGCGCGGCGTTGTTCTGTTCAGCGTTTTACGCCCAGATCGATTTGCGTCATGCGGCTGCGCACGGTGAACACACCGTCGCCGGAGAGAATCGCGCTGCGAGCAAACAACCGACCGCTTTCCCAGTTCGAAAGACCCAGTTCCGGCTTGTTCAGCGCGTACTGGCCATCGACCCAACGGGTGATCCCGTTGCCCACGAACGGCGCGTTGACCGCACTGTAGAAACGCTCCTGAACCGCCGCGTCTTCGCTGATCAGCGACACGGTGAACTGCGGGCTGTAGCGATTGAACAGCGCGATGGCCTGATCCAGATCGTCGACGATCATCAGGCTGGTTTCCGGGGTTTCTTCCCATTCCCACTCGCGGCCCAGTTGATCTTCGGGCAGCGGCTCGGCCAGGGCCTCGGTCTGGTAACCCTCGGCGCGATAGACCTCGACCGTCGCGTTCTGCCAGTCGCTCGGCAGGTAGCTTTCGCTGCCTTCGGCGATGTGCAATTTGCAGCCCTGACCACGCGCGGTGCCGGCCTGCTGCAAGGCGTCGAGGAACAGCGGCACCAGTTCGGCGGCACGGTCGCGCTGGATCAGGCAGACGTTCAAAGTGTTGCAGACTTTGCGGTCCAGCGAGTTGCGTACCACCGCGGCGAAGCGTTTGGCGTCGGCATCGCGATCAGCAATCAGCCACGCGCCACCGGTGCCGTGCAGGCTGACGGCGGTGCCGGCCTGCTGGGCGATGCTGCCCAACTGGCTGACCGCACGGCCCGAACCACGGGCCACCGCCAGCGACAGACGCCGGTCGGCGAACATCGCCCAACCGGCGGCGTGGTTGACGCTCTCCACCAGCGACACCGCACCCGCCGGCAGACCGGCATCGGCCAACGCCGGGTTCAGGGCGTGGGTGACGATGGCTTGCGCGGTGCCCAGCGCATCGCTGCCAATCCGCAGCACGGCAGTGTTGCCGGTGCGCAGTACACCAGCGGCGTCAGCGAAGACGTTTGGCCGGCCTTCAAATACGAATGCGACGATGCCCAGGGGCGACACCACTTGCTCGACCTTCCAGCCGTCATGTTCGACGCTGCTGATCACCTTGCCACGGGTGGCCGGCGCATCACGCCAGGCGCGCAGGCCGGCGATCATGTCGCGGCGCATGCGCTCGTCAGCGAGCAACCGGGTAGTGGAACGACTGCGAGCCTTGGCCCGCTCGATGTCGGCGAGGTTGGCGGTTTCGATCAGCGCCCAGGCGTCCGGGTTTTCCAGACGTTGGGCAAACAGATCGAAGAAGCGGCTGATGGCCTCGTCCGACACCGCGGACAACGCGGAAAACGCCGCCGCTGCACGCTCGATCGCCACCGATGCAGCCTGCTGATCCACCACCGGAATCAGCAACAGCTCGCCGCTCACCTGCTCCACCAGCAGATGGTCGCCGGGTCGGAAACGCTCGGCCAGTTCGGGGCTGACCACGGTGACGCGGTTACCGGCGAAAGGGATAGGCGTGCCAGCGACGAGACGTTCGAGCGCGAGAGACATTGAGCGGATTCACCATATTGAGGGCGGCCGGAAAATGTATAGGTTGGCCTCCCTCAACGCAACACGGGCTCAGAACACCGACCAGCCAATCCGCGAACTGAGCATTTCCAGCGCCGCCATCCCCGCCAGCGAATTGCCCGCCGTGTTCAACTCAGGCGACCACACGCACACCGTGAACTGCCCCGGCACCACCGCGACGATGCCGCCACCGACGCCGCTCTTGCCCGGCAGACCAACGCGGTAGGCGAAGTTGCCCGCCTCGTCGTACAGGCCGCTGGTGGCCATGATCGAGTTGACTTGCTGGGTCTGGCGGCGAGTAAGAATCTGCTCACCGCTGTGCTTGCAGAAACCGTCGTTGGCCAGGAAGCAGAACGCCCGGGCCAGATCGATGCAGTTCATGCGCAACGCGCAGTGGCTGAAGTAGCTGCGCAGCACCGCTTCAACGTCGTTGTGGAAATTGCCGAAGGATTGCATCAGGTACGCCATCGCCGCGTTGCGCGCGCGGTGCTGGTATTCGGAGTCAGCGACCTTGCCGTCAACCATCACCTGCGGGTTGCCCGACAGCCGCCGCACGAAGTCGCGCATCGACAAGGCCGGTGCGGCAAAGCGTGACTGGTTGATGTCGCAGATCACCAGCGCCCCGGCATTGATGAACGGATTGCGCGGACGGCCGCGTTCGAACTCCAGCTGCACCAGCGAGTTGAACGGCTGGCCGGACGGCTCATGGCCCAGACGCTCCCAGATGGCCTCGCCAGAATGTTCGATGGCCTGCACCAGGCTGAATACCTTGGAAATACTTTGCACCGAGAACGGCGTCTCGGCGTCGCCGGCGCAATACATCTCGCCGTCGTTGCCATACACGGCGATGCCCAGCTGATTGGCCGGCACGGTGCCGAGGGCGGGAATGTAGTCAGCCACCTTGCCCTGCCCGATCAGGGGCCGGACAGCGTCAAGGATCTCGTTCAACAGCGCTTGCATGCCGGGTCTCGAAGTCTCGCCCCATGGGATTGCGGGGACACGGTGGCTAGACGCTGCGCCCGGCAATCGAATCACACCGGCGCGGTGTATCGCAGTGTGTACGGCCCGACGCCCGACACATCCCGCCCACAAATCCGGCCCTTCGCGACACATCACCGATACAGCCCGGCGTTCAAATGAACCTGTCGATCGGCAACCCCGATCAAGCCTTTGAACTCACCTATCGCATCGGAGATTCACCATGACCAAGCTCTCGAAAACCTCCCTGACTCTGGGCCTGCTGCTTGCCGGTGGCCTGGCCCTGTCCAACGCCGCTTCGGCTTCCGAAGCGTTCACCGTCAAGCAACTGGATCACGGCTACAGCCAGACCCAGGCCAAGGCCGACTCGGCGGAAAAAACCTCGGAAGGCAAATGCGGCGAAGGCAAGTGTGGCGCCGGCGAGTAACCCTTTTCACGGGGCACGTTGGTGCCCCGTTTTCTTTCGAATGAATGGAGCCTTCCCATGACCACAGCTCTCTCGTCGGCCGTCAAAGGCCTGCACTGGAACCTCGACCGCGCCGGCCAGTGGCTCGCGCCGCTGACCTTGCGCCTGTTCATCGCCTGGGAATTTTTCGAATCGGGGCTGGAGAAATTCAACGGCCAGAACTGGTTCGAAGACATTCAGGAGCGGTTTCCGTTTCCCTTCGACCACTTGCCGGCCACGCTGAACTGGGAACTGTCGATGTGGGCCGAGCTGATCTGCGCGCTGGCGATCCTGATCGGATTCGGCACGCGGATTTCGGCGATTTCTCTGATCGTCGTGACCGTGGTCGCCACCGCTGCCGTGCACTGGCCGGCGGACTGGTCATCGTTGAGTGAACTGGCCCAGGGTTATGCGATCACCAACAAGGGCTTCGGCAACTTCAAGCTGCCGGCGATTTATTTGGCTGCGCTGATACCGCTGGTGTTTGCCGGGGCCGGCAAGTTGAGCGTCGATGCGTGGCTGGCGCGGTCCTTCTGGAAACGCGCCAGCCGCTGAGAATCAATGCGCCCGGTCCAGCCCCGCCAGCAACGCGCTGTCACGGCTGTAGATGTCCGGCGCGTAAAGCACGCGACCCTGGCCATCGACCTGGGCCGTCCAGTAAGTCATGAGGATAGGCACCGGATTGCTCAGGCGGAATTCATGGGTGGTGCCGGTGGCGAGCAAGGTGTCGGTGCGCGCCTTCTCCGCCGGGCTGAGCAGCAAATCGCGCAGCTTCATCGGATGCTCGACCCGCACGCAGCCGGAACTGAACGCCCGTGGCCCCTTGTCGAACAGCGCCTTGCTCGGGGTGTCATGCAGGTACACCGAAAACGGGTTGGGGAACCGAATGACCATTTGCCCCAGCGGGTTGCGCGGCCCGGCGTCCTGACGCAGCAGGATGTTGCCGGGGTTGTCCCAGTCGATGTCGGCGGCGGCCAGCGGCTGGCCGTTGGCGTCAAGCACTTGCAGGTTCTGGCGGCTGAGGAAGGTCTGATCCTTGCGGATTTCCGGCAGTTTGTCTTCCTTCCAGATGGTCGGCGGCACGGTCCAGGTCGGGTTCAGCGTCAGGCGCGTGACCCGGGATTTGAGCAGCGGGGTCTGGCGTTCGGCGCGCCCGACCTGGGTGCGGGTCTGCCACACCGGCAGGCCACCTTGATAAAGCGTCAGCTCGGCAGCGGCGACGTTGACCAGCAGACCGTCCGGCTCCATGTCCTGGGCCATCCAGCGGAAACGTTCAAGGTTGACCCGCAACTGTTCGCGGCGAGTCAACGGACTGATGTTGAGTTCGGCAATCGTTCCCGGCCCGACCACCCCGTCGGCCTGCAACGAATGGTTGGCCTGAAAACGCTTCACCGCCTCCACCAATACGCCTTGATAAGCGTTGTCCGGCGTGCCGACCACACTGCTCAGGTAGCCTTCGCTGTACAGCCGCCGGGCCAGTTCCGGCACGCGTTTGTCTTCCATGTCCGGACGCAGCAACGGGCCGTTGCCCACCGACGTCCACTGAGGCAGGGCTTGCAGGCGCTGCGCGGCATACAGATGACGCAGGTTCTGGTACTGCGCCAACTGCGGCCGGGCCAGATCGAAGGCGGCGGGAACGTTGTGCACGCCCGGCACGGCGATCGCCAGCAATTCGGCCTGACGGTCGCGTGGCGTTTCGTCGGAATGCCACAGCGGTTCGAAGTGCGATTGCAGCAGGCGGCCGTAATGCAGATCCTGCAGGGCTTGCAGGTAGTAACGGCTGATCTCGATGTCGGCGCACAGCTCGCCGTCCTGCGGCGCGGTGAGTGCGACCGGATAGCGTTTCGGATTCAGGCCATCGTCGGCCAACAGCTGCAATTGCGCATGCAAGGCCGGCAATTGCCCACCATCGGCCCACACCGGCAGCCAGTCCTGCTGCTGGTAGAATGCGCGCAACTGATCCAGCGCCGGGCCGTTGAGGCTGGTGCCGATCGTCGGGCACGCCTGAGGCAGGCTGATCAGCGCAGCCTGCAGCGGGCTCTGCGGCTCGATGGGCATTTCCGTCGGCACGGGCGGCAGCGTCGGAAGTCCCGGCAACGGCTCTTCGGCGCAAGCGACAAACGGCGCAGCGAGCAAACAAATGCTCAAGTAGCATGCGTACTTTTTGAACAACTGCTTTACTCCAATCCATGGCCGTCTTGATTGACGGTCAACCTTACCTCAGGTGCGGTGCACAGTCAGGCCCGATTCGCGGGCTTGCCGGGAACGACTGGACGTCAGGAGCCTAAGTGCCAAACAAGTAGCAAGTGGAGACTCACTTTAAATGTTGACGTTTTTGCGCCGACTTCTGCTGACTGCCACCGCCATTGGCGTGCTGACCAGTCCAGCCTTTGCCGCCGGCACCTCTTCGCCGGTTCTGTACACCAGCCTCGCGCACGCCGCGCCGGAACTCAATCCCCAGGCGCTGAAAGGTGCCTTGAACGCCATGCAATGTGCGATCAACAACGGTGCGAAGCAGTCCCGTCACCTGGCGATCATCGATTATTCGCAGCCGTCCACCGAGCGCCGGTTGTGGATCTTCGACCTGACCCGGAAAAAACTGGTGCTGCGTGATCTGGTCGCCCATGGTTCAAACTCCGGGGAAAACTTCGCCACCCGGTTTTCCAACCGTGAAGGCAGTTTTCAATCCAGCCTCGGCCTGTTCCGCACCCAGGAAAGTTACCAGGGCACCCACGGTTACTCGCTGCGCATGGACGGCCTGGAACCAGGCATCAACGACATGGCCCGTGACCGCGCCATCGTGATCCATGCCGCCGACTACGTGAACCCGTTCTGGAGCAAACGTACCGGCCGCCTGGGCCGCAGCCAGGGTTGCCCGGCGGTGCGACCGCAGGTTGCCAAACGGGTGATCGACAGCCTGAAGAACGGCCAATTCATGTTCTCCTGGTATCCGGATCAGCAGTGGCTGAAATCCTCGCCGTACCTCAACTGCCAGCCGCAACAGATCGCGAGCATTCTCAGCACCCACGCCAGCTGAATACTCTGTGGGAGTGCGCTGGCTCCCACAGGTTCGGTTTATTACAGATTTGTCATCGAGTTGTCGGTTTGCCGAGCGGATCGCCCGGTAGCTTGAAGTTGTCCCGGCCAGAACGCCGATCAACTTCAACGACTCGAGTGACCCATCATGAAAACCCTGATCCTCGCTTTCACCGCCCTCCTCGCCACCGGTTCCGTGTTCGCCGCACCTGCGCCGGACGCTGCCGTCATTCATGACAAAACCGGCTTCTTCGTGCATCTGGATGTCGACAAAGTCCTCTCCAGCACCGATATTTCCCAGGCCTGCGGCGTGATCCCCGCGCAGCTCGACTACCTCGACCACCAGGGCCGTGAACATGTGCTGGACTATCAAGTGCAAGGCAGCGGCTGCACCAACGACCATTGAGGCGCAGTAGCCATGAATATCCTTGTTGTCGAAGACGAACCCAAGGCCGGCAATTATTTGCTCAACGGCTTGCAGGAACTGGGCTACAGCGTGAGCCTGGCCCGGGACGGCGCCGACGGCCTGCACCTGGCGCTGGAGTTCGACTTCGACGTGATCGTGCTGGACGTGATGATGCCGAAAATGGATGGCTGGGAAGTCCTGCGCCGGCTGCGCAAGGAAACCGACACGCCGGTGCTGTTCCTCACCGCCCGCGATGACATCGCCGACCGGGTCAAAGGCCTGGAATTGGGCGCTGACGATTACCTGATCAAGCCGTTTTCCTTCGCCGAACTGGTGGCGCGCCTGCGCACCCTGACCCGGCGCGGGCCGATCCATGAAGAAGAGCAATTGCAGGTGGCCGATCTGCAGATCGACGTGCTCAAGCGCCGGGTCAGCCGCGCCGGCAACCGGATCACCCTGACCAACAAGGAATTCGCCCTGCTGCAACTGTTCGCCACCCACACCGGCCAGGTGCTGTCGCGCTCGCTGATCGCCTCGCGGGTGTGGGACATGAATTTCGACAGCGACACCAACGTGGTCGATGTCGCCGTACGCCGCCTGCGGGCGAAAATCGACGATCCGTTCCCGCTCAAGCTGATCCACAGCGTGCGCGGCATCGGCTACCGCTTCGATACCCAGCCATGAAAATCGCCGGCACTTACTCTCTGACCTTGCGTCTGGCGCTGGTCTTCGCCGTGCTCGCCTTCGCCGCGCTGGCAGGCCTGGGCGCGGCGCTGTACAACCAACTGGAAGCAGCTCTGATTCGCCGCGACGACATCCAGTTGGTCAGTCGCGTCGATCAGTTGCGCACCTTCCTCAACGACAGCAACACCCTGGAACTGATCAAGAACAAGCCGGCGCTGTTTCAGAACATGCTCGGCAACCGCGAAGCCTTGCTGACCATCGGCGCACCCGGCCAGCCGCCGTTGCTGGTGGTCAACCCCGGCAACCTCGCCACCCCGAACTTGCCCGCCGTACCGATCGATCACCCGATGGCCCTGAGCGATGTACAGCACTTGCCGAGCGTCGACGGTGTGCCGTTTTCGGCGGTGGCGGCGACCATCGACTCGGGCGATCTGGGCAACCTGCAGGTGCTCACCGGACGCCTGATGACCGAGCGCACGGCAATGCTCGCCAATTACCGGCTCAGCGTGTACGGCCTCGCTTCATTGGCCGCGATTGTGCTGGCGCTGGTCGGCTGCCTGCTGGTGTATCGCGGTTTGCTGCCATTGCGGCGGATTGCCCGGCATGCCCACGGGATCGGCATCGCCAACCTCGGCGAACGCCTCCACCGCCACGGCACGCCCCGGGAATTGCAACCGATGATCGAAGCTTTCAATGCGATGCTTGACCGGCTCGACCGAGGGGTTGCGCAACTGAGCCAGGTCTCCACCGACATGGCCCACGAACTGCGCACGCCGATCAACAACCTGCTTGGCGAAACCCAGGTCGCGTTGCAACAGAGCCGCAGCGTGGACGCCTATCAGCAGTTGCTCGCCTCCAACGTCGAAGAACTCGAGCGGCTGGCGCGGATGCTCGACAACATGCTGTTTCTTGCCCGCACCGACCCGGCCAGCGCACTGAGTCAGCGGCAGGAGCTGGACGCCGGCGATGAGATGCAGCGCATTGCCGATTACTTCGAAGGGCTGGCGGCGGACGTCGGCGTCACCATCGAGGCCAGTGGCAGCGGCGTGATCTGGGCCGAGCCGATGCTGCTGCGGCGGGCCCTGGCCAACCTGTGCGCCAACGCGATCAAGTACGGCGCGGCGGATTCGACGTTGCAGGTCGAAGCCATCGCTGAAGCGGACGGCAGCTACCTGCGGGTACGCAACCAGGGCGCGACGATTCCGGCGGAACATCTGTCGCGACTGTTCGAGCGTTTCTACCGCGTCGATCCGTCCCGCGAGCGCTCGGCCCAGTCCAACGGCTTGGGCCTGTCGATTGTCGCGACCATCATGCAGTTGCATCAGGGCCGCTACAGCGTCAGCAGCGCCGACGGGATCACCTGCTTTGAACTGTTCTTTCCGGCCCGACAACCCCGCGACTGATTTCGCCAAGTTCTCCCTGTGGGAGCGAACCTGCTCCCACAAGGAAAATGCAGTGCGACGGCGCCATTGTGTGCGCGAAGTCTGCGCCTAACGCGCATCCCCGCCAGCGGGCTTATAGAACAGGAATTTCCTGGTCTCGGCGGTTTTCCTGTACTCCTTCGCCCAGCTCGGATGAACGTTGCGATCGTGGAAATACAGCGCGCCGTGGGTGCGGTCGGTAAGCTGGCGGTTCAGCGCCTTGCCTGCGATTTCCTTGGCCAGCGCGTATTCGGCATCTTCCTTGACCTGATCCGGACGCCCGTCACACCACCACGAAAACTGGCAGCTCCTGCTTTCCGAGCCCTGCTTGACCACCGCGCAGACCGTGCCTGGAAAGCCGTCATGCCCCAAGCGATTCATCACCACACTGGCCACGCCTTCCATGTCGGCGGTGTCCTTGCCCTTGGCTTCCCAATAGATGCTGCGCGCCAGACAGGTGATCGGATCGTCCAGCGGCGCAGCACCGGCGGGGTCAACCGCCTGCGCTTCGGTCGGGGTGATGGCTTCGGATTTGGGTGCCGGGGGCGCGTCGGGCTTGTCGGCCGCTTTCTCTTCCAGTACTTCGGCTTTCGCTTCGGCCTTTTCCTTGATCGGCGCCTGATCGGTGGCCAGTGCCGTACCACTCAGCAGGGTCAACGCAAGACAGCAAAGCAACCCGTTCAATCCCATGATCATTCTTCCGGCAGGGCCCGCTGCGGGCAAAGTGTTACGTGGTTGAGACGCCCGGATCCCGGGCTCTTCGCGAAGTGTAGACGGCAATTTTCACAGCATCGTTCCGCAGAAAAATCCGTGCCATGAAGAAAAAGACATTGCACCAACCGGGGCCCTTTCGCGCATGATGTGCGCACTCAGCCCAAGGGAGATTTCCATGCGCTTCATGCCATCCGTTCTGCGACTCGCCGCGTTGTCCGTGGGCCTGGCGCTGGCCACTTCGGCCATGGCCACCGACGAGTCGCAATTGATCGAATCGATCAACAGCTACCGCAGCCAGCCGCAGCGTTGTGGCAGCCAGGCGTCCAGCGAATTGCCGCCGCTGTCGGCCGATCCGCGCCTGATTCTGCCGGCCACCGGCGTGGTGGATTTGCAGCAGGCGATGTCTAGCGCTCGCTACCCGATGGTCAACGTGCAGGCGATCACCCTGAACGGACCACGGGACGCGGCGTCGGCGATGAAGGCGATTCAGGAAAGCTTCTGTCAGGTGGTGCTGGATCCGCAGTTCGTCGATATCGGCGTCAGTCGCGCCGACCGTGACTGGCGCATCACTCTGGCCCGACCGCTGCTGTCCGCCCGCCTCGGCGACGGTCAGGCGGAAGGCCAGAAACTCCTCGAACAACTCAATGCCGCCCGCGCCCAACCGCGCCAGTGCGGCAGTCAGGCCTTCGCAGCAACTGCGCCGCTGGCGTGGAACGCAGTGCTCGGCGGCGTTGCCCAGGAACACAGCCGCGAGATGGCCAACAACAATTATTTCGACCACAAGGACCGCAACGGCGGCACTCCCGGCGACCGCGCGGAACTGGCCGGCTACAGCGGCCAGCAGGTCGGCGAGAACATCGCCGCCGGGCAGGACACGGTGCAGAAGGTCGTCGCCGGCTGGCTCGCCAGCCCCGGTCATTGCGCCAACCTGATGAACCCGCAGTACCGCGAACTGGGCGCTGCTTACGCAGTCGATCCGAAGAGCAGCGCCGGGATTTACTGGACCGCGATGTTTGGCGGCGAATGATGACTTGAATCCACCGCTGCCCTTGTGGGAGCGAGCCTGCTCGCGATGAGGCCATCACATCTTCACAGACTGAAAGATCGCGATCGCCAGCAGGCTGGCTCCCACAGGGGGTGTGCAGGGATGCAATATGCAGGCAATAAAAAACCGGAGCCAGGCTCCGGTTTTTTTATGCTCAGTGAGTTCTCATCCCCGCCGCGTACATCGCCAGTTTCAGCAGGCTCGCCACCACCGCCAGCGAAACCACGCTGCCGGACCAGATCAACAGCAACCAGCCCAGGCGTTTGTACCAGCGGCTTTTCACTTCACGCATCTCAATGGTAGCCATCGCCAATCCTCACTTTGCCGCGGAACACGTAGTAGCTCCAGAAGGTGTACATCAGGATCACCGGCAGGATGAACAGCGCGCCGATCAAGGCGAACAACTGACTGGTGGCCGGTGAAGCCGCCGCCCACAGGCTGACCGAGGGCGGGATGATGTTCGGCCAGATGCTCAGCGCCAGCCCGATGTAGCCGAGAAACATCAGCACCAGGGTGAACACGAACGGCCAGTGGGTGTGGCGCTGACGCAGCGAGCGCAACAGACCGAACAGCGCCAGCACAGCCAACACCACTAGCCCGGCGAACACGGTCAGGTGCGCATGGTTGAACCAGCGGCCGGCCAGTTCCGGGTGCAGTTGCAGCGTCCACACGCCGATCACCACCACCATCGCCAGCAGCAGCCACGCCAGTGGACGGCTGTAGTGACGCATCCGCGATTCGAGCATGCCTTCGGTCTTGACCAGCAACCAGGTGCTGCCGAGCAAGGCGTAGGCGATCACCAGACCGACGCCGCAGACCAGCGGAAACGGTGCCAGCCAGTCAAGACCGCCACCGGCGAACTGCCGATCCACCACCGGAATCCCCGCCACATACGCGCCGATCACCACGCCCTGGGAGAACGTCGCCAGCAGCGAACCGCCAATGAACGCCCAGTCCCACAGATGGCGTTTTTCAGCCGGTGCCTTGAAGCGAAACTCGAACGCCACACCGCGGAAAATCAACCCAGCGAGCATGAAGATCAGCGGCAGATACAGCGCCTCGAGAATCACCCCGTAAGCCAGCGGAAACGCGCCGTACAACGCCGCCCCGCCGAGCACCAGCCAGGTTTCGTTGCCGTCCCACACCGGTGCGACGGTGTTCATCATCACGTCGCGTTCCTGCTCGTCGCTGATCATCGGGAACAGGATCCCGAGGCCCAGATCGAAGCCGTCCATGATCACGTACATCATCACCCCGAAGGCAATGATCACGCCCCAGATCAACGAGAGATCGATACCTTGAATACCCATGACTCAACGCTCCTTTTTCAGTGGATCCGGGTCGCGGATTCGAGGTTGTCGGTGACCGCCGAAAGTGGCCGGCGCGGGGTCTGCACCTGAGTGCCTTCGGGCGGGTGTTCGTGGTGCGGCTGCGGGCCCTTGCTCACCAGTTTCATCATGTAGCCGATGCCCACGGTGAACACCGTGCAGTAGATGACGACGAACAGCGCCAGCGAGGTGCTCATCTGCGCCACCGAGTGATGGGACGCGGCGTCATGGGTGCGCATCAGGCCGTACACCACCCACGGCTGACGCCCGACTTCGGTGGTGATCCACCCCGCCAGCAGCGCAATCAGTCCGCTCGGCCCCATCAGCAGCACCAGCCGCTGGAAGCCGCGATGCCGGTAGACCTTGCCGTTGCGCCGCAACGCCAGGCCCAGCACACCGACCAGAATCATCAACATGCCCAGCCCGGCCATCACGCGGAAGCTCCAGAAAATCACGGTCGAGTTCGGCCGGTCTTCTTTCGGGAAGCTCTTGAGCGCCGGAATCTGCTTGTCGAGGCTGTGGGTGAGGATCAGGCTGCCGAGGTACGGAATCTCGATCGCGTATTTGGTCTTCTCCGCCTGCATGTCCGGGATGCCGAACAGCACCAGCGGGGTCGGCCCGTTGTCGGGGTTTTCCCAGTGGCCTTCGATGGCGGCGATTTTTGCCGGTTGGTGTTCCAGGGTGTTCAAGCCATGGGCGTCACCGACCACCGCTTGAATCGGCGCGACGATAAGCGCCATCCACAGCGCCATGGAAAACATCTTGCGCACCGGTTTGCTGTCGTTGCCGCGCAGCAAATGCCAGGCCGCCGAAGCGCCGACAAAGAACGCCGTGGCGACGAACGCGGCAATCGCCATGTGCGCCAGACGGAACGGGAACGACGGGTTGAACACGATCGCCAGCCAGTCAACCGGCATCACCCGACCGTCGACAATTTCGAAGCCTTGCGGGGTCTGCATCCAGCTGTTGGAGGCGAGAATCCAGAAGGTCGAGATCAGCGTGCCGATGGCGACCATCACCGTGGCGAAGAAGTGCAAGCCACGGCCGACACGGTTCCAGCCGAACAGCATCACCCCGAGGAACCCGGCCTCGAGGAAGAACGCGGTCAGCACTTCATAGGTCAGCAACGGCCCGGTGACGCTGCCGGCGAAGTCGGAAAATCCGCTCCAGTTGGTGCCGAACTGGTACGCCATGACCAGCCCCGACACCACGCCCATGCCGAAGTTGACGGCGAAGATCTTCGACCAGAAGTGGTAAAGATCGCGGTAAGTGTCGTTACCGGTTTTCAGCCACAGGCCTTCGAGTACCGCCAGGAAACTCGCCAGACCAATGGTGATCGCCGGGAAAATGATGTGGAACGAAACCGTGAACGCGAATTGAATTCGCGCCAGGTCCAGTGCCTCCAGGTTGAACATGATGATGTCCTCATCCAGGCTGAAAAGCGGCAGCACACGGCCGGGCCACCGCCAGGCGCGAACGCCTGCAGCCAGTCAAATTGCAAAAGGGTTGGATCGCGTGGGTCGGTCAGGCCACCGACGACGGGATCAGGTTGCTCGCCTCGGCCGCTTCGAGGCGGATCGCCACGAATTTGGAGGTCGGCGTGTAGGTGCGGTCACCGTAACTTTCCAGCGGCACCAGCGGATTGGTTTCCGGGTAGTACGCGGCAGCCTGCCCGGCGGGAATGTCGTAGGCGATCAGGGTGAAACCGCTGACCCGACGCTCACGCTCGTCGCCCCACAGCGCCACCAGATCGACCTTTTGCCCCGGTTCAAAACCGAGCCGGCGGATGTCCTGCTCGTTGGCGAACACCACGTCGCGCATCCCGTATACACCGCGATAACGGTCATCGAGGCCGTACAGCGTGGTGTTGTACTGATCGTGGGAACGCATGGTTTGCAGGATCAGATGCGGTTTGACCGGCAGGTTGCGCACGCCTTCGCTGATCAGATGTTCCGGCAGCACACACGGGGTGAACTGGGCCTTGCCGGATTCGGTTTTCCAGACCCGGTCTGAGGCGTTGTTGCCGAGGTGGAAACCACCGGGGGTCAGCAGCTTCTCATTGAAATTCTCGAAGCCCGGAATCACGTCGGCGATCAGGTTGCGGATGCGCCCGTAGTCGCCCACCGCCCATTCCCAGTCGATCGGGTGTTTGCCCAATGTGGCGGCGGCGATCCCGGCAATGATCGCCGGCTCGGATTTCAGGTGCGCCGACTTCGGCTTCAGTTGGCCGAACGACAAATGCACCATGCTGAAGGTGTCTTCCACCGTCACGCCTTGCGGACCTTCGGCCTGGACATCAATGTCGGTACGACCGAGGCACGGCAGGATCAACGCATCACGCCCGGTCACCAGATGGCTGCGGTTGAGCTTGGTCGAAATGTGCACGGTGAGGTCGAGTTTGCGCATCGCGGCGTGGGTGCGCGGGGTGTCCGGCGTGGCCTGGGCGAAGTTGCCGCCGAGCCCGATAAACACCTTGGCTTCGCCACGTTCCATGGCGCCAATCGCCATCACCGTGTTGTGGCCGTGCATGCGCGGCACCTTGAAGTTGAAGCGTTTTTCCAGGGCGTCCATCAGCTCGGTCGGGGCCAGTTCGTTGATGCCCATGGTGCGGTCGCCCTGCACGTTACTGTGCCCACGCACCGGCGACAGCCCGGCGCCCGGACGGCCAACGTTGCCGCGCAACAGTTGCAGGTTGATGACTTCCTGCAGAGTCGGCACCGAGTGTACGTGCTGGGTCAGGCCCATGGCCCAGCACATGATCACGCTCTTGGCGCGGGCGTACATGCGCGCGGCCAGTTCGATGTCATGCAGCGGCACGCCGGACTGCTCGACGATGTGCTCCCAGCTCGTGGCATCGACTTCGGCCAGGTAGCTGTCGAGACCCGACGTGTGCTCGGCAATGAAGGCGTGATCGAACACCGGTTCGCCGCCAGTGGCCTGGGCTTCGCGCTCCCACTCCAGCAGGAATTTGGCCATGCCGCGAATCATCGCCATGTCGCCGCCCAGTGCCGGGCGGAAGTACGCGGTGTTGGTCGCTTCCCAGCCGTTGCTGAGCATCTCGATCGGGTTTTGCGGATTCTGGAATCGCTCCAGCCCACGCTCCTTGAGCGGGTTGATGCACACCACTTGAGCGCCACGTTTCACCGCTTCACGCAGCGGTTCGAGCATGCGCGGGTGGTTGGTGCCGGGGTTCTGGCCGATCACGAAAATCGCGTCGGCGTGGTGCAGGTCTTCATAGACCACCGTGCCTTTGCCGACGCCCAGGCTCTCGCCCATGCTGACGGCGCTGGCTTCGTGGCACATGTTCGAGCAGTCGGGGAAATTGTTGGTGCCGTAGGCGCGGACGAACAACTGATAGAGAAACGCCGCTTCGTTGCTGGCGCGACCCGAGGTGTAGAACTCGGCCTCGTGGGGCGATTTCAGGCCTTTGAGGTGCTTGGCGATCAGCGCAAAGGCGTCGTCCCAGGTGGTTTCGACATAGCGGTCGACCCGCGCGTCGTAGCGCATCGGATGGGTGATCCGGCCCTGATACTCAAGCCAGTAATCACTTTGCTCGGCCAGGCTCGAGACTGTGTACTTGTTGAAGAACGCCGGATCGACCAGGCGGCCCGTGGCTTCCCAGTTCACCGCTTTGGCGCCGTTCTCGCAGAACTTCAACATGCTCGCGCCGGGTGCTTCACCCCAGGCGCAACCGGGGCAGTCGAAGCCGCCGTTCTGGTTGGTCTTGAGCATGGCGCGGATGTTTTTCAGGGCATTTTCACTGCCCAGCCAGTTCTTGGTGAGGCTGATCACAGCGCCCCAACCCGCAGCGGCGCCCTTGTAGGGTTTGTAACGGTCGACTTGTGACATGGGACTTCTCCACGACGATGCACACAGGCAAAAACCTGATCGGGTTTAAACAGCGACGACTGACTTTCAAGTTAAAAAAGCGGTCGTTTCGTTTGACGGGGCCAAGGATAGAAACCGCTGCAAAAACTTGTCTAATCGCTATTAATGACTGCGTTATCGAAAGCATCTATCACCAACTTAATCCCTTTAAATCCGGGCACTTGCAAAACCAGGAAGGGAAAAATGACGAATAAATTTTTCATCATCGACAGCATCAATCGGCCGGTAATCAAGAGTGATTGGACGCTGTTCGAAGTTGCTCATAATCTGCGCCGACCCAATCCCTTCAATAGCGGATTTCACCCAAGCGAGGCTGTCATGTCAGAGCGCGTCTTGATCGATGGTTACAACCGCCGCGTCGACTACCTGCGCATGTCGGTCACCGACCGCTGCGACTTCCGCTGCGTGTATTGCATGGCCGAAGACATGCAGTTTTTGCCGCGCCAACGGGTGCTGACGCTGGAGGAGATCTATCAACTGGCGCAGAGTTTCGTTGCACTGGGCACCCGCAAGATTCGCCTGACCGGCGGCGAGCCGCTGATTCGTCCCGGCGTCGTCGGCTTGTGCAAGCAGATCGCCGCCCTGCCCGGCCTGCGCGAACTGTGCCTGACCACCAACGGCTCGCAACTCGGCAAACTCGCCAGCCCGCTGTTCGATGCCGGGGTCAAACGCCTCAACGTCAGCCTCGACAGCCTTGATGCCGAGCGCTTCAAGCAGATGACCCGCACCGGCGACCTGGGCCAGGTGATCGACGGCATCGACGCCGCACGCGCCGCCGGATTTACCCGCACTAAACTCAACTGCGTGGTGATGCAGGGCCGCAACGATCACGAGATCAATGATCTGGTGCAGTTCGCCATCGAGCGGGATCTGGATATTTCCTTCATCGAGGAAATGCCGCTGGGGATCATCAGCGAACACAGCCGCGCCGAGTCGTTCTTTTCCAGCACTCAGGTGCGCGAAAAGATCGCCGAGCGCTACACCCTGATCGACTCCGCCGAATCGACCCAGGGCCCGTCGCGTTACTGGCGCCTGGCGGAAGCGCCGCACATTCGGCTGGGGTTTATTTCGCCCCACAGCCACAACTTCTGCGGCACCTGCAACCGGGTGCGGCTGACGGTCGAGGGGCGTTTGCTACTGTGTCTGGGGAACGAGCATTCGGTGGATCTGAAAGCGGTGCTGCGGGCTCATCCGGGCCAACCGGAACGGCTCGAGAAAGCCATCATCGAAGCGATGAAACTCAAGCCTTACCGGCACAACTTTGAAGTGAACGACGACGTGCAAGTGGTGCGTTTCATGAACATGACCGGCGGCTGATCCGCCACGTTTGCAAGGCAGAGAGCCGCATGATTATCCGACCCAAGGTCAATCAATTCGCCATTCTCTTCACCCTCAAGGGCTCGATTGCCAAGCGCATCGCCCTGCGCGCCCTGATGGTGACGCTGCTGGCGTCGGCCATCGTGCTGGTGGAAATGCTCCACCCGAGCAACTTCACCAAGGTCAACGCCACACCGTTCACCCTGCTCGGCCTGTCGCTGTCGATCTTCATGAATTTTCGCAACAACGCCTGCTACGACCGCTGGTACGAAGCGCGCAAGGCCTGGGGCGAAGTGATCGTGCATGTGCGCTCGGTGATCCGCGAGACCCATGTGATTCGCGAATCTGCGCAGCGCCGTCTGTTGCTGCTCAACCTCGCAGGTTTTGCCCATGCGCTGAATGCGCGGTTGCGCCGGGAAGACGAAGCCGCCGCCAGCGCCGAATGGATCACCCCGCAGCACGATGCGCAGGTGCCGGATTACAGCGGGCGCATCCTGCAAACCGTCGGTCAACAATGTTCCGATCTGCATGAGGCCGGTGATCTCAGCGAGTGGCGCTACATGCTGCTGGCCAATCACCTGACCAGCCTGACCCAAGCACAGGCCGTGTGCGAGCGGATCAAGAACACGCCGCTGCCCTTCCCGTACACCTTGCTGCTGCACCGTACGATTTATCTGTTTTGCATCCTGCTGCCGTTCGCCATGGCCGAACCGCTGGGCTGGCTGACGCCGCTGTTCACGGCGATTGTCAGCTACACCTTCTTCGGGCTGGATGCGATTGCCGATGAGCTGGAAGACCCGTTCGGCCGGGATGAAAACGATTTGCCGACCGATGCGCTGGTGCGCAGCATCGAGCGGGATATTCTCTCGGAGCTGGGAACGGAACCGTTGCCGCCAGCGCTGAAACCGGTGGACTACGTCCTCAGTTAATCGACTGCCTCCATTTCCGGGAAGGGAGAGTCATTAATCCAGATGCGCCCAGGTCATGCGGAACGACGCCCCGCCCCATGATGAATCGCCGACCTCGACCTGCCCGCCATGGGATTGCGACACCCGCCGCACCAGCGCCAGGCCGAGGCCGAAGCCGCCCGTGCGGCGGTCGCGGCTGGCGTCCAGACGCGAGAACGGTTCGAAGATTTTCTCCCGTCCATCCAGCGGCACGCCCGGGCCGTCATCGTTGACCTGCACTTCGTATTGATCGCCGATGCGCACCAGCGACACCTCGACACGCTGCTCGGCATAGCGAATGGCATTGCGCAGCAGATTGATCACCGCCCGCGCCATGAACCGCGGTTCGATCCGTACTTCATCGACCCGGCAATCAACGATCAATAGCTGCACCCCGGCGGCCTCGGCCTCCAGCGCCACGCTGCCGACCACGCTGTCGAGCCAGTTGGCGGCCTGAATGTTTTCGCGGGTAATCACCGTCGCGCCACGTTCGAGGCTGGCGTAGGTCAGCAGTTCGGAGACCATTTCTTCCAGCTCGCCGAGGTCGGCATACATGTCGGCGATCAGTTCGCGGTTCTGGCTGGCGTCCGGTTGCTGCTTGAGCTGATCGAGCTCGAACGACAACCGGGCAATCGGCGTGCGCAGTTCGTGGGAGACCGCGTTGGTCAGTTCGCGCTGATTGGCGATCAGGCCTTCGATGCGCGCCGCCATCAGGTTGAAGTGGCCGGCCAGGTCGCGGATGTTCGAGCGTTTGGACAGCTGAATCCGCACCGAGAGGTCGTTGTCGCCGAAGCGCTCGGCGGCCAGCCGCAGTTTTTCCAGATCGCGCCAGTGCGGACGAACCCAGAAGTACAGGACGATGCCGAGCAGCACAGCCAGCATCAGGTAGGCCCCGGCAATGTAGAACGGCATCAGACTCGGCTCGGGCGGCAGCTTGATGCTGAGCAACTGCGAACCACCGTCGATGTTGCTGATGAACTGGGTGTAGTCATCGCGAATTACCAACAGATCCTGGGCCAGTTCGGCTTTTTCCTGATCGTTGAGGTTCAATTGGTCAGCCTCGACCAGACTCAGCGTCAGCCCGTAGTGCGGCCGTAACGCCTCCAGTTGCGCCTCGCGCGCCGCGCCCTGCTGGTCGCGCATGTGTTCGACCAGCGACCAGGCCTGACCGCGCACCGCTTCACGGTTGTAGGCCTGCATCTGGTTGTCGAGCAAGGCGTTGAAGGTGTGTTCGACGGTTTGCAGCGCCGCCACCAGCCCGACGGTCATCACCAGAAACAGCCCGAGAAATAACCGCAGCATCTACAACTCCCACGCGAACGGATTGAACAGGTAACCCTTGCCCCACACGGTCTTGATGCACACCGGCTCGCGAGGGTTGTCCTTGAGTTTGTTGCGCAACTTGCTGATGTAAACGTCGACGCTGCGGTTGAGGCCATCGAAGGCGATGCCGCGCATGCGGTTGAGAATGTCATCGCGCGACAGGATCTTGCCGGCGGCGCTGGCCAGCAGCCACAGCAGCTCGAATTCCATGGTGGTCAGCTCGATCAGCTCGCCCGCCAGACGCACTTCGCGGCAACTGCGGTCGATGATCAGGTTGCCGAACTCCAGTGAACTGACCACGCCGCTGTCCGGCACCTGCCGGCGTTGCAGAGCCCGCAGGCGTGCGAGCAGAACCGGCGGCTTGATCGGTTTGATCACGTAGTCATCGGCGCCGGACTCCAGGCCCAGAATGTGGTCGAGGTCATCTTCCTTGGCGGTCAGGATGACAATCGGTGTGTCCGACACGCTGCGGATTTCCCGGCATACGTGCAGGCCACTCTGCCCCGGCAGCATCAAGTCGAGCACCACCACTTTGGGCTTGAATTCGAGAAACGCGGCCACGGCCAGGTCGCCGCGATGCACCGTGCGCACCTCGTAGCCGTGTTGTTCGAGAAAGTGGGCGATCAGCGCGGCCAGCCGCTCATCGTCTTCCACCAGCAGGACTCTGCCAAAACCCAGGTTATCCATAACAACCGCCGCCAACCGCTTTGTGAAGTGGGCGCCATTATGGCGGCATTCGCGGGCGAGTCGTTTATCGCAGGCAGCAAAAACCGGGCTCCGGGGCCGGTTTTCGTTGATGTTTCATACTCTTAAGAGTTTTTAACAATTCATGCCGCGACGGGTACGCCGCTGTGGAAGCGGAATTCCTCGTCCGGCGATTCGATCAGGTCCTGCTCGGCGGCGCGAACTTTCTCGATCACCTGGGCGATGTCCTTGGCGTCACCGTACTGGTAGGCCAGTTTCAGGTAACCCTGGAAATGCCTGGCCTCGCTTTTCAGCAGGCCGAAGTAGAACTTGCCGAGTTCTTCGTCCAGGTGCGGCACCAGCGCTTCGAACCGCTCGCAACTGCGCGCTTCGATAAAGGCGCCGACCACCAGGGTGTCGACCAGTTTCACCGGTTCATGGCTGCGCACCACTTTGCGCAGGCTCGAGGCATAACGGCCGGCATGCAGCTGGCGCAGTTCGATCTTGCGTCGCTTCATGATGCGCATCACCTGCTCGTGGTGCACCAGTTCTTCCCGGGCCAGACGCGACATCATGTTGATCAGATCGACATGGGAATGGTACTTGGCGATCAGGCTCAAGGCGGTGCTGGCGGCCTTGAACTCGCAGTTCTTGTGGTCGATCAGCAGGGTTTCCTGATCGGCCAGCGCGGCCTGGACCCAGGCGTCAGGCGTGCGGCAACCAAGGAATTCGTGGATTTCGGGAAGGATCATGGGGCTCACGGTCAAAAGGTGTTCGAGCGAAGGGCGCCGATTATACCGGCCTGCCCGCAGACCACCAGCGGCCGGCGTTGATATGCATCAAGTCGCAGGCACGGCAGCAGCAACTATAGTTGTGCAACGCCGTGCCTTTTCATTGCTGGAGACTCCGCTATGCAAGCCATTCGCAGCATTCTGGTGGTTATCGAACCCGAACACGCGGAAAGCCTGGCGCTCAAGCGCGCCAAGCTGATCGCCGGGGTGACCCAGGCCCATCTGCACCTGCTGGTCTGCGACAAAAAGCACGATCACGCCGGCATGCTCAGCGTGCTCAAGGCCGCGCTGCTGGCGGACGGCTACAGCGTCACCACCGAACAGGCGTGGAACGAGAGCCTGCACGAAACCATCATCGACGTGCAGCAGGCCGAAGGTTGCGGGCTGGTGATCAAACAGCATTTCCCCGACAGCTCGCTGAAGAAGGCCCTGCTGACCCCGGCGGACTGGAAACTGCTGCGCCATTGCCCTACTCCCGTGCTGCTGGTGAAAACCGCCGGTTCGTGGAAGGACAAGGTGATTCTGGCGGCGGTCGACGTGGGCAATGCCGACGGCGAACACCGTCATCTGCACACCACGATCATCGACCATGGGTTCGACATCGCCAGCTTGGCCAAGGGGCATCTGCACGTAATTACCGCTCATCCGTCGCCGATGCTGTCGGCGGCCGACCCGACGTTCCAGCTCAAGGAAACCATCGAGGCGCGCTACCGCGAGCAATGCCGGGCGTTTCAGGCTGAATTCGACATCGATGACGCTCACCTGCACGTCGAGGAAGGCCCGGCCGATGTGCTGATTCCGTTCATGGCGCACAAGCTGCAGGCGGCGGTGACGGTGATCGGCACCGTGGCGCGCAGCGGGGTATCCGGTGCGTTAATTGGCAATACCGCCGAACAGGTGCTGGATCAGCTGGAAAGCGACGTGCTGGTGCTCAAGCCTCAGGAGGTTGAAGACCATCTGGTGGAGTTGGCGGTCAAGCATTGACCTTTGCGGCCAGGGAGCAATCTCCCTGGCCGCAAGCCAACCTCAGTCGCCGAGCGCATCCTTAAGAAAACCGGGCGCGATGTAGCGCTGATAGTGCGCTTCCGACAGCAGGAAAAATTCCCGATCAATGGCATCGCGCAGTTCCGGCAGGTTCCAGTCGCGAAACTCCGGCAGCAGCACCATGCCGTAGGCTTCCAGATTAATGATCACCCGCGCGCCCCGGGCGATCAGCTGATACGCCCAGCAATATTCCGACTGATGCGGCACGAAGCGGATCTTGCGCTGTTCCAGTTGCAGGCGCAGACGCGCCGGATCGAAGACCTCGACCTTGCTCGCCATCACTTGTGACAGCAATTGCTCAAGACGCAGCCAGACCGCGCGCTTTTCCTCCTCGTTGTAACCGTTCCAATGGATCACTTCATGGTGGAAACGCTTGCAGCCACGGCACACCAGATCACCGTAAACGGTGGAGCAGAGGCCGACGCAGGGGGTCTTGATGGTCTGATTGGGCATAGAGTGGGCAAAACACTTGAAACGCGGAACAGGTCGGCATGTTAGCCCTTTGTCCGCCATTCATCACCCCTCAAACGTCAGGGGCAAGCGCCGGATCAGGGTTTGCCCCACCTGCGCACAACGCAACCAAAGTCCAATAGAGCGCGACTTACCTTTAAATTTTTTTTGCCGTAGAATCAGCCAGCCTTTTTAGGCGCCAATGTCCGTTAGAAGCTGTTTTCAAAGCGTCACGAGCACAGTCGTTCCTTCAGAGCGGTGTTGGCGTAAGGTTTTTCCAGCGGGGAAAAGCCATACGCCAACCCTCATCAGCTCCCCGTTCTGCAGGCGTAAAACTTTGAAAGCAGCTTCTGTAAGGAATTGCCGGTAATTCTGGCCGAACGACCCACAACGTCGTGAGGAGCATGAGTACGGCAATTTCGGGATGAGCGTCCCGGACACCCATTTGGGACCACTGATGAGGGTAATAACTGTGCTTGAAGCCTACCGCAAACATATCGAAGAGCGTGCAGCCCTGGGTATCGTTCCCCAGCCGCTTAACGCCGAACAAACTGCAGGCCTGGTCGAGCTGCTGAAGAATCCTCCGGCTGGCGAAGAAGCTTTCCTCGTTGACCTGATCACCAATCGCGTACCACCAGGAGTGGACGAAGCCGCCTACGTCAAGGCCGGTTTCCTCTCCGCACTGGCCAAGGGCGAAGTCTCCTCCCCTCTGCTGGACAAGAAGCGCGCTGTAGAACTGCTCGGCACCATGCAGGGCGGCTACAACATCGTGACCCTGGTTGAACTGCTGGACAACGCCGAGCTGGCGCCAGTGGCCGCCGAGGAACTCAAGCACACCCTGCTGATGTTCGATGCCTTCCACGACGTGGCTGAAAAGGCCAAGAACGGCAACGTTCACGCCAAGGCCGTGCTGCAATCCTGGGCTGACGGCGAGTGGTTCAAGAAGCGTCCGGTGCTGGCCGACAAGATCAGCCTGCGCGTCTTCAAGGTGACTGGCGAAACCAACACCGACGACCTGTCCCCTGCTCCTGACGCCTGGTCGCGTCCAGACATCCCGCTGCACGCCCTGGCCATGCTGAAAATGGCCCGTGACGGCATCGTTCCGGACGAGCAAGGCAAGACCGGCCCGATGAAGCAGATCGAAGAAATGCGCGGCCAGGGCTTCCCTATCGCCTACGTCGGTGACGTGGTCGGTACCGGTTCCTCGCGTAAATCGGCGACCAACTCGGTTCTGTGGTTCTTCGGCGACGACATCCCTTACGTGCCGAACAAGCGCGCTGGCGGTTTCTGCTTCGGCAGCAAAATTGCCCCGATCTTCTACAACACCATGGAAGATGCCGGCGCACTGCCAATCGAGTTCGACGTATCGAACATGAACATGGGCGACGTGATCGACCTGTACCCGCACGCAGGCAAAGTCTGCAAGCACGGTACCGACGAAGTCATCACCACCTTCGAAATGAAAACCCCGGTCCTGCTGGACGAAGTCCGCGCCGGCGGCCGTATCCCGCTGATCATCGGCCGTGGCCTGACCGAGAAGGCTCGCGCCGAACTGGGTCTGCCAGCGTTCGACCTGTTCAAGAAGCCGGAAGCACCGGCTGAAAGCACCAAGGGCTTCACCCTGGCGCAGAAAATGGTCGGCAAGGCTTGCGGTCTGGCAGAAGGCAAAGGCGTTCGTCCTGGCACCTACTGCGAACCGAAGATGACCACCGTAGGTTCTCAGGACACCACCGGTCCAATGACCCGTGACGAACTGAAAGACCTGGCGTGCCTGGGCTTCTCCGCTGATCTGGTGATGCAGTCCTTCTGCCACACCGCGGCCTATCCAAAGCCGATCGACGTGACCACCCACCACACCCTGCCTGACTTCATCATGACCCGCGGCGGTGTTTCCCTGCGTCCGGGCGACGGCATCATCCACTCGTGGCTGAACCGCATGCTGCTGCCGGACACCGTCGGTACCGGTGGTGACTCGCACACCCGTTTCCCGATGGGCATCTCGTTCCCGGCCGGTTCCGGCCTGGTCGCGTTCGCCGCTGCCACCGGCGTCATGCCGCTGGACATGCCGGAATCGATCCTGGTGCGCTTCAAAGGCAAAATGAAACCTGGCATCACCCTGCGTGACCTGGTTCATGCCATTCCTTACTTCGCCATCCAGAACGGTCTGCTGACCGTCGAGAAGAAAGGCAAGAAAAACGCCTTCTCCGGCCGCATCCTGGAAATCGAAGGCCTGGAAGGTCTGACCCTGGAACAGGCGTTCGAACTGTCCGACGCCTCGGCCGAACGTTCGGCTGCCGGTTGCACCATCAAGCTGTCGAAAGAGTCGATCACCGAGTACCTGCAGTCCAACATCACCCTGCTGCGCTGGATGATCGGCGAAGGCTACGGCGATGCGCGTACCCTGGAGCGTCGTGCTCAAGCGATGGAAGCCTGGATCGCCAACCCGCAGTTGATGGAAGCCGATGCCGACGCCGAGTACGCCGAAGTCATCGAAATCGATCTGGCCGATATCAGCGAGCCTGTACTGTGCGCGCCGAACGACCCGGACGACGCCCGTCTGCTGTCCAGCGTTGCTGGCGAGAAAATCGACGAAGTGTTCATCGGTTCGTGCATGACCAACATCGGTCACTTCCGCGCTGCCGGTAAACTGCTGGATCAGGTCAAGGGTCAGCTGCCAACCCGTCTGTGGCTGTCGCCGCCGACCAAGATGGACGCTCACCAACTGACCGAAGAAGGCTACTACGGCATCTACGGCAAGGCCGGCGCCCGCATGGAAATGCCAGGCTGCTCGCTGTGCATGGGTAACCAGGCACGCGTTGAGCCGAACAGCACCGTGGTGTCGACCTCGACCCGTAACTTCCCGAACCGTCTGGGCGACGGCGCGAACGTCTACCTGGCTTCGGCTGAGCTTGCGTCCGTCGCTTCGATCCTGGGTCGCCTGCCGACCGTCGAGGAGTACATGGAATACGCTGGCAAGATCGACAGCATGGCGGCCGACGTTTACCGCTACCTGTCCTTCGACCAGATTGCCGAGTTCCGTGAAGCTGCTGCGAACGCCAAGATCCCGGTCGTTCAAGCCTAACGCTGCAACGCAATGAAAAACGCCGCCCATCGCGAGATGAGCGGCGTTTTTTTATGCCTGCCGGATGGGCCTCGCCCCGCGCTGATCGTTCCCACGCTCCGCGTGGGAATGCCTCTTGTGACGCTCTGCGTCACGGTTCAGGACGCAGAGCGTCCTTGGCTGCGTTCCCACGCAGAGCGTGGGAACGATCATCTTGGGAGCGAACCTGCCCGCGAAGATCGCAGGCACAAAAAAGGCCGACCCGCGAGGCAGATCGGCCTTTGTGTTTCACAAGATCAATCGGGATCTGGTGTTGAACCTCAAGCCGTCAGCGAATAGATCAACGCCGAAATCGCCACCAGACCCACTGCGGTGACAAACACGTTCGACATCTGCCCACGATAACGGGCCATCGCCGGCACTTTGCGGATCGCGTACATCGGCATCAGGAACAGGATCGCCGCGATGACCGGGCCACCGATGGTTTCAATCATGCCGAGGATGCTCGGGTTCAGGGTCGCCACGATCCAGCACACCACCAGCATGAACGCCGCCACGATGCGGTCCAGCGCCTTGGCGCCCGGACGCTTGCCGCTCTTGACGATCAAGCCCTTCAGGCCTTCGCTGGCACCGATGTAGTGGCCGAGGAACGACTTGGAAATCGCCACAAACGCAATCAGCGGTGCCGCGAACGCGATGGTCGGGTTGCTGAAATGGTTGGCCAGGTACGACAGGATCGACAGGTTCTGCGCCTTGGCTTCGGCCAGTTGCTCCGGCGACAGGGTCAGCACGCAGCTGAACACGAAGAACAGCACCATTACCACCATCAGCAGATGGGCGCGGGACAGGATCTGCGAGCTGCGCTCATCCGCGTGAATGCCGTAACGACGCTTCTGATCCACAGCAAACGCCGAGATGATCGGCGAGTGGTTGAACGAGAACACCATCACCGGAATCGCCAGCCACAGCGTGTGCAGCAGCGCCGACGGTGCCGGCACTTGCGAAGCGGTGGTCAGGATGCCGCCGTTCCAGTGCGGAATCAGGTACACCGCCAGGAACAGCAGCGCGACGATGAACGGATACACCATCAGGCTCATGGCCTTGACGATCACTTGCTCGCCGCAGCGCACCACGGCCAGCAGGCCGAGGATCAGCACGAACGACAGCAGCGCACGCGGTGGCGGCGTGATGTGCAGTTGGTGTTCGAGGAAACTGGCGACCGTGTTGGTCAGGCCGACGCTGTAGATCAGCAGGATCGGGAAGATCGCGAAGAAGTACAGCAGGGTGATCAGCGCGCCGGCCTTGATGCCGAAATGCTGTTCCACCACGTCGGTGATGTCGGCGCCTTCGCGACCGGAGAGCACGAAGCGGGTCAGACCGCGGTGTGCGTAGAACGTCATCGGGAACGCCAGCAGCGCGAGGATCACCAGCGGCCAGAAGCCACCCAGACCTGCGTTGATCGGCAAAAACAGGGTACCGGCGCCGATGGCCGTCCCAAACAGTCCCAACATCCAGGTAGTGTCATGGCGATTCCAGCTCGACAGTTCGGCTGGTGCTGCCGCCTCAAAGCGTTGTTCGACGCTATTGGCCTGATCATTCATCCGGTCGGATCTCCGCATTCCGGTCACTTGCCACTCGGTCAGGACGCGTCGGAAAAAACCGACAGACATGCTCCGGCCGAAACAGGGGCGCGATTCTCCGCGATAAATGAGCAGAAGCAAAGACTTAGCTGAGGAATGGTTGTGCGGAGCAGATCGGAGGCTTGTCGCTTTTGGGAAAAAGACTGTCGGCACAAGATACGCCAAATGTCGTTTTATGGCATGCGCAGGCGCCGAATGAGCCATGGGAAAGCCCGATCAGATCAATCGGGCCAATATGAAGCCAAGGGACATGCAGAAGATGCCGAAGCCAAATAACCCCAACATCGGAAGCATTTCACCTTTGTGTTTGATGCGCATTCTTTCGACCCACTCATCGTGCTCTCGCTCTGAGCGTTCCATTCTGGCCTTGCGGTCATATGTACTCATGCTGATCTTCCTCTGGGTTCCCTGGGCCTGACTGTTTTGAAAGGCGAACACTCAAAATTTGAAAAAAAATCCTGCTACTGCAGTGAATGCAGTCAACACCCCACCAAATACCGCGACTGGATACAAGTTTGCCTCCCACCTCAGCTTCTTTTCCTCCGCCAGCAGCTTTTGTCTTTCAGCCACGAGCTTTCGTGACTCATGTTCCAACCTGTCGAGTTCCAGACTTTCACGATCGTTATGAAACATTGGCCTTCCTTGGCTGATGGCAATTTCCGTCCGGGTTGCCGCTCCGTCCTGAAGAGCGCATCACGTCATGCTCTCTATGGTTCCGCGCTTCTCACCCCGCCGTATAGCGGATGAATCCGGCAGCACTCGTAGGCAACATCCGTAAATCCCGCAGGACGGTGCGTCCATTTCCTAACGTTTTTAAACAACCTCACTGACCGGCATTTTTCGGCTATACCCAATGGCGAATTGACTGACATTCCCGTCCAGTCCCCCTCGCCTGTGGAGCCATCCCATGCCCCTCGTCCGCGTCGACATCAAGAAGAACCCGGACCCGACGTTCGCCAAACGCATTGGCGAAGTGATCTACGCCGCCCTGCGCAGCGAGATCAATGTGCCGGAACACGACAACTTTCAGGTGCTGGCCGAGCACGACGACCAGCACTTCGTCTATGACCCGCAATACCTGGGGATCCAGCGCAGCGACGGCATCGTGTTCATCCAGCTGACCATCAGCGAAGGCCGCACCGTCGAGATGAAACAACGGCTGTTCCAGACCATCGCGCGCAACCTGAACCAGCAACTGGCCGTGCGTCAGGAGGATGTGTTCATCAATCTGGTGGAGGTGAAAAAAGAGAATTGGTCGTTCGGCAACGGCATCGCCCAGTATGTGACCTGATCCTGTGACCACGGGCGCCGGCCTCACCTTCTGACGAAGCACCCGCGCGCTCCCCGCATCAGCTCCTACACTGCCTGATGCGGGGCCGCGCCAGCCATTGCCAAACCGCTCTGGAGTCAGCACTCTGAACCGACTTTTGCGCCCGAAGACCGACGATCACAGGAGCCGAGCAATGCCCGCCACCGTTCTGGTACTGGTTGAAACCATCAATGACTATTTGCCGATTCTCGAACATCAGGGTTTTCACCTGATTCTTGCACCGACCCCTGCTGAACGCGCGCAAGCCATCGCCACCCACGGGGCGCGGATTGACGCGGTGCTGACCCGCGGCCCGCTGGGTTTATATGCTGAAGAGATCGCCGCATTGCCCGCGCTGAAAATCATCTGCGTGATCGGCGCCGGTTACGAGCAGGTCGACCTGCAGGCCGCCAGCGACCGGGGTCTGATCGTGACCAACGGCGCCGGCGTCAACGCTTCGTCGGTGGCCGACCACGCCATGGCCATGCTGCTGGCGCTGGTGCGGGACATTCCGCGCTGCGATGCGGCGGTGCGTCGGGGCGAGTGGCCGAAAATCATGCGCCCGTCGCTGGCCGGCAAGCGCCTGGGGATTCTCGGGCTGGGTGCGGTGGGGATGGCGATTGCCAAACGCGCGGGCCTGGGCTTCGACATGGAGATCAGCTACCACAACCGTCAGGTGCGCAGCGACGTGCCTTACGCGTTCTGCTCGACCCCGACCGAACTGGCCCGGGCCTCGGACTTTCTGGTGGTTGCCACGCCCGGCGGCATCGGCAGCCAGCATCTGGTGACCCGCCCGGTGCTTGATGCCCTGGGGCCCAATGGTTTCATCGTCAACATTGCCCGTGCCAGCGTGATCGCCACTGCCGACTTGATCACCGCACTGGAACAACGTCGAATCGCCGGCGCAGCGCTGGATGTGTTCGATCACGAGCCACAAGTGCCCGATGCGCTGAAAAACCTCAGCAACGTGCTTCTTACCCCTCACGTCGCCGGGTTGTCACCGGAAGCCACCCAAGGCACCGTTGAGCTGGTGGGCAAGAATCTGATGGCGTTCTTCTCCGGGCAACCGGTACTGACGCCGCTCCAGCTACCGCCGAAACTCAACAACCAGCGCGTGCACTAAAGCACGCCGAGCAAGGTCCACAGACGCCGGGATTCGGCGTCTGCCGAAATCAACTCGCCGAGCAGCTCGCTCAACGGTTTGTTGCCCCACTCGACCCCGCGCCGGATCAGATACGGCACCGGGCTATGGGGTTCGGTGCGGGCCAGGTACTCGGCGATCAACAGCAATTGCCGATAAGCCTCTTCGCGACTGGCGGGTTCGCGCGGCACTGGCGCGGTTTCGACTGAGGCCGTGACCGACGCTTCAACAGGCGAAACCGCGACCGGCGCAGGCGGTGGTGCCGACAGCGGTTGTTGTGGGTGCATGGCGATAAACTCCTGAACCAGTGTCAGCAACGCTTGAAGGGTGTCCTGCAACGGCCCGAGCCCCGGTCCCTGATCTCCCAGATACGCATCGCACCAGGCATCGAGACGCTGCAGGTGTTGCAGGCTCAGCAGCAGATTGCCTTGATGGCGCAGCCAGAAGGCCATGGGCGTGGTCCGCACCTGTTCGATGAGTTTCTTGTGTTCGCTGCGCGCAGTTTCGGCTGACGCCTTGGCGCCTTTGGAGTCGTTGGCCTGCACCTGCTGCATCTGAATCCGTCGCCAGGTTTCGAGGGTGTAACCCTCAAAGTCGCTGTTGTGCGTGCCAAATAAAGGCACCCGGGTCAGCAGCACTTCACTGTAGCGACGCACCAGCCACTCCAGCGGAATCGCCCGCCACGACTGGTCACCGTCATCGGCCTGCGGGTGCAACTGTTCGGGATAGCGCTCACACAGACCGGCGATCAGCGCCAGACTGCCCGGCAGTCCGTCGAGTGCCTGCAGGTGCAGCCAGGCCTCGCCCAACCAAGCGCTGAGCATCAGGTCCTTGCTGCGCTCGAGCAATAGCAGGGTGGTCAGCCGCTCGACTTCCGGCCAGTTGGCCCGTTTCAGGGTCGACTGCCAGACGCCGGTGGGCAAACTCGCGTCGTCCTCACGGCGCAGATCGCGCAACTGGTCGTACTCGCGCTCATAGCGCAGGTCCGCACCACAGGGCGCGTCGTCGCTGATGGGCGCAAGCAACTGATCGATCAGGTCAGGCAATGGGATCGAGGGCAGGCTCACAAATCCTCCTTCTGCAATTCAAGGGCGGCGGTGGTACCGGTCACCTGGAACGGCGAACGCGGCGCACGGGTCGGCAACGGCGGAATCGACAACGGCAGTTTCGAGCCCTGGCTCATCAGCGACACGCGCACGAACATCCGGGTGAATTCGCTGGTGACGCTGTCATTCTGCGCAGTCACCGGCAGGCGCAGGCTCAACGGAAAATCGGTGTAATCCATGCTCGGCTGACGTTGCACCGAGAAGTGCGCGCGCATCAGGCGCAGCAGCGACCACGGCCCGCCATACTCCCAACCGGCCTCCAGATCGCGCACCACCAGGTTCGGTTGCAGCGGGTCGTTGACCGGACGCTCCTTGCCGTTGCGCGCCCAGCGCAGGGTCAGGCGGATCGGCTGACCGGGCATCCAGCGCAGGTTCGGCTGGTCGGCAGCGGGATAGCTGATCTGCTGATTACCGGCCAGCAAGCCCCAGGCAATCACCTGATCGGCGCCCTTCTCTTCTTCGCGATCGGTGCGCCAGCGCACGTCGAGTTCGACGCCGAGAATCCCGCTCTTGTCCCGCACGAACAGCGGCGTCAGCCAGACGCTGGCCTGTTTCACCCGGTTGAGAAAATCTTCCGCCGCCAGCCGCTCCGGGGTCTGGCTCAGAACCAGTCCGGCCTGAGCCACCGGCAAGCGCTTGTCGATGATTTCCAGAAAGTGCTGAACCCGCGCCGGGTCGGCATCCTGAGCCTGAACACCGTTGGCAAAAGGAAAGCGATCGGCCAGGTACTGATTGAAATAGCCGGCCAACTCGTTCCACGCGGCGGCTGCCTGTTGCTGTTGCAGGAGCTGGCAGCGTTGCAGGGCCGACTGCTGCAGCTCCACCGCACGCATCGCCAGGGTGCCACGCCCGCCGGTCAGATTGGCGGTCTGCAACACCTGCACGCAGGAGCCGGTGTCCATTTCAATGAAGTCGCGGCTGACCAGTTGCTCGATCTGCGCCGGTGAACTGGCGGGGTTGGAATCCTTGTACTTGAGCAATTCGTCGTTGAGCGCGCTGAACTGGGTCACGCGCTCGTAATCCAGCGCCGACAGATTGCCCTGCTGGGTCTTCAGCCACTCCAGCGCCGGAGCGCGACGCTCGGTGATGCCGAGCATGGTGTTGAATTGCTGCTTGAGGCTCAGTTTCAGATCCTGCACATCGCTGGCGCCATAGAGTTGCAGGCCGAGGTTTTTCGAGCCGTCCCACTGGCTGATTTCCGTACGGCCGCCGAACAGCGGCTGCGCGGTAATTTCATCCAGCCCGCCGACAATCTGCGCCATCGCCCGGCGGTTCAACGCCCCTTGCAGACGCGCCGCCAGATCACTGCGATGCACCTCGACAAAGGCCTTTTGCAGGTTCATTGCCTGCACCGCCTGCACGTTGAACACCGCGTAGGCATGAGTCTGGTCATCGTGATCCTTGAGGCTCAACCACATCGCCTGCGCCGCGGCGGTTTCAGCCGCTTGCAGCAATGCTTCGCGATAGGCCGGCGGAATGCGCGGCAGCTCTTCGGCAACGTAAGTTTTATAGCTGGCGAAATAATTCAGAGACACGTTGAGGTCATCGCCATCCACGGTCTGACCTTGCCGATTGACGCTGTTCTGACTGGCGCGCAGGGCAATCGAGACAAAGTCGCGCTTGAACAGGGCCTGCACCGCGTTGTTGAGCTTGACCACCTGATCCTGCAGCGCCAGTTGCCCGCTGCCCTGCTGCACCAGCAGATTGCCCCGCGAACCCACCTGGGCGATCCATTGATCGCGAAAACTCTGCTGCAACTTACCGGCCTGCGCATCAAGCTGCTGCTCTACGGGCGGGCCCAGCAATGAACTCTTGCGCACCTTGTCGAGAAATTCGCGATAACCCGGCACCAGCTCCTGACCCTTGCCGCGACTCCAGGTCGAGTTGGTCAGGGCGATCGCCGCTTGCAGGTCGTCGATCAGGGCGCGCAGGTCTTCCAGTTCGGTGAGGCTGTTGCCACTCCCGGCTTCAAGCTGTTCCAGATGCAACTTGAGGTAGCCGGCCTTGCTGACGAAGTTGTCGGCCAGAAAATACTGATCGAGCCAGCGCTCCATCAGCCCGGTGAAATTACTCACGATCAACGGCCGTTCAACGCTCAGATCCAGAGCCTGGAAGTCGCCGCCATCACTGGCTGCGAGCAGCCGGTTGTAGTAGGCGGCATGGGGCAAGGTGCCGGCGTTGAGGTTGAGTGACAGCGCGCTGTTGCTCAGCTGCGCCAAATCCTCCAGCGGCGTCCGCTGATTGTTCTGTACCTGGGCGAACAACTGATTCTGTTGTTCCAGACGCAAGGCCCGCTCGACCAGATCCGTGGCCTTCTGATAATTCTGCCACTGCGCCGGGTCTTCGCTTTCGACGCTGGCGCGCCGGTCGGTGGCGCGGATCGCCTTGATTTTCGCGAGCTCCGCGACCAGCAGATCGTGCAGCGGTTGCAGCATGTGGCGCTGGGTCGACCTGAATACTTCCTGTTCGAGTCGCCCGTCCAGCGAGGAAAACCATGACGTCGGAAAGGCCAGCGAAACGTAGTGCCAGTGCGGCGCCCGTTCCAGCACCCGCCAGAAGTTCTGCACGTTGCGCCGGGTCGGCTCGACCCGATGCTCGTCGTCGGTGACCGCCACGTAATTTTTCTGCGCGCCCAGCAGCAGCCGCGCCAGTTCATGGGCGTCCTTGACCGACGCCTGCCAGACCCAGAGCATCGCCACCGCCCACACCACCCCGACCACCAGCGCCACCCCGGCGGTGACTCGCTGCCAGCGCTGGCGCAAGCGCAACAGGCGCGGCACGCCCTGGGCCAGCCCGCGTTCGCCGACTATTCGCTGGCGCCACAACTGACGGACAAATGCACTTTGCTGCAGACCGCTGTCACCGGCAGAAAAGCCGTCCAGCGCATCGTCGGCCGGCTGATTGGCCGTCAGGTAAACGCCACGAAAACACGGTGCTTCGCCCTGAGCGTTGCCTTGAAACACCGGCTCAAGCACGTTCTGCAAACCGCGGCGCAGGGTTTCCAGACGTTCCGGCAAGGCGTACAGATCCGCACTCAAATGCCCGGACAAGGTGCCGATTTCAATCACCGCCTCCGCCACCGCGCGGTGTAGCCGATCCAGCGCCTGATCGCTCCATTGCCCCTGCCACACTGCATCGCGGGCATAGGGCGACGACCAGCCCAAGGTGCGATCGCGAGCCTCGTCCGGCAACGCGCTGATCAGTTCCTGAAATCCCGGCAGTTCTTCCAGCCCGGTGATGACCACGTACACCGGCAGGCTCAGACCAAAGCGCTGCAACAGATCGATGAAACGCCGACGCGCCGCCAGCCCCAGTTGCGTAGCCTGTTCCAGATTGCTCAACCGACTGACCGGCACCGTCCAGATCACCCCGTCCAGCGGACGCTTGCTGCGCAGGCGCAGGATCAACCCGAGCAGGCGCCACCAGCCGCCGCGTTGCAGGTGCATGCCGTCTTCCGGCAGAAACAGTGCCTGCGGCACCACCAGCACCGCGCCTTCGGAGTCCGACCACCAGCGACCGAACCACGCCGGTTTGTCGGTGGGTTGCAGACGCCATTGAGTGGCGAGTTGCGCGCCCTGAGTTTCATCGCCGAGCATCAGCAGCCACGGCATCTGATACCGGTCGTGGGCACCCTGCTCCTGTTCCATGTGCCGCACCGCAGCGTAGAAACTGCGGATCGCCGCGCCGCTCTGGGTACGCAACCACCACACCGCCACCGCGATGATCACCAGCAGCAGAAGGATGGCGACCACCCAGGCCACGATCGTCAGGGTACTCATGAGTCTTGCTCCGGCGCCGCCAGCGTGTCGGGCGCCTGCAACACCGGCTCCAGTTCCTGACGGATGTCACGCCACAGAAACTGCCCGAGCCCGGTCAGCAGCAGAATCATCGCCAGAATGCCCAGCGCCAGACGAAAGCCATCGGGCAACGCCGTGCGCACCGGCAACTGCAAGGGTGTCGCCAGCGAAGGCTGTACCAGACGCAGGCTGACACCCTCGTAATCGGCCTCGTCCTGCCAGGCAAACGTGAACAGCGCCCGCCGCCATTTCTCTCGCTGCACCTGGCCCTGCTCACCGCGCAGGCGTCCGTGAAAACCGAGGATCAGACACTGCAAATACACGTTGGCCAGATCGCGGGTGGTGGGCTGCTGTTCATCGAGCAGGGTCTGGATCGCCGCCGGCACTTGCTCGCCGGCCTGACGGCTGGAATACAGTCGCGACTCCAGGGGCTTTTCCTGCCAGGCACTCTGGCCCGGCCACGGGCTGAACAGCAGGGTTTCATCGACCAGCGCGACAAACGCGTACACCAACGCCTTGACCTGCTCGGTCGCCGAATCGCCGACCCGGGCAAACGCGGTGCGCCACAACCGTTGCGAAGCCTGGGTCGAGAGTTCGACCACGGTTTCGACCAGCGCCGCTTCGTCCTCGCTGTCCTTGGGCAACTGGCTCCAGTCCTGCGACCACTGCTGCCAGGTGTGGCGGAACGCACTGCTCAGCGGAGCGTCCTGCAACCCGAGGCTTGCGGCACTTCCTTGCGACATACGACGTTCCTTGTGTGATCAGGCACGTTCACTGTTCTGGGCGACAAACAACACTACTTGCCACGGACTGCTGGTCAGCCGGGTGGCCGGCGCGGCGATCATCAGCGGCAGTTGCGCATCGAACCAGCTACCTTCGGCGGTCACCACGAACAACCGGGTGTCGTCGCCGACGCTGTAGGCCACCTGCTCGCTGCGGCTCATGGCCTGATGCGTCAGACCGCTCATGCGTTGACGGCTGAGCAAGGTAATGTGCGGAGCCGAGGCGATGATCGCGCCGCGCAGCCATTCGTCGGCCGCCTGCTCGCTGGCGCCGTTGGGCATGCGCAGGCCGATGACCAGACGCTGGCTCGGTTGCTCGTCCGGCAACTGAATGGAAAAACTCTGCTCGCCGCGCTCGAATGCGATGCTGCGGTAACCGGCACGGATCAGTTCCAGGGTATTTTCCAGCCAGTCGAGCAGCGGTTCGTAACCGCGTTGCAATTCGAGGAAATCCAGTGGAGCAAAAGCCGGCACGCCCGCCAGCGGGTCCAGCGCCGACCACGCACCGGCGAGTCCCAGCAGTTGCACATAAATGCTTTGCGGATGAGCGACACGGCTGATCAGCGCCCCTTCCACTTCCGGCAACCGCGCCCACAACGCCGTCATCTGCCGACGGATTTCCAGCGCGTCATCCTGATTGCCGGCCTGTTGCGCCTGGCGCAATCGCCCGCCGAGAAACAGGCACTTCTCCCGCGCCCGCGCGCAGAGCCCGGCCACCCGCCGACCCAATGGGGATTCCGGCAACAGGACCGGTGTCGGCGGCGTATACGGCAATGGCAGGAAACCGCCGCCCTCCTTGCGGATTTTCAGCAGCGGCAGGCAGATCGAATCGGCCTTGTTCAGTTGCGTGCACAGCCGTGGATTGGGACGCCACACCGTGATCGATTCAGGAAATTCACCGCTGGTGAGATCCGGCAATGCCTCGCCGACCACCGATTGCAAACGTCCCTTGAGCGGCAACAACTGGCCGGCGCGCCACAGCGGACTGATCGCCAGATAAACCGTCACCGTCGCATCCTCCGTGGCGTCGATCGCGGCAGCGACGTCCAGCTCCAGCGTCGGGTCGACGCCGACTTGCAGATTGACCGGCAGACCGTCCGGCATCGTCCCCTGTAACGACAGCACCCGCACCACCCCGGCGCTCATCGCCGACGGGTCGAACTCCATGTGGCTGACGCCGAAGAACCACGGATTGCACGACTGAGCCAGATGCGCTCCAAGGGCCTCGGCCCGCAGGCCCTGTAACTGAAAATGCTGGGGCAGCAATTGCATGCCTTCATGCCAGCAGACCGCGTCAGGTAGCAGACTCATACGACTCCCTTCGACTGCACCGCGAACCGGCGGCGGACGGTGTGTTTCAGTTTTCCTTGCTGACCAGGCTCATCTCGCGACTGTCGAACTTGAGCCATGCGTCGCTCTGATCGTCCAGCCGCAGGCGGTGCGCTCCGGGAGTGTTATAGCTGGCGAAGACCAAAAGTCCAGCCGCCCGCTTGCCCCCCAAAGGGAACGGCTGGCGGTCGATGAATTGCCCCGGCACCAGCTCCAGTCCCCACACGCTCATCAGCTGACGATAGTCGCGCTGGTACTGCTCGCGCTCGGCAAACCACTGGCGGGCACTGATGCCCGACAATTGCTTGAGCAGATCCGGATCGTTGACCGCGATGAAATCCACGGCGATCGGGGTGTCGTCATTGGCCTTGGGGGCGACGTCGAGGGTCAGGCTGTCGAGATCGACTTTCGGCCCGAAAAACGAACAACCGGCGAGCAGCGCAAACCCGATTGTTAGAAAAAGTCGTGCAGACAAAATGAATTTTCCTTTTCGCCAGTCAGTCCAAAAAAGTTTTTCGCTTGCATTTTTATAGACCTGTTCTAGCGTCTTGGGTAGTTCGGTTCCTACAGCCGAATGAGGAAGGTTTGTCAAAGGAACGACAGGTCATCTGCCACCCTTTCTAACCTGTGGTCCAGCAAGGGAAAGCGATGAACGGGCCTCCCCGATGCATTGCGCCCGCTCATCGCATCGGAGTCCGCCGACATGGCAGAAAGTACCCAGCACAAGCTCGACCGGGTTCGCCCGCCCCGCGTGCAAATCACCTATGACGTCGAAATCGGTAATGCCATCGAGAAAAAGGAATTGCCGCTGGTGGTCGGCATCCTGGCCGACCTCTCGGGCAAGCCGCTCGAACCCTTGGCAAAACTGACCGAACGCCGTTTCACCGAAATCGACCGCGACAACTTCAACGACGTCCTCGCCTCCATCGCCCCCCGCGCCACGCTGCAAGTCAACAACACCCTCAGCGGCGACGACAGCAAGCTGAACATCGAACTCAACTTCAAGCACATCGACGACTTCGACCCGGTCAAGGTGGTGGAGCAAGTCACGCCGCTGCGGCGCCTGTTCGAAGCCCGCCAGCGCTTGCGCGATCTACTGACCAAACTCGACGGCAATGACGATCTGGACAAGCTGCTGCGCGACGTCATCGCCAACACCGAAGGCTTGCAGGAAATCAAGTCGGCCCGCCCGGACACCGCTGTCCCGGCCGCTGATGCCGAAGCTCCGGCCGAACCGCAAGCCTGATCGTCCACCTGACCGAGGAAGAATTCGCCATGCCCGCCGCCGCCCAGAATCAAGCCAGCGAAAATGCTGCTGCCGAGACTTTATCCCTGCTCGACCGAATCATCGCCGAGGGCCGCATGGCCCATGACGACAGTCAGCAGGATTACGCCCGCGACATGCTCGCGGAATTCGCCACCCAGGTACTCGACGAAGGCATGGCCATCGACAAGGACACTGTGGCGATGATCAACGACCGCATCAGCCAGATCGACGAGCTGATCAGCGCCCAGCTCAACGAAGTGCTGCACCACCCGGACCTGCAAAAGCTCGAAGCGTCCTGGCGTGGCCTGCACATGCTGGTACAGAACACCGAAACCAGCACCCGGCTGAAACTGCGCCTGCTCAACGTGACCCAGAAAGAGCTGCAGAACGACCTGGAAAAAGCCGTCGAGTTCGACCAGAGCGCGCTGTTCAAAAAGATCTATGAAGAGGAGTACGGCACCTTCGGTGGCCACCCGTTCAGTCTGCTGGTGGGTGACTACACCTTCGGCCGTCACCCGCAGGACATCGGCCTGCTGGAGAAACTGTCGAACGTCGCCGCCGCTGCCCACGCGCCGTTCATTGCCGCCGCCAGCCCGCGCCTGTTCGACATGAACAGCTTCACCGAACTGGCCGTTCCGCGTGACCTGTCGAAAGTGTTCGAGAGCCAGGAGCTGATCAAGTGGCGCTCGTTCCGCGAAAGCGAAGACTCACGCTACGTCTCTCTCGTGCTGCCACACTTCCTGCTGCGCCTGCCTTACGGCCCGGACACCTCGCCGGTGGAAGGCATCAACTACGTCGAAGACACCAACGGCACCGACCACAGCAAATACCTGTGGGGCAACGCCGCATGGGCGCTGTCGCAACGCATCACCGAGGCCTTTGCCAAATACGGCTGGTGCGCGGCGATCCGTGGCGCTGAAGGTGGTGGCGCAGTCGAAGGCCTGCCGGCGCATACCTTCCGCACCAGCTCCGGTGATCTGTCGCTCAAATGCCCGACCGAAGTGGCGATCACCGACCGCCGCGAGAAGGAACTCAACGACCTCGGTTTCATCGCTCTGTGCCACAAGAAGAACAGCGACATCGCGGTATTTTTCGGCGGCCAGACCACCAACAAATCCAAGGTCTACAACACCAACGAGGCCAACGCCAACGCACGCATTTCGGCGATGTTGCCATACGTGCTCGCGGCATCGCGTTTCGCCCACTACCTGAAGGTGATCATGCGCGACAAGGTCGGCAGTTTCATGACCCGCGACAACGTCCAGACCTATCTCAACAACTGGATCGCCGACTACGTACTGATCAACGACAACGCACCGCAAGAGATCAAGGCGCAATACCCGTTGCGTGAAGCGCGGGTGGACGTCACCGAAGTCGCCGGCAAGCCCGGTGCCTATCGCGCAACGGTGTTCCTGCGGCCGCACTTTCAGCTTGAAGAGCTGACCGCATCGATCCGTCTGGTCGCGACCCTGCCGCCTCCGGTAGCAGCCTGACCTGTCTGCGCCCGCAGGATTTTCCTGCGGGCGCTCCCCCGTTTGCCTGGCACGACACCTTTCAGGAGTTTCAAGCGATGGATGCAATCATTCTCGACCTCGGCGGCGACATCAAAGGCGACAGCCTGCTCGAGGGCTACAAGGACAAGATCGAAGTCATGTCCTACAGCCACAACGTGGCGATGCAGGTGACCAACGACGTCAGCAACTCGGAGCGCACCTCCGGCCGGCCGCACATCGGTGAATTTACCCTGACCAAATTCATTGACAGTTCGACCCCCTCGCTCAACGAGTATTGCTGCGCCGGCAAGCCGATCCCGGAAGCCAAGATCACCATCGGTCGCAACGCCGCCGAAGGCAGCGGGCAGATCATGCCGTTCATCATCTACACCTTGACCAACGTGGTGATCTCAAACGTCAGCGTCAGTGGCGGCACCGGTGGCAAACCGGTGGAGACGCTTTCCCTGAACTTCACCAAAATCAAATGGGAACTCACCGCGCAAAAGGACGACGGCACCAAGGAAGGCACCGCCGGCACGGTCTGGGACCTGGCGGCGAACAAGGCCAGCAAGTAACCGGACGCAACGGCCATGGCAGGCACGGGCATTCTCCCGCCGCTGTTCGAACGCATCGCGTCCAGCGAGACGGACGTCGTGCAGGTGTTCGATCGCCAGGACCTGCTCGATTCGGTGCACACCGAACTGGCGCGCCTGTTCAACACTCGCCGTGGCCCGCGCACCCTGACCTCCCCGCCCAGCGTCATCGATTACGGCATCGCCGACTGGAGCGCCCTGCAACAACAGCGCAGCGATGACCGTCGTCGGCTGGCGCGGGACATTCGCGAAGCCGTCACCCATTTCGAACCGCGTCTGCTGCTCGGCGAGGTTCAGGTCAATCCCCTGCCCGAGCATCCGCAGCGCCTGAGCATTCGCCTGCTCGGCGAGTTGCGCAGCGGCTCGCAGCACTGGCCGGTGGCCTTTGTCATCGAGCCCGGCAATGAAGGGCTGGAGGTGCGCCATGAGCGACTCGATTGACCCGCAACTACTTGACTACTACCAGCGCGAACTGACCTGGCTGCGACACGCCGGCGGACAGTTTGCCGAGCGTTATCCGAAAGTCGCGCGACGTCTGGAATTGTCTCCCGGCGAATGCCCGGACCCGCATGTCGAACGATTGCTGGAAGGTTTCGCCCTGCTCGCCGCACGTCTGCAACGGCGGCTGGATGACGACTACGCCGAGTTCAGCGACGCATTGCTCGAACAGCTTTATCCCTTGGCCATGCGCCCGCTGCCGTCCTGCGCCATCGTCCAGTTCGAGCCGGATCCGAGCAAGGGCAACCTCGACGGCGGCTATCCCCTGCCCCGGGACACGCCGCTGTTCGTCACCACCAGCAAGGGCGAAAGCATTCACTTTCGCACCAGCGCCGCTGTGCGGTTGTGGCCGGTCGAAATCAGCGAAGCCTTGTTGCTCGGCAGCGATGAAGCGCAGGCGCTGACTGGCGTTGCGCAGTCCCGCTCGGCGCTGCGCCTGAGCCTGCGTTGTCTCGGCGACAGCCAGTGGTCGGAGCTTGGCATCGACCACTTGCGCATTCACCTGGCCGCGTCACCGGTGGTCAACGCCAGCCTTTATGACTTGCTCGGCGCCCACGCGGTGCAAGTGTTGGCCGGCTCGCCCGGGAGCACTCCTGCCAGCGTGAAAGGACTGCCGAAGATCGTCGGTTTCGCCGACGACGAGGTGCTGCTGCCGGACGAAGACGGCGTGCATCCAGGTATGCGCCTGCTGGCCGAGTACTTCGCGTTCCCGGACAAATTCCACTTCTTTGATCTGCCACTGTCCGGCGTGTCGAGTGACAGCCAGACGCTGTATCTGTACATCGTTTTTGATCGTGCCCCGGCCGGCCGCTTGCACTTGCAGGCCAGCGATATCGCGCTGGGTTGCGCACCGGTGATCAACCTGTTTCCGCGCACTTCGGAGCCGCTGCGCCCGGACGGCACCCGCAGCGAATACCGACTGATCGCCGACAGCCACCGGGAAAACAGCGTCGAAATCCACAGCATTCGTAGCATCCGCGCCAGTTCCGCCAGCGGTGTGCAACGGCTGCCGGCGTATTACGGCAGCCAGCACAGCAGCGGTGACCGGCAACGTTACTGGCATGCGCGACGGGTCAACGGGCAGACGCCGAACCGGCTCGGCAGCGATCTTCTGGTCAGCATCGTCGACACCCGTTTCGAACCGCAGACCGACCTGCCCGATTACAGCCTGACCGCCGAACTGCTGTGCACCAACCGGCATCTGGCCCAGAGCCTGCCCGCCGGTACGCCGCTGGGTTTCGAACGGCCGGGCCCGGTGGCGTGGGCACGTCTGCGCAATCCGCCGAGTCCGCAAAGTCTGCCGCGGCTGGACGGTGATTCGCGCTGGCGGCTGGTGTCGCAACTGACCCTCAATCATCTGTCGCTGGTCGAAGGGCCGCAGGCGCTGGATGCGCTGAAGGAAATCCTGACCCTGCACAACCTGCGCGATGAGGCCAGCGCCCTGCGCCAGATTGAAGGTCTGCTGAGCCTCGGTTGTGAACGAGTGATCGGACATGTCGGCGCCGATGCCTGGCGCGGCTGGCGCAACGGGCTTGAAGTGCAATTGCAGCTTGATCCACAGCATTTCGTCGGCAGCAGCGCGGTGTTGTTCTCGGCGGTGCTCGCGCAGTTCTTTTCGGTGTACGCAACGGCCAATCGCTTTGTGCGCACGGTGCTCATGCAGGCAGACAAGGAGGTCAAGGCATGGCAACCCCAAGCCGGCATGCCCCTGTCGCTCTGACCCTGAGCCAGCGCCTGCGCCGTGATCCGCAGGCGTTCGAATGGTTGCAGGCGTTGCTGTTGCTGGAGCGCGAACAACCCCAGGCCGACTCCCTTGGTACGGGTACATCGCCACAGGCCGAAGCGCTGAAATTGCGCGGGCCGCTGACGCCGTTGTTCGCCGCCAGCCAGATCGAAAGCCTGGAGGAAAACCCCGGTGAACCGCTGACCCTGAACTCGCCGATGTTCGGCCTCGGCGGCCCCGACGGCCCGCTGCCTTACGCCTATCAGGAATGGCTGCAACAACGGGCACGAGCCAAGGATCATGCGCCCGCCGAGTTCCTCGACCTGTTCCAGCATCGGTTGCTGAGTCTGCTGTACAAGGTGATGCGCAAACACCGGATCGCCCTCGGTTTCACCACGCCCGGCGCTTCGCCGGTGCAGGCGCAACTGCGGGCGCTGACCGGGTTATTGCCCAAATCCCTGCAAGAGCGCCAGGCGATTCCCGACTGCGCCGTTCTGGCATGCACCGCGTTGTACGCCGATGGCCGCCGGTCATTGGCGGGGTTCGCGGCGATTGTCCGTGAGCAGTTTACCGTGGCGGTGGAACTGAGCGCTTATGAAGGGGCGTGGCGTGAGATTCCACGCGCCAGCCGCAGCGTCATGAAGGCCGGCGGACGCAATCTGCAACTCGGCCGCAGCGCTGTCGCCGGTACTCGGGTGTGGGATGAACACGCCGGGATTCGCCTGACGCTCGGGCCATTGTCTTCGGCGCAGGCCGGACGTTTTCTACCGGACGGCGAGACGCATCCGGCACTGGCGAGCCTCGCTGCGCTGTATTTCGGCCCGGATCTGGACGTGAAACTGGTGCTGCTGGTGCGCGGTGCGGGGCCACTGCAACTCGGCCGACAAACCCCGGCCCTGTTGAGCTGGAACGGTGGCCTGCAACGGCAGACCAGCCTGGCCGTACAACGGATCGAAACCCGCCTGCGTCAGCTGGAGATCACCTGAAATGGAACTGGCCAGCCTGATCGGACGCCTCAACCCGGACAACCGCCGCGCCCTCGAACGTGCCGCGCAACGATGCTTGCAGCGCGGGCATCACTTTGTCGAGATCGAGCATCTGTTGCTGGAGTTGCTGGATATCGAGGGCGGCGATTTTGCGTTTCTGCTGCCGCGTTTTGGCTTGGAACGGGATGCGCTGACGGCGGAAATCAACAAGGCGCTGGACCTGTTCAAGGCTGGCAGCACCCGCACACCAGCGCTGTCTTCGCACACCCTGGGATTGCTGGAAGACGCCGTGGTACAGGCCAGTGTGTTGGGGATCGACAGCATTCGTTCCGGGCTGCTTTTATTGGCGTTGATCGACCGTGACGAGCGCCGCAGTTTGCTGCTCAACAGCGCGTCGTCATTGCTGCGAATTCCGAAAGAAGCCCTGCGCGCGAATCTGCTGGAGTGGACAGAAAACTCCCGCGAGCACGTTGGCCCGCGCTCTGTATCTTCGGGGAGTTCAACGCCACGGCAAGACTCGGTGCTCGATCAATACACCCAGGACCTGACTGCCGACGCCCATGCCGGGCGCATCGACCCGATCGTCGGTCGCGATGGTGAAATTCGCCAGTGCATCGACATTCTGCTGAGGCGCCGGCAGAACAACCCGATTCTGGTCGGGGCACCGGGCGTAGGTAAAACCGCCGTGGTCGAAGGTCTGGCGCTGCGCATCGCCGCCGGGGATGTGCCACCGTCGTTGCAGGACGTCAGTTTGCGGGTGCTCGATCTCGGTCTGTTGCAGGCCGGGGCCGGGGTCAAAGGCGAATTCGAACAGCGGCTCAAAGGTGTGATCGACGCGGTTCGCAGCGCCGACAAGCCGATCATCCTGTTCATCGACGAGGCCCACACGTTGATCGGCGCTGGCGGTGCCGAAGGCGGCAGCGACGCGGCCAACTTGCTCAAACCCGCGCTGGCCCGAGGTGAATTGCGCACGCTGGCCGCCACGACCTGGATGGAATACAAAAAATATTTCGAGAAAGACCCGGCCCTCGCCCGCCGTTTTCAACTGGTGCAGGTGGAAGAACCGGACGAAATCACCGCCGTGGAAATGCTCCGTGGCGTCGCCGCCAAACTCGAACAGCACCACGGCGTGCAAGTGCTGGATGCGGCAATCCACGAAGCGGTGAAACTCTCCCATCGCTACATCTCCGGTCGGCAGTTGCCCGACAAGGCCATCAGCGTCCTCGATACCGCGTGCGCCCGGGTCGCCCTCGGCCAGCACGACGTGCCGCCACCGCTGGAGAGCCTGCGCCATCGTCAGCAAAGCCTCAAAGAAGAAGTCGAACGTCTGCGCCGGGAACAGGCCACGGGGCTCGATCACCGCGAGCGCATTACCCTGCTGGAAAGTGAATCGAAGACCAACGTCCAGGCCATCCGCGAACTGGAAACCCGTTGGGGCGAAGAGCGCGTCGCCGTGCGCGAACTGCTCGACACTCGCCGCGAGTTGCTGGCATTGAGCGAAAGCGCCGACAGCGACAAGCCCGACGAAGCCATCGACAGTCGCATCGACCACCTTGCCGCCGAACTGCTGCGCCTGGAAGCCGGACTCGATGCGATCCGTCAGGACGATCCGCTGGTGCCCGAGCAGGTCGACGGCAAAACCGTCGCCGCCGTGATCGCCGGCTGGACCGGCATCCCCGTCGGCAAAATGCTCGCCGACGAAGCCCATGCCGTGCGCACCCTCGGCACACGCATGGGCCAGCGAGTGATGGGCCAGAGCACTGCGCTCAATACCATCGCCCAACGATTGCAGGCCTATCGTGCGGGGCTCACCGATCCGCAGAAACCGGTCGGTGTGTTCCTGCTGGTCGGCCCCACGGGCGTTGGCAAAACCGAAACCGCGTATGCGCTGGCCGACGCGTTGTATGGCGGCGAACGCAATCTGATCAGCATCAATCTTTCCGAGTACCAGGAAGCCCACACCGTCAGCCAGCTCAAGGGCGCCCCGCCCGGTTATGTTGGTTATGGAAGTGGCGGCGTGCTCACCGAAGCCGTGCGGCGCAAGCCGTATTCGGTGGTGTTGCTGGATGAAATCGAGAAGGCGCACCCGGATGTGCTGGAAGCGTTTTACAACGTGTTCGACAAGGGCTTGATGGAAGACGGGACCGGGTTGGTAGTGGATTTCAAGAACACCGTGATGCTCGCCACCAGCAATGTCGGCGCTGAGTTATTGCTCGATACACCGACTGCACAACTCGGCTCGGAAGCGTTCAACGAAGCACTGCACAAAGTCCTCCTGCAAGCCTTCCGCCCGGCGTTTCTGGCGCGCATGACGGTGGTCGCCTATCGACCACTGGATGAGCAGACGCTGGAAGGGATTGTGCTGGCGAAGCTGGAAAAACTGCGGGGCCGTTACAAGGCGGCTACCGGCAAGCAGTTCGAGTTTGATTCGGGAATCGTCAAAGCCGTGCTCGCCAAATGCAGCGCGGCAGGCGCGCGGGATGTCGAGAATGTGTTGATGACGCAGGTGACAGGGAAATTGGCGGAGTGGGTGTTGGAGTAGGGAAACGCTATTAGCCAGTCACAGCATTGCAGGCACAGGTTTTTACTGATGTCAGAGAGAAGGCGACACGCGCATGGAGCTTAGCAACCAATACGATCTGGCCAAGATTTCAATCATTCTGGGCTCGCTCGCCAGCGGGCAAAACTGGGTCACCCATGCTTATGAGCAATCCAGGGCTTTTGATATCCAGGAAGTGCAGTGCGCGTTCTTTCAGGGTGAGGAGCGTCTTTTTATTGCAGCAAACCCACGTGAGCACACGGGTGTCCTCAATATGCTCAATCGTTGCGGCGTCACCAATCTCAGCAGCCTGATGCAACTCTTGTATAAAGCGCACAAGATTTTCAGTGCACCGAGTGTGACCTTGCACTCGCTGGGTATGGCGTACTTTTACTCGGCCCAGGATCGAGACGGCTACAGTGCCGTCCACGCCGTCAATGCATCATTCAACCCCGCCCCCCTGACCGCAGAACAAACGACCAAGATCAAAAAAATTGTCGATATTGAAACAAAGCTGCCAAAAGACATCGAGGCTCCGCATGCCTGGCTGTATAAAAAACTGGCGGGCAAAAGCATTGATCCCAAGAAACTGAACACCACCACCGGCAGCCTTCACCTTGTGACTTCGTTAGCCAGCATCGGTACACAAACCGTCAACGTGATCGAAAACAATGAAGAGAACGTTCACGCTGAATTGGCGCTGCTCAAGTTTTTTACGAAGGGCATGGTCGAGGGTCATTTTTCAAAGAGCAAAATCTTCCTCGGTGGCAAAAAAGCCGCCTGTGAGAATTGCCAGAAATGGATTGATAACTACAAGAGGATTCTCGTGAACGGCGCCTCACTTCATACCCCGGAAGATGCCCGTCCATCGACTACCGCGACCGATTCCACCTGCCCTTCAGAGTTCATACCAGCCCTCGTGGCGCCTGGACTGTGCAAAGTCGACACCGCTAATCCTCGTTTCAATCTGCTGTTTAGCGGCAACAGAGTCGATGCAGTCACCTGGCCGGCGCCCGTTGTCACCGTGCCCGTGGCCGTCGAGGTGTAACGGTCGACGGAAAATTAACGGTTTTTCCCCTCCAGCAGTGCAGTGACTGCTATCTCATGTTCAACGAGTGCGAAGGAGTGCGTATGTACCGGACTGTTCTATATCGAGGCACCACTGAACTATGGGAGCAGGCTGTTATTGAAGCCAGCCTGCCGCCGATCAATGCCCCGATTGCCGTAGGCAGCTATCTGCAGAAGGTAAAGATCATCAAACCCAACCTGGAAAACGAAATACGCACCCGGATCGCGCAAAAACCTTGTTCTACATTGCGCAGCGGCAAGGAAATCATCCTCGGAAATGTTCCTGTCCCGTTAAATCAATTGAACGCCCAGCAGATCAATCAAGAGATTGTTGCTCGGGTGGGTGTGGAAACGGCTTTCGGTACGCCCAATTACTACAGTCATTTTGTGCCGTGCGGGACTTACTCCGGTATTTCCGAGAATTTCGGTCACGGCGGTTACTACCGGTTCGAGATTCAGGGAAAGATTTACGGCCCCACCCTGCAAGACATCGAAGAATACGTCGCCGAACGCCATACGCTGCCTTCCTATGTCATCCCGTTGTTTCGGGGCGGCAGTAACGAAGTGCTTGCCTATACCGGAAGCCTGATTACTTCGGTGGTTTTGATGCGCGGCAGCGATGTGTATCGAACGGTTCTGAACTCACTCGATTAGTCGTAAAGAGCTTGCAGAAGGAGCGTTGCATGTACTCGATCATGATCTGGAATACGCAGCACTTCGATAATCAGCGGGCCAAGCTTTCCAGCGCGTATTCGGATAAAAAGCAGTTTCTGGACTATTTCATTCAGCAAAAGAAGCCAGACATTATTGCTCTGTTTGAAGTGGGCAAAACCGGATCGATCAATGAAAGTCTGGTCAGCGACTTGATGGGCAGCTACTCCCTCGCCTCAGTGCTCGCGCAGGAAGGAGGCAAGAAGAAACACACCACTCTCGGTTCCATGGTGCTGATTCGCGATGCCATCGCCAAAGAGTTCGACGATGTCACCGAGCGTTACATTCTGTCGGACACCGAGCAACGCGCACCGCTGATCATTCGTCACAAAGCTTCAAGTTATGGTTTTGCGTTCTATCACGCCAACGCGTCCTACATGGCACCCGGCAACATTCTCGACACCATCGGTTTCATCGAAAGCAACGCCGATAACCTGGGTATCAAACAGTTGCTGTTTTTTGGCGGCGATCTGAACGTGAATGCCGTCGAAGGGCCCGAGACAATGCTCGGCATGAGCAGATTACTGCCCAAAGGTGCCGGCTATACCCATTTGAGCGTACGTAATGTCACCTTGCAGCGGGCGACCAACGAACTGCGCCTGCGCCAGGAATTCGGGCAGGACATGCACCATACGCCGCATTCCTATCTCGACCACTACATGAACATGGAAGCCATCGAGCGTTGCGAAATACTGCCCATCCTGCTGATGCTCGACTACGCCTATGTTCATGCCCCACACGCTTGGGAGGCAAGCTGCGACGGTAGCGTTCAAATCGAAAGCGACATGGATGGAAACACCGTCAGCATCGCGCCGCGCTGCCTGGGCCAGGCCATTCGCAGCGACCATTTCCCGGTGCTGTTCACGCTCAAGGCTACACTCGAATAACTCTCGTAAAGGTCGTTCAATGCCCCGTTCCACCGACAGCAACACTACGCTCTCCCTCACCGCCACCTCGCTGTCGGCGCTTTACCCTGATTCGCTGTCCAGCGACGAAGCGCTGAACGTTCTGGGCTCGCAAACCCTCAACGGCCTCAACGACGGCACCACTCTCACCCTGACCACCGCCATCGCCACCCACGTCACCACCACCCTGCACAACGACGCCCAATTGCGCCCGTTCGATGCCTTGGTCGCTGAAATTCGCCAACTGCCTGCCGATGCCACCGCCGAGCGCTATCAGTTGGTTTTAAGACCGTGGCTCTGGTGGCTGACCCTGGCCAGCAACAACCGCGTATTCCAGAACCTCGCCACTTCAGACATCGTCACGACGATTTTCAAGGCCCACGGCTTTACCGACTTCAAGCTGTCGCTGACCGGCAGCTACACCCCACGCGAATACTGCGTGCAATACGGCGAGACCGATTTCGCCTTCGTCTCGCGGCTGCTGGAGGAGGAAGGCATCTTCTGGTTTTTCACCCACGACGAGGGTAAGCACACGCTGGTGCTGGGTGATAGCAACGATGCATTCGTGCAGATCCCCAACGGCCCGAAGGTCAAGTATCTGGGTCAACAAATGGGTGAGCGTGAGTTGCACGGCATCCGCTCAGGCCAGGTGTGTCTGCAAGCGGTGGCCGGCGTGTACAAGGCAACGGATTACGAATTCACCACGCCGACCACTTCGCTATACGGGCAGGCCGAAGCCGTGGCCGGGCCGCGTTCGATCTATGAACATCCCGGCGGTTACAACGCCAAGGCTCGGGGCGATGCGTTGACCAAGCAGCGGGTCGACGGTTTGCGCAGTGAAGAGAAACGTTTCGTCGGCGAAAGCGACTGCCGCTGGCTGATTCCGGGTCACTGGTTCACCCTCGACGGCCACGAAGATGCGACCCTGAACATCGATTGGGTCATCACTCGGGTGACCCACGACGCCAGCCACGAAAGCTATCGCAATCGCTTCGAAGCGATCCCCAAGGCCACGCCATTTCGTCCGCAACGCCTCACACCAAAACCGCGCATGCATCCACAAACCGCCGTCGTGGTCGGCAAGTCCGGCGAAGAAATCTGGACCGACGAATACGGTCGGATCAAGTTGCAGTTCCCCTGGGATCGCGACGGCAAGAACGATGAAACCAGTTCCTGCTGGGTGCGCGTGGTGCTGCCCTGGAGCGGCAAGGGTTTCGGCATGCAGTTTGTGCCGCGCATCGGTCAGGAAGTCATCGTGACCTTCATCGACGGCGACCCGGACCGGCCGCTGGTCACCGGTTGCGTGTACAACGGCGACAACGCCCTGCCCTATGCCTTGCCGGCGAACCAGACCCAGTCCGGGATCAAGACTCAATCTTCAAAGGGTGGCGGCGGGTTCAACGAGCTGCGTTTCGAGGACAAGAAAGACGCCGAAGAAGTGTTCCTGCAAGCGCAGAAAGATCTGAAGATCAACGTGCTCAACGACACCACCGCCACCGTCGGCCATGACGAAACCCTCACGGTACAGAACGCCCGCACCCGCACGGTCAAGGACGGCGATGAAACCGTAACGCTGGAGAAAGGCAAACGCAGCGTGACCATCCAGACCGGCAGCGACAGCCTCGATGTGAAGGACAGCCGCACCGTGAAGGTCGGCGCCGACCAGAACCACAGCACCGGCGGCAATTACACCGACAAAGTCACCGGCGATTACAGCCTGACGGTGGACGGCAACCTGACGATCAAGGTCAGCGGCACCCTCACCCTGCAAAGTGGCGGCAGCTTCACGATCAAGAGCGGCGCGGATCTGGCGACTTCGGCCAGCACCTCGATCACCCAGAAGGCCGGCACCGCCATGACCAATCAGGCCGGTACCTCGCTGGACAACAAGGCCGGGACGACGCTGACCAACGACGCCGGTATCAGCCTGACCAACAAGGGCGCGGCTTCACAGACCGTGGACGGCGGCGGCATGCTGACCATCAAGGGCGGACTGGTACAGGTCAACTGACAAGGAGAAGCCATGGCAATCACACTGCTGGACCTGCAGCAGGACGACAAACACCTCAAGGGGCGTCTGCAGGACGGCCAGCTCGACGGCCCGTTGAATATCAAGGATGACGGTCGCCCGCAGGCAGATCTGAATTACAGCCAGGGCGAATTGCAGGGCACGTCCCTGCTCTACCACCCCAACGGCAAGGTCTCGGCGCAGATGCCGTTCGTGCGCGACAAGCTGCAAGGCATCGCCAGTTTCTACGCACCCGAGGGCTGGTTACAGCGCAAGGCCACCTACCGCCACGGGCTGTTGCATGGCGAGGCATTCAACTACTTTCCCGACGGGAAAGTAGCGGAGGCCGAGTTCTATCGCGATGGCGTGCGTGAGGGGCGCTATCAACGGTTTCATCCCAATGGCAACCCGGCGGTGGATGCGCGCTATCTGAATGGACAGTTGATGGAACCGGAACAAGGATTTGCCGAGGACGGGCGGCCGCTGGATGCCGATGGCAAGCCGATTTCCCGGGTGCGCTGGTGGTTGCGCAAGTGGACGGATCCACAGCAAGCCTGAATCAGGGAATCAACATCTGCATCTGCCCCGGCATCACGATCTTGATCACCCCCGCCCAGTTGCATATCAATGTGCTGTTGGCATCGATCGCCGGCATCCCGCCCAGCAGCAACGTCGGAGGGCCGCCGGGAATCCACGGCGTGGCGGTAGCGGGAATGCATGGCATCGGCGTCAACACGCCCAATGCCGCAGCCGTGGCAGCGGCGACCATCGGGTTGGCCATGCTCATGCACATGCCGAAGGTGGTGACGTTGACCAGCGGAATATGATCCATGATGTTCGCCGCCGGCATCCCGCCGGTGAGCGTGCGGTTGACCGGCAGCACGTTGAGCACCGCCGGTGCGGCGCCGAAACTGCATTGCAGGGTGGCGCTGGCACAGACTTGCGGGCAGCCCATTTCAAAGCTCCTTTGTGAACAAGGCATCTGCGCTAAACCTTAGTCGCCAGCGGCCTGCCGCGCACATTCCCAAAGGTGATTATCGTCCAACACGCTAACCTATAAGACCGAACCGCGCTTGTGACCGCCCGAGCGCGCCATTAGATTAGCCAATGATGTCTGGCCTCCAAAATAAGCAGAAGGGATAAGCATGGCGCTTACTGACCAGTCCACCCGTATCCGCTCTGGCGAAGAACTCGATGCCAGCCTGATCGATCCGTACCTCAAGGCGCATATTCCGGGCCTGACCGGCACACCGCAGATCAGCCAGTTTCCCGGCGGCGCGTCGAACCTGACCTACCTGCTGGAATACCCGGACCAGGAATTCGTCCTGCGCCGTCCGCCGTTCGGCCACAAGGCCAAGTCCGCCCACGACATGGGCCGCGAATTCCGCATCCTCAACCAGTTGCGCGACGGTTTCCCGTATTGCCCGAAAGCCTACGTGCACTGCACCGACGATTCGGTGATCGGCGCCGAGTTCTATGTGATGGAACGGGTCAAGGGGATCATTCTGCGCTCGGACCTGCCGCCGGAGCTGGGGCTGGATTCGGCGAAAACCGAAGCCCTGTGCAAGAGCTTCATCGACCGTTTCGTCGAGCTGCACCGGGTCGATTACAACGCCTGCGGCCTGGGCGACCTGGGCAAACCCGAAGGCTATGTCGCCCGCCAGATCAAAGGCTGGAGCGAGCGTTACGAAAAAGCCCTGACCCCGGACGCACCGCACTGGGAACAGGTCAAAGCCTGGCTCAACGACAAGATGCCGGCCGACCACCCGACCTCCAGCATCGTCCACAACGACTACCGCTTCGACAACGTCATCCTCGACCCGAACAACCCGATGCAGATCATCGGCGTGCTCGACTGGGAACTCACCACCCTCGGCGATCCGCTGATGGACCTGGGCAACACCCTCGCCTACTGGATCCAGGCCGACGACCCGGCACCGGTGCAACTGATGCGCCGCCAGCCGAGCCACGCGCCGGGCATGCTGACGCGCCGCGAATTCGTCGACTATTACGCCGAACGCTCGGGCATCCAGATCGACAATTTCGACTTCTACTACACCTACGGCCTGTTCCGCCTGGCCGGCATCGTGCAGCAGATCTACTACCGCTTCTTCCATGGCCAGACCCAGGACAAACGCTTCGCGCAGTTCATTCACATGAACAAACTGCTGGAGCAGATGAGCCTGCAGGTCATTGCCAAATCCAGCCTCTGATGACGGCGTTATAACAAGGCTTACTACAAGGGAATCCCATGTCCAAGACTCAGTTGTTCGACCTCGACGGCAAGATCGCTTTCGTCTCCGGCGCCAGCCGTGGCATCGGTGAAGCCATCGCCAAACTGCTGGCCCAGCAAGGCGCACATGTGATCGTTTCGAGCCGCAAACTCGAAGGCTGCCAGCACGTGGCCGACGCCATCATCGCCGCCGGCGGCAAGGCCACTGCGATCGCCTGCCACATCGGCGAAATGGAGCAGATCAGCCAGGTCTTCGCCGGAATCAAGGAACAGTTCGGCCGGCTGGACATCCTGGTCAACAACGCCGCGACCAACCCGCAGTTCTGCAACGTGCTGGACACCGACCTTGGCGCCTTCCAGAAAACTGTCGACGTGAACATCCGCGGCTACTTCTTCATGTCGGTGGAAGCCGGCAAGCTGATGCGCGAAAACGGCGGCGGCAGCATCATCAACGTGGCCTCGATCAACGGCATTTCGCCGGGGATCTTCCAGGGCATCTACTCGGTGACCAAGGCCGCCGTGATCAACATGACCAAAGTCTTCGCCAAGGAATGCGCGCAGTTCGGCATCCGCTGCAACGCCCTGCTGCCGGGCCTGACCGACACCAAATTCGCCTCGGCCCTGGTGAAAAACGACGCGATCCTGAAACAGGCCCTGACGCAGATCCCACTCAAGCGCGTAGCCGACCCAAGCGAAATGGCCGGCGCCGTGCTGTACCTGGCAAGCGACGCTTCGAGCTATACCACTGGCGTATCGCTGAACGTGGACGGCGGATTCCTGTCCTGAGCCGCTTCTGACGCAAAAGAAAAGGGCAGCCCGAGGGCTGCCCTCTTCATGCCTCCAGAACCTTCGGCAACTGCCAGCCGAAATGCACCGACAACAACCGCAACAACAGACACGCCGCCCCGGCCAGCAATGCAGCCGCCACCGGTGGCACACCCAGCCTGCGCCCGACGATCAACACTGCCGCCCCGACAAACGCCGAGCTGGCATACAGATCCGCCTGCAACACCACCGGCACCCGCGCCAGCACAATGTCACGCAGCACCCCGCCACCGACCCCGGTAATCGTGCCCATCAACATGGCCACAAACGGCGAGATCCCGAAATTCAACGCCTTCTGCGCCCCGGCCACGGCAAACAGCGCCAATCCCGCCCCATCCAGCACGATCAGGGTCGAACCGGACCAGCCCAGCACCCGCTCATGAAAAACAAACGCCACCCCGCCCATGGCAAATGCGAGCGCCGGATAGCGCCAGTCCGCCACAGCCTTGGGCGGCGTGGCACCGATCAACAGATCACGGGTCACCCCGCCACCGAGCGCGACAATGAACGCAATCACCATCACCCCAAGCAGATCTAGCTGACTGCGCATCGCCGCAATCGCGCCTTCCACGGCGAAGACTGCGGTGCCAACCAGATCGGCCACCAGCACAATCCACTCGACCCGCGCCTTTAACGGCGCCCGGCTTATTGAGTGACGCAACGGGTCTTGGTGATGTGTCGAGTCACTTGCCCGTCGGCATAGGCATCACCGGCGACCTCGGTATTTTCCATGACCTGACAAGTGCGCTCAGGTGGCGGGGGCGGCGCTGCCGGCGGAGGGGGTGGAGGACTGGCACAACCACTGAGCAGCACCAGACCGAAAGCCGACAACAACGAAGCACACACGCGTTTCCCAGGATTGTTCATAGGATGACCCGCGATGAATGGAAGAAAACTCCCGTCGCCGAGCAGGACAACGCCCGGCTATGGAAACCGAACCACTCATTCCTTATAGACCAGTGGGGGGTGAGTGCCAGTTAAATGGCTCGAACTGGCAGGATTTGCTGTCGATTTTCGGAATGAGTCGACTGATCCATCGCCACCGCCGACAAGCCATCACTCACAGGTGAAAGTCGGATTGGGACGCAGAGCGTCCCGGGCTGCATTCCCACGCGGAGCGTGGGAACGATCAAACAAGTCGGCTTAGCGCTCTTCACCACTCACCACGATGAGCGTTAGCTCGAGCACCGCTTTTGATCGCAGGGCCCGTCGGCAGGCTGAGTGGAGGGATTGATCCGGGGGGTGGGAGCGCAGCGACCGTTTGGCGAAGCCAAACACATCGAGAGGAGGTGCAGCGAAGCAAACCGGAGGCGATGCCCCCGGATCAATCCCGGAGCGAAGGAACCCCGAGCCTTAGCGAGGGGCCGTACGTCAGGGTTAGAGACCTTTTGGTTACTTTTGGGGCGTTTGCCAAAAGTGACCCGCCGTAAGGGCGGAACCCCAAGAAGCCGTTACCGCAGCAACGGATATTCACCCAAACCGAACAAGAACCTGGTCGGCCCAGAGGCCGCCAAGTTCACCCCGGCGTTCGCAACGAATTACTCTCAAGCTCATACCGCAACTCATCAACCAAAGCATCCACCGCCTCCGAAGTACGCAAGGCATCCAGACTCAACCCACTAATCACCAGATCAACCTGACCGGACGCCGGGTGATACAACTTCACCGTAAGCGAATGATCCCCATCCACCACACACTCACAAGCCAACGGCGAAAAACTACGCTCAAGTTGCGCCCGCAACTGCGTCAGATAAATCATTGCGCCAGCTCCGAAAATCGACGCAACACGCCAGGTTCAATGACAAACAACACATTCATGGTCTGATCCAATAACAACGACGGAAGGGACACGATCACGAACGAAACCCGCATCGCACCCCACCAGCCTAAGAACAGCCTGCCTTGTCAGACACCCGAATTTGCACCCCATGAACTAGTGCATTTGCACCTTACCGCTGCCCCCGGCTGCTCCCCGAGAACAACCCCCGTTCGCGGGCCCAGACAATCGCCTCGCTGCGGCTGTGCACATCCAGCTTGGAATAAACCGTCGCCACATGATTGCGCACTGTATTCGGCGCCAGTTTCAACCGTGCAGCAATTTCCTTGTCCGCCAGCCCCTCGCAGATCAGCCCCAGAACATCGCGCTCGCGGGCGGTGAGATCGGTGAACGAAACGCTGGGCAACTGCGGCGAGTTGATCTTCTTCACATTGGCCAGCTTTTCGATCAGCGTGCGGCTGAACCACGACGCATCCTTCATCACCTCTTCAATCGCTGCCACCAGTTCAAGCTCAGTGTGCTTGCGCTCGGTGATGTCCATCAGCACCAGCAGATAGCACACTGTGTTCTGGATGTTGACGGTGTCAGCGGACACCGCGCACTCCAGCACTTCGGCGTTTTTCTTGCGGATTCGCATATCGGCGCGATCGACCCGGCCGGTCTTCTCCAGCGCCGCCAGCAACCGGGCGCGCTCAGCCTGTTCATCGATGAAGTCCAGTTGCGCGACGGTCTTGCCGAGCACGTCGTCGCTGTCGTAAGCCAAGGTATCGAGGAAGGCCTGGTTGACATCGATCAGCCGCTGCTCGTCGGCACTGCAAATCAGGATCGGCACCGGCGTCAGGCGAAAGGCCTTGGCGAACCGCTCCTCACTCTGGCGCAGGGCGACCTCGGCCTTGTGCCGTGGCTCCATGTCGACGAACGAAAACAGCATGCAGTCTTCGTCGTTGAGCACCAACGGCTGGCCGGCGACGATAACCTGTTTGCTGCCACCGTCCGGCAGACGCAGTTCGGCCTGCATCTGCGGAATGGTCGCGACATCACGCAGGCGCTGGATCGCCAGGTCCTTGCGCTCGGCCCGTTCGAGAATGTCCAGCTCATAGGTCGAGGCGCCGATCACCTGATCGCGGGTGTAGCCGGTCATTTCCAGAAACCCCGGATTGACCTTGATATAACGCAGATCGCTGAGGCGGCAGATCACCGCCGGCGCCGGGTTGGCATTAAAGGTTTTTTCGAAGCGCTGCTCGGCGTTGGCCCAATCGGTGACGTCGCTCATGATCAGCACCAGCGACTCGACCTCGCCATCGCGATCGGTCAGCACCATGCTCCGCACACTGTGTACCCAGGTGCGTTCCTCGTCACTGCACGGGGAGACTTCGACCAGCACGTCGCTGAAGGTTTCGCCGGCGGCCACCCGGCAGATCGGGTACTGCTCCGGTGCCAGCGCGTGGTTGTTGCGATACCGCAGATTGAAGCGCTCGGCATATTCCCCGGCGTTGTTGCCCAACTCGCCGATGCGGCTGACACCATGCATCGCCAGCGCCGCCTCGTTGGCCCAGAGAATCGTCTGGTCGATCTCCAACAGAATCACCCCGTCGGACAGCCCGGCAATGATTTGCTGCAACTGACGGCGATTGGTTTCGGTGGTCAGGACGTCCCGGCTCATTGATTCTCCACAAGTTCGCGCATGTGAAATTTACGACCGCGGACGGTTGTGATCGTGCCAACCACGATTGAGCGTTGACTATTCGCGCCTCGCGGCTTTCTCGTCTAACGTTAGTACCTCGACGGATTGTGTCCGCGCCTGCGGCCGGGCATCTGATCAAGGAGAGACAAATGACGAGCGACCGTATTACCGAACGGACCTATCGCACGTGGTCCACACCCATTCTGTTGGAGCTGAAAAAGCGCGAACACCAGATGGACCCGGCAGAGCGGCAGGCACTGGAAAACGTGATGATCGAAAGAAGGCTGTTGAACATCGGCAGCCCGGATGGCAAGGAACGGCGCAAGGCAGAGCTGAGCCACAAAAGAACAACTTGAGCCGGGTGTCTGTGGCGATCTGCCAGATCGCCACAGTCTCTTGACTACCCAGCCCTGGCTTTACGCCGCGCGTTGCTTGCCCGCCACCGCCGCCGAAGCCGCCAGCATCGCCCGCAGCAACACCGCACACCCGGCCGCCAGATCGTCCGGCGCGGCGTTTTCGATTTCGTTGTGGCTGATGCCGCCTTCGCACGGCACGAAGATCATCCCGGCCGGGCCCAGTTCGGCGAGGAAAATCGCGTCGTGGCCGGCGCCGCTGACAATGTCCATGTGCGACAGGCCCAGACCTTTGGCGGCGCCGCGCACGGCTTCGACGCAGCCTTTTTCGAAGTACAGCGGCGGGAAGTCGGCGGTCGGGGTCAGTTCATAGGTCAGGCCGTGTTCTTCGCAGGTCGCTTCGATGACTTGCTTGACCTCGGCGATCATCGAGTCGAGGCGTGCCGGTTCCAGATGCCGGAAGTCGAGGGTCATGCGTACTTCGCCGGGGATGACGTTGCGCGAGCCGGGATAGGCTTGCAGGCAACCGACGGTCCCGCACGCGTGGGGTTGGTGGCCGAGGGCAGCGCGATTGACCGCGCCGACGATCACCGAGGCGCCAACCAGTGCATCCTTGCGCAGGTGCATCGGGGTCGGGCCGGCGTGGGCTTCGACGCCGCGCAGTTTCAGGTCGAACCACTTCTGCCCCAGTGCGCCGAGTACTACGCCGATGGTTTTCTGTTCGTCCTCCAGGATCGGGCCTTGCTCGATATGTGCTTCGAAATAGGCGCCGACCTTATGCCCGCTGACCTTGCGCGTCCCGGCGTAGCCGATGGCGTTCAGTGCTTCGCCGACCGTGACGCCGTCGGCATCGACCTTGGCCAGGGTTTCTTCGAGGGTGAATTTTTCCGCAAACACGCCGGAGCCCATCATGCACGGGGCGAAGCGCGAGCCTTCTTCGTTGGTCCAGACCACCACTTCCAGCGGTGCCTCGGTTTCCACGCCGAGGTCGTTGAGGGTGCGCAGAACCTCGACCCCGGCGAGCACACCGAAGCAACCATCGAACTTGCCGCCGGTGGGCTGGGTGTCGATGTGGCTGCCGGTCATCACCGGTGGCAGGTTCGGGTTACGCCCGGGGCGACGGGCGAAGATGTTGCCGACTTCATCGACCGTGACGTTGCAACCGGCGTCCTTGCACCACTGCACGAACAGGTCGCGGGCCTGGCGGTCGAGGTCGGTCAGGGCCAGGCGACAGACCCCGCCCTTGACCGTGGCGCCGAGCTTGGCCAGTTCCATGAGCGACGCCCACAAGCGGTCGCGGTTGATGTGCTGATGGGTCGATTGCAGAACGTCTACGGCTGCGTTCATGGGGATCTCCTCAGGCAGTTGGTTCCCACGCTCTGCGTGGGAATTCATCCATGGACGCTCTGCGTCCGCTGTGGGGACGCGGAGCGTCCCGGGCTGCATTCCCACGCGGAACGTGGGAACGATCATCTGCTACACCGGTGATTTCACGACCGAAGGCGTCGCACGCATCGCGCACAACCCGTAATAGATCAACCCACCCAGCGCCGAGCCGGTGAACCAGCCGTAGCTGTAGAACCAGCTGAATGCGCTGCTGCCCAGCGACAGCAGGGTCAGCACCACCGGCACGCCGAAGGCGATGAACCCGGCCCAGTTCCACGCCGGATACACGTCGTCGCGGTACAGGCCGGCCAGGTCCAGTTGCTGTTTCTTGATCAGGAAATAGTCCACCACCATGATCCCGGCGATCGGCCCGAGCAGGCTGGAATAGCCCAGCAGCCAGTTCGAATACACCGTTTCCAGGCTGACATCGGAGACGATCAACCCAAGCTTTTTCAGCAATTCATGGCCCATCAGCGCCAGACCAACGAACCCGGTGAGGATCACCGCTTTGGTGCGGTTGATCACCTTGGGCGCGATGTTCTGGAAGTCGTTGGTTGGCGAAACGATATTGGCGGCGGTGTTGGTCGACAGCGTCGCGATGATGATCAATGCCATGGCCACCGCGACCCACACCGGGCTCTGGATATGGCCGATCAGCGTCACCGGATCGGAGACGCTGACGCCCACCAGTTTCACCGAAGCGGCGGTCATCACCACGCCCAGCGCGGCGAACAGGAACATGGTCAGCGGCAGGCCGAAAATCTGCCCGAGGATCTGATCCTTCTGGCTGCGGGCATAACGGCTGAAGTCAGGAATGTTCAGCGACAACGTGGCCCAGAAACCGACCATCGCCGTCAGCCCGGCGGCGAAGTAGCTGACCACGCTCGCGCCTTCGGGACGCTTCGGCGGGATCGCCAGCAATTCAGTCATCGACACATTGGGCATGGCCCACACCAGCAACCCGATGCCGACCGCCACCAGCAGCGGCGCCGACAGGGTTTCCAGCCATTTGATCGACTCGGCGCCGCGGATCACCACCCACAGGTTGAGCGCCCAGAAGACCATGAAACCGATCACCTCCCCCGTCCCGCCGAGGGATTTCCAGCCGTCGAACACCGACCCGAGAAACAGGTGAATCGCCAGCCCGCCGAACATGGTCTGAATGCCGAACCAGCCGCACGCCACCAGCGCCCGGATCAGGCACGGCACGTTGGAGCCGAGAATCCCGAACGACGATCGCAGCAGCACCGGAAACGGAATCCCGTACTTGGTGCCGGGAAACGCATTGAGCGTGAGGGGAATCAGGACGATGACGTTGGCAAACAGAATCGCCAGCAAGGCTTCGCCGACGGTGAGGCCGAAATACGCGGTGAGCACACCACCGAGGGTGTAGGTCGGCACGCAGATCGACATGCCGACCCACAGCGCAGTGATGTGCCATTTGTTCCAGGTTCGTTCGCGCACCTTGGTCGGTGCCATGTCGTGGTTGTAACGGGGACTGTCGAGGACGTCGCTGCCGGCTTCGAGTTCGAACAAGCCGTCGCGCTCGGTCACTTGCGATCTGTTCTGTTGCATGGCCGCTCCACTGTTCTTCTGATTATTTTTTTGCTCATCAGGCGGCTGCACACGCAGGTGCGAGCCGGACGATGGCCGGAGGAACTGACAACTTTCATGCACCGGCCATGGTGTCAGCGGCGGCATCAATAAACGTGCCGGGGGAACCGCTTGGCGCTGGGGCCGTGCTTCGATCTTTTTGTAACTGACTGATGTTTATCAGTTTTAATTATTCACCTTGTGAGGCCGCGAAAACTTGACTGAACACTCAGGCTAAATGCCAGGCAAGTTGTCCGAACTGTCAGGACTCAATCTGGTGCACTGCATTATTTTTCTTTAGAACGCATCACCCGCAGCTCAACTTCAAGCGGCTGATTTCACATAGGAAATCTTGCTCATATTTCCAACCTGTCAAGTGCGTCAAAATGGTGAAGTGCCTCACCATTTTGGTGATTTTGTATTTTTATCGTTATTTATCATCAAGTTAAAACAGTCATAAGCTTATAAAAAATAATCTTGATCAATTGCAGAACTGCGACTAGCGTCTATTCCTGACAGCGCTGACAAGATTACGCATCTGGCGCCGCAAACAATAAAACACTAGAGCCGGCACAAGTCGGTCATGCCTGCGAGGAACTCGGAATGTCTCTGTTGATCCGTGGCGCCACCGTTGTTACCCATGATGAAAGTTACCGCGCCGATGTCTATTGCGCCGACGGCGTGATCAAAGCCATTGGTGAAAACCTGGATGTTCCCGCCGGCGCCGAAGTGCTCGACGGCAGCGGTCAATACCTGATGCCCGGCGGCATCGATCCGCACACCCACATGCAACTCCCGTTCATGGGCACCGTGGCCAGCGAAGACTTCTACAGCGGCACCGCCGCTGGCCTGGCCGGCGGCACCACCTCGATCATCGATTTCGTGATTCCCAATCCGCAGCAGTCGCTGCTCGAAGCCTTTCATCAGTGGCGCGGCTGGGCGGAAAAGTCCGCGTCCGACTACGGCTTTCACGTCGCGATCACTTGGTGGAGCGAGCAGGTGCGCGAGGAAATGGCCGAGCTGGTCAGCCATCACGGGATCAACAGCTTCAAGCATTTCATGGCCTACAAGAACGCGATCATGGCCGCCGATGACACGCTGGTGGCGAGCTTCGAGCGCTGCCTGGAACTCGGCGCGGTGCCGACCGTGCATGCGGAAAACGGCGAGCTGGTCTATCACCTGCAACGCAAGTTGATGGCCCAGGGCATCACCGGGCCGGAAGCGCATCCCCTGTCGCGGCCGTCTCAGGTCGAAGGTGAAGCCGCGAGCCGGGCAATCCGGATCGCTGAAACCATCGGCACGCCGCTGTACCTGGTGCACGTCTCGACAAAGGAAGCCCTCGACGAAATCACCTATGCCCGCAGCAAGGGCCAACCGGTTTACGGCGAAGTGCTGGCCGGGCATCTGCTGCTGGACGACAGTGTCTACCAGCACCCGGACTGGCAGACCGCCGCCGGTTACGTGATGAGCCCGCCGTTCCGTCCGCGCGGGCATCAGGACGCGCTTTGGCATGGCTTGCAGAGCGGCAATCTGCACACCACCGCCACCGACCATTGCTGCTTCTGCGCCGAGCAGAAAGCCGCCGGCCGCGACGATTTCAGCAAGATCCCCAACGGCACCGCCGGCATCGAAGACCGCATGGCGGTGTTGTGGGATGAAGGGGTGAACTCGGGGCGGTTGTCGATGCAGGACTTCGTCGCCCTCACCTCCACCAACACCGCGAAAATCTTCAATCTCTATCCGCGCAAGGGCGCGATCCGCGTCGGCGCCGATGCCGACCTGGTGCTGTGGGACCCGCAAGGCACCCGCACCATCTCCGCCAAGACCCACCATCAGCAGGTGGACTTCAACATCTTCGAAGGCAAGACCGTGACCGGTGTGCCGAGCCATACCGTCAGCCAGGGCCGGGTGGTTTGGGCCGATGGCGACCTGCGCGCCGAGCGTGGGGCGGGCCGGTATATCGAACGGCCGGCGTATCCGGCGGTGTTTGATTTGCTGAGCAAGCGGGCTGAGTTGCACAGGCCTGTGGCCGTCAAGCGCTGATTCCCTGATTGCCGATGATCGTTCCCACGCTCTGCGTGGGAATGCCTCAAGGGACGCTCTGCGTCCAGTGACGCGGAGCGTCACGGGCTGCATTCCCACGCGGAGCGTGGGAACGATCAACAGATGATCTAACCACTGCCCGACAGAGGCAGAAAACCTCAAATAACCGTGAGGCAAAAAACCGTGATCGAGACCCTGAACCATCTCCCGCACCCGCAAGAAAGTGCGGCCGCCCTCGCCGGCCATTTCACTGATCTGGCGCCGCCGCTCAACGACCGTCAGGCGCATCTGGAAGCCTCGCGCTGCCTGTATTGCTACGACGCGCCGTGCGTGAACGCGTGCCCGAGCGAGATCGACATTCCGTCGTTCATCCGCAATATCCATCAGGACAACGTGCCCGGCGCGGCGCAGAAAATCCTCTCGGCGAACATCCTTGGCGGCAGTTGCGCCCGGGTCTGTCCGACCGAGATCCTCTGCCAGCAAGCCTGCGTGCGCAACAACGCCCACGAATGCGCGCCGGTGCTGATCGGCCTGCTGCAACGTTACGCCGTGGACAACGCGCACTTCACCGAGCACCCGTTCCAGCGCGCCGCCGCTACCGGCAAACGCATCGCAGTGGTCGGGGCTGGTCCGGCGGGTTTGTCCTGTGCCCATCGCAGCGCCATGCACGGTCACGACGTGGTGATTTTCGAAGCGCGGGAGAAGGCTGGCGGGCTCAACGAATACGGGATCGCCAAGTACAAACTGGTCGACGACTACGCGCAGAAGGAGCTGAATTTCCTCCTGCAGATCGGCGGCATCGAAATCCGCCACGGACAGAAACTCGGCGACAACCTGACCTTGAGCGAACTGCATCAACAGTTCGACGCGGTGTTCCTCGGCCTCGGCCTGAACGCCAGCAAGCAACTCGGCCTGGCCCACGAAGACGCCCCTGGCCTGCTCGCCGCCACCGACTACATCCGCGAACTGCGCCAGGCCGACGACCTGTCGCAACTGCCGCTGGCCGAGCGCTGCATCGTCCTCGGCGCCGGCAATACCGCCATCGACATGGCCGTGCAAATGGCCCGCCTCGGCGCCCGCGACGTCAATCTGGTCTATCGCCGTGGCGCGGCGGACATGGGCGCCACCGGCCACGAGCAGGACATCGCCAAGGCCAATCAGGTGCGGCTGCTGACCTGGGCGCAACCGGATGAGGTGCTGCTCGATGCCCACGGCAAGGTGCGCGGCATGCGCTTCGCCCGCACCCATCTGGTGGACGGTCGCCTGCAAACCACTGGCGAAACGTTCGAGTTGGCCGCCGATGCGATCTTCAAAGCCATCGGTCAGGCCTTCGACGGCAGCGCCCTTGCCGACCCGCTGGCCCGCGAACTCAAACGTCAGGGCGAACGCATCCAGGTCGATGAAAACCTGCGCACCAGCATCCCCGGCGTCTATGCCGGCGGCGACTGCACCAGCCTCGATCAGGACCTGACCGTGCAAGCGGTGCAACACGGCAAACGCGCCGCCGAGGCGATCAACGCTCAACTGATGCTCAACGTGGAGGCTGCGTAAATGGCCGATCTCTCGATTGTCTTCGCCGGTATCAAAGCCCCCAATCCGTTCTGGCTGGCCTCCGCGCCGCCGACCGACAAGGCCTACAACGTGGTGCGCGCCTTCGAAGCCGGCTGGGGTGGCGTAGTCTGGAAAACCCTGGGTGAAGACCCGGCGGCGGTCAACGTGTCGTCGCGTTATTCGGCGCATTACGGCGCCAACCGCGAAGTGCTGGGCATCAACAACATCGAACTGATCACCGACCGCTCGCTGGAAATCAACCTGCGGGAAATCACTCAGGTGAAAAAGGATTGGCCGGACCGCGCGCTGATCGTTTCGCTGATGGTGCCGTGCGTCGAAGAGTCGTGGAAACACATCCTGCCGCTGGTGGAGGCCACCGGCGCTGACGGCATCGAGCTGAACTTCGGCTGCCCCCACGGCATGCCCGAGCGCGGCATGGGCGCGGCGGTCGGTCAGGTGCCGGAGTACGTCGAGCAGGTTACGCGCTGGTGCAAGACCTATTGCTCGCTGCCGGTGATCGTCAAACTGACGCCGAACATCACCGATATCCGCGTCGCCGCCCGCGCTGCACACCGTGGCGGCGCCGATGCGGTGTCGCTGATCAACACCATCAACTCGATCACCAGCGTCGACCTTGAACACATGGTCGCCCTGCCCACCGTCGGCAGCAAAAGCACCCACGGCGGTTATTGCGGCTCGGCAGTGAAGCCCATCGCGCTGAACATGGTCGCGGAAATCGCCCGCGATCCGCAGACCCAGGGCCTGCCGATCTGCGGCATCGGCGGCATCGGCAGTTGGCGTGACGCGGCGGAGTTCATCGCACTCGGGAGCGGCGCGGTGCAGGTGTGCACGGCGGCGATGCTGCATGGTTTCCGGATTGTCGATGAAATGAAGGATGGTTTGTCGCGGTGGATGGACAGTCAGGGTTACGCCAGCATCGCGGAGTTTTCCGGGCGCGCGGTGGGTAACACCACGGACTGGAAGTACCTGGACATCAACTATCAGGTGATCGCGAAGATCGACCAGGAGGCATGCATCGGTTGCGGGCGTTGTCACATTGCCTGCGAGGACACCTCACACCAGGCGATCAGCAGCCTGAAACAGGCCGATGGCACGCATCAATATGAAGTGATCGATGACGAGTGTGTGGGGTGCAATCTGTGTCAGATCACCTGTCCGGTGGCGGACTGCATCGAGATGGTGCCGATGGAAACGGGCAAGCCGTTTCTGGACTGGAATCATGATCCGCGTAATCCGTATCACGTCAGCCCTTGAATGATCGTTCCCACGTCGAGGCGTCGAACCGTCCGCGTGGGAATGCAGCCCGGGACGCTCTGCGTCCCACTGGAACGCGGAGCGTCCCTTGAGGCATTCCCACGCAGAGCGTGGGAACGATCAGTTACGGTTCTAATCCGATCCCCCGCAAAATCACGCTAGTCACCGTCTGCACCGCCCGCTCGAACTGCATGTCCGACAGCGGCTGGTGCTCATTCAGAATATTCACCTGATGATCGAAGTCCGCATAGTGCTGCGTCGAGGCCCAGATCATGTACAGCAGGCTCGACGGCTCCACCGGCAGAATCCGCTTGTCCTCGACCCACTGGCGGATCTTCGCCTCCTTCATCTTCGCCCAGTCATACAGGCTCACATCCAGCGCCTCGCCGAGGGTCGGCGCGCCGTGGATGATTTCGTTGGCCCAGACTTTCGACCCGTAAGGCCGGCTGCGCGAGTGGTTCATCTTGGCGCGGATGTAGCTGCTGAGCACCACGCGCGGATCGTCGAACATCTCGAAGCACAGCGCGTCCTGCTTCCACACTTCCAGCAGGTCGAACAGCACTGCGCTGTACAGCTCGCTCTTGGTCGAAAAGTAGTAATGCAGGTTGGAGCGTGGCAGCTGCACTTCAGCGGCGATGTCCGCCATGGCGGTGCCGCCGAAACCCTTTTCGGCGAAGACTTTTTCCGCCGCCAGCAGGATCTTGTCGACGTTGGTGCGGCGGATTTCGATCTTGTGATTGCCCATGAGGGCTCCCTGAAGACAACGTTGTTGAAGACTAGCATCCGCTCTGGGCAAGGGGCGACAGCCGAGAACGATTCTTCACACACTTGCGCTTTTTTCTGGTTTAGGATCGCCCTCCTTCTCCCCGTCAGACACTGAAGGACTCATCCATGACCATTCGAAAGCGCATCGCTGCGGATGATCCGCAGCTCGCCGCACTGTGGGAGCGCTCGGTCCGCGCCACCCACGATTTCCTCCCGGAAGACGACATCCACCGGCTGTTCCCGCTGGTGCGTGACACCTACCTGCCCGCGCTGGATGTGCAGGTTTTCGAGAACCCCGACCACTCCCCGGCAGGCTTTATCGCCACCGACGATGACACCGTGCAGATGCTGTTCATCGACCCGGCTCAACGTGGCCAGGGCATCGGCCGACGCTTGCTCGACCATGTCCGCCGCCCACTGCTGAAGGTCGACGTCAACGAACAGAACCCGCAGGCCCACGGTTTCTACCGTCACTACGGATTCGAAGACATCGGCCGCTCGGCACTCGACGGCGAAGGCCGGCCCTTTCCGGTCATTCACATGCGCCTGAAAGCCCTGTGATCCACGTTCTATACTCAGCCCGCCATTTCACTGAAAGGAATCTTTCCATGACGATGAAAAACCTGTTCACCGCTGGCGCGCTGCTGGCTTCGCTGATCGTCACTTCCCAGGCCTTTGCCCACGCCCATCTGAAAAGCCAGACCCCGGCTGCCGACAGCACCGTCGCGGCACCGGCGGATCTGCGCCTGATGTTTTCCGAAGGCGTCGAAGCCAGCTTCACCAAAGTCACCGTGACCCACGACGGCAAGCCGGTGGCGGTCAAACCGCTGACCACCGAAGGCGACAAGAAAACCCTGATCGTCACCCCCGAAGCACCGCTGACCGCTGGGGAATACAAAATCGAATGGCATGCGGTGTCGGTCGATACGCACAAAAGCGAAGGCGCCTATCAGTTCAAGGTTGGCCAGTAATTCATGAGTGAAGCGCTGGTGCTGTGCCGGTTCCTGCATTTCATCGTGGTGTTGATGCTTTTCGGGGCCTGGCTTTTCCGGCCGCTGCTGCTCAAAGGTGAAGCGCCGCTTCTGGATCGGCAGCTGGCGCGACTGACTCGCTGGCTGGCGGCGATTGCCCTGGCCAGCGGCGTCATCTGGGCGTTGTTGATTACCGCAAGCATGGCCGGTTCGGCGGCGGCCGCGTTTGATCCGGCCACCGTCGAGCGGGTCCTTGGCCACACGTTTTTCGGTCAGGTCTGGCGCTGGCATCTGATGATAAATGCCCTGTTGCTGGCGTTGCTGTTTACGCCGTGGCGTTCGAGCCGACCATTGCGGCTGGGTCTGAGCGCGCTGCTGCTGATGACGCTGGCACCGGTCGGTCACGGGGCGATGCTCGATGGCTTCAGCGGGCAGATGCTGATCCTCAATCAGGTCATTCACCTGACCTGCGTCGGCGCCTGGCTTGGCGGCCTGCTGATGCTGGTGATGATCCTGCGCCAACCCGACCAAACCGTACGCGAAGTCTTGCAGCGATTCAGCGGACTCGGCTACGGGCTGGTCGCCGGCCTGCTGGTCACCGGGTTGATCAACGTACGCGTGCTCACCGGCCAATGGTGGCCGACGCCGCTGTTCTCGGGATTCGCCCTGATCCTGCTGATCAAGGCGCTGCTGGTGTTCGGCATGCTTGCACTGGCGCTGTTCAATCGCCTGCGGATCAACGATTGCGAACAACGGCTCGACACCCTCAAACGCAGCGTCGTGCTCGAATGGCTGCTGGGGATCGGCGCCGTGGCGGCGGTTTCGGTGCTCGGCACCTTGCCGCCGATGATCGCCGCCTGAGGTCAGTGTTTCTGGGTGTCACCCGCCGCCGTATCAATGCTGACCACCACCGACATCCCCGGCCGCAGGCGCTCGCTCTCCTGCTGATCCGGATCGATGGTGATGCGCACCGGCACCCGCTGGGCAATTTTCACGAAGTTGCCGGTGGCGTTGTCAGCCTGCAACAACGCGAATTCGGAACCGGTGCCCGGCGAGATGTGCTGCACGTGGCCGGTGAACTTGCGGTGGTTCAAGGCATCGACGGTGAAGCTCGCCGGCTGCCCCACGCGTACATTGTCCATCTGGGTTTCCTTGAGGTTGGCGATCACCCATTTCTGGTTCGGCACCAGCGCCATCAACTGCGCCCCGGAGTTGACGTAGGCGCCGAGACGCACGCCGATCTGCCCGAGCTGACCGTCGCGCGGGGCGATGATCCGGGTGTTGGACAAATCGATCCGCGCCAGCTGCACCGCCGCCTCGGCGCTGGCCACCGCCGCTTCCAGCGAGCCGCGATTGACGATCACCGTTTGCAGATCCTGCCGGGCGATTTCCAGATTGGCCTTGGCCTGCGCCACCGCCGCAATGCTTTGCGCATTGGCGGCCAGCGCCACGTCCATCTCGCGCTTGGACACGGAACCGTCATTGACCAGCGCCTTATTGCGACGCAAGTCGGCCTCGCTTTTGCGCAACTGCGCCTCGCTGTCGGCCACCACCGCCTGCCGCAACTTGATAGTGGCTTCGGCGCTGTTGCGCTGCTGCACCACGTTGGCCAGCGAGGCCTTCTGCACCGCCAGTTGTGCCAGCGACTGGTCGAGACGTTGCTGATAGATGCGGTCATCGAGACGCACCAGCAAGTCGCCCTCCTTCACAAACTGGAAATCCTGCACCGGCACTTCAAACACATAGCCACTGAGCTGCGGGCCGATGATCGTCACCTGCCCGCGCACCAAGGCGTTTTCGGTGGTCTCAACTGCGCTGCTGAACGGCGGCAGTTGCCAGGCGTAAAGCACGATCAGCACACCGACGATGGCAATCGCGGCAAAGCCCAGCGACGAGATGATCCGCACCCGCAACGAACGCGGCTCGGTGTTCGGTGATGACGGCGGCGCCACGCCTTCAGGGGTGGCGGCGATGGCATTGGTGGTCGTAGTGGTCGGTTCGGTCATGAAGAAGTGGCACCGCTGGAAGGTACGGAAGGTGTCGGGGCGACGGCTTTGGTGGTGCTGATCAGCCACAGCGCACGGATGGAAATCCAGATCATGGTCAGGATTGCGATCACCGCGATCAGCATGAACACATCGTTATAGGCCAGTACGTTGGCTTCGCGCGTGGCGGCGTTGGCCAGGCTGCGAATGCCCTGCAGATTGCGCAGACTCGGGTCGGCAATCACGGAGCCGACCGCCGATCCGCCGCTCTGCACCCGGGCGGCGACACGCGGGTCGGACATCACCAGTTGCTCGACGATGTGGCTGGAATGAAACTTCTCGCGCACGATCTGGAAAGTCCCCAGCAACGCCGCGCCGATCAGGCCGCCGAGGTTGTTGCAGATCCCGAACAACACAGAAAAACTCACGAGGTTGCGCGGGTTGGTCAGCACGTTGCGCGTGCCCAGCACCATGGTCGGGCCGAGGAAGAACGTACTGCCGAACGCCAGCAGGAACTGGCTGAAATACAGGTTGCCGGGGCGGGTCAGGTTGTTCGATGAGCTGTCCATGATCGAGCCGGTGGCCATCAACGCCAGCGAAATGATCAGCGGCATCAGCAGGTGTTTCGGGTCGATGGTCAGCGCACTGGTCAGCAGCCCGGCGACGCTGCCGATCAGCATCACCACGTACAAGCTATGAAGCTGCTGGCTACTCATGTTCAGGTTCTGCATGAAGCCCACGGCGCCGGTGGATTGCTCCGAGGTCACCATGCGAATCAGGATCACCGCCAGCGCCAGACGGATCATCACCCCGCTACCGAGCCAGCGGGTCATCAGCATCGGGTTGCTGCGGTTATGTTCGATGGCCAGCCCCGCGAGAATCAGCGCAATCGACGCGGCCAGGGCGATGCCGATCCAGTCTGCTTCCAGCCACCAGTCGATCCTGCCCAGGGACAACACGGCGCACAGCAAGGCCACACCACTGGCCAGGATGGCGAAGGTGAGAAAGTCGAGGGGTTCGAAGGTCTTGAACCGGTCACCCGGCGGCAGTTTGAGCATCAGGACGCAGCCCAACGACAGCAACGCCATGCCCAATTCAAACAGGTACAGGCCGCGCCATTCGGCGATCTGCAGCAGGTCTTCGGAAAACAGTCGCGCCAGTGGCAAAGCCAATTGCGAGGTGCCCAGGCCCAGCACCAACGCCTTCATCCGCCATTTGGCCGGGAACGCCTGCACCATGTAATACAGGCCCAGCGAACTCAACGCCGCACCGACCATGCCGTGGGCCGCCCGCACCGCGACTGCTGAATTCAAGTCATTGACGAACAGATGGCCGAAGGTCACCAGCGCATACAGCACCAGAAACACCTCGGTGAACGCCCGCAGCCCGAACTGCTGGCGAAACTTCACCAGCAGCAGGTTCATCGACACGTTGGTCATCACATACGCCGCCGGCAGCCAGGCCATCTCCGCCGTGGTCGCCCCGAGCGCGCCTTGCAGGTAAGGCAGGTTGGCGACCACCAGCGCATTGCCCAGCCCACCGGTCACCGCCACCAGCAAGCCCACCAGCGCATAAGCCAGGCGCTTGGGGTTGGAGTGCAGCGGCGTCGAGGGAGAACCGGGCAGACTGGGCTTCTCGTGCGGCTGCCAGTTGCGCGGGGCGTATTGATCCATTGAAAGGCCTTGTCTTGTAGTCGCTTAAGTGTGCCGCAAATCCTGGCCAAACACCTATCCAGGCTCGCTCCCACCAGGAATTCGTGCATCGCGATTCGTAAATTTTGTTTAAAGGTCATCTCGTCCGCAGCGGATTTTTCCCAAGCGTAGCGGATGCCAACCTTGCAGCACTTCTCAACCTGCAAGGTGCCCGATATGACCACTCCCCGTTGGCAACGCTCCCCGCGTCTGCTGAAAAACCTGCTGGCCGCCACGCTGTTGCTGCCAGCCCTCGCTTTTGCCCAGGAACGCCCGTGGCCGGATGGCTCGCAACTGGTGATTTCGGTGTCGATGCAGTTCGAAACCGGCGGCCAGCCCGAGGGCGCCGAAAGTCCGTTCTCCGGCACACCGCTGCCAAAAGGTTATCCGGACCTGCCGGCGCAGACCTGGTTCGATTACGGCTACAAGGAAGGCCTGTGGCGCATGCTTGATCTGTGGGATCGCACCGGCATCAAAGTCACCTCCCACGTGGTCGGCGAAGCGGCGCTCAAGCACCCGGACCTGGCCAAGGCGATTGCCGAGCGTGGCCATGAACTGGCAGCCCACGGCATGCGCTGGGCCGACTCGTACAACATGAATTACGCCCAGGAAAAACAGTTCATCGGTGATGGCGTCGCGGCGGTGGAAAAAATCACCGGTCAGCGCTCGGTCGGCTACAACGCCAACTGGCTGCGCCGCAGCCCCAATACGCTGAAGGTGCTGCAGGATCTGAATTTCACCTACCACATCGACGACGTCAGCCGCGACGAGCCGTTCGTGACCATGGTTCGTGGACGCAAATTCGCCGTGGTGCCGTACACCCTGCGCAACAACGACATCGTGCTGGTCGAGGGCCGGCATTTCTCTGCCGAGCAGTTCTATCAGCAACTGGTGCTGGAATTCGATCGCCTCTACGCCGAAGGCGCGAGCAAGCGGCGGATGATGTCGGTGAGTCTGCACGACCGCATCGGCGGCACCCCGGCGATGGTCGAGGCCATGGAGCGCTTCATCCGGTACGCCCAGTCGCATGCGAAGGTGAGTTTCATGCGCAAGGATCAGATCGCGCAGATCGTGCTGACCGAAAAAAATCCCCTGATCGATAACACTGAAGCGCTCTACAACCAGTAAACGTGCCGACAGCAGCCCTCCTCACAGCGCTTTGAGGGCTGCCCGCTCACCCAAAGTCATCGTACGACGCCCTGTTGACTTTTCCGGAAAACCTCGCAAATATCCGCAACCATGTTGTACGACGACGTATAACAAATAATAAAAACAACAAATGAAACAGGGAGCGTCACAGTGAGCACACTCGTCTGCAATTCCGTCCGCACGTCCCGTTTTTCTATCTCCCGCCCGCGTTCCACCCTGAGCCTGATCGGCTGCGGCAGTCTCGCCCTCGCCTTGCCGATGAGCGCCGATGCCGGGGGTTTCCTCGAAGACAGCAAAGCCACGCTGAACCTGCGCAACGCCTACTTCAATCGCAACTTCGTCAACCCGAACTATCCGCAGGGCAAGGCTGAAGAGTGGACGCAGAACTTCATCCTCGACGCCAAATCCGGCTTTACCAAGGGCACCGTCGGCTTTGGTCTGGACGTGCTGGGTATGTATTCGCAGAAACTCGATGGCGGCAAAGGCACAGGCGGTACGCAGCTGCTGCCGATTCACGATGACGGACGCCCGGCGGACAATTTCGGGCGACTGGGTGTTGCGCTCAAGGCCAAGGTGTCGAAGACCGAACTGAAGGTGGGTGAATGGATGCCAGTGTTGCCCATCCTGCGCTCGGACGATGGTCGCTCCCTGCCCCAGACCTTTCGTGGCGGCCAGATCACCTCTACCGAAATCAATGGTTTGACCCTTTACGGTGGCCAGTTCCGTGGCAACAGCCCGCGCAACGATGCCAGCATGGAAGACATGTCGATGAACGGCCGAGGCGCATTCACGTCCGACCGTTTCAACTTCGGCGGCGGAGAATACACCTTCAACGACAAACGCACGCTTGTCGGTCTGTGGTACGCCGAACTCAGCGACATCTACCAACAGCAGTACTTCAACCTCAGCCACAGCCAGCCACTGGGCGACTGGACGCTGGGCGCCAACCTCGGTTTCTTCACCGGCAAGGAAGACGGCAGCGCCCAGGCCGGCGACCTCGACAACAAAACCGCATTCGCCATGCTCTCGGCCCGGTACGGCGGCAACACGTTCTACATCGGCTTGCAAAAGCTCAGCGGCGACGATGCCTGGATGCGCGTCAACGGAACCAGCGGTGGCACCCTGGCCAACGACAGCTACAACGCCAGTTACGACAACGCGCAGGAGCGTTCCTGGCAGATCCGCCACGACTACAACTTCGTGGTCCTCGGCGTCCCAGGGCTGACGCTGATGAACCGCTACATCAGCGGCGACAACGTGCACACCGGCACCATCACCGACGGCAAGGAATGGGGGCGCGAGTCGGAGCTGGCCTACACCGTGCAAAGCGGTCCGCTGAAAAACCTCAACGTCAAATGGCGCAACGCGACGATTCGCCGGGACTTCAGCACCAATGAATTCGATGAAAACCGGATCTTCATCAGTTACCCGATTTCGTTGTTGTAAACCCTGGCATGGGGTGAACGGAGGGTGAATCGGCCTTCCGTCACTTACACCGAAAGTCGCGTTGACAAGTTCCGGAAACCCTACCGATACTTCAGCGCAGTCATACGACAACCTACAACAAACCTAATAACAACGTGTAAGGGATTGCCATGACGTCCACCCCCACCGCCCCAACTCCGTTCAATCGCCTGCTGCTGACCGGCGCCGCCGGTGGCCTGGGCAAAGTCTTGCGCGAACGTCTGCGCCCGTATGCCAACGTGCTGCGCCTGTCGGACATCGCTGCCCTCGCCCCGGCCATCGATGACCGCGAAGAAATCGTGCTCTGCGACCTCGCCGACAAAGCTGCCGTGCATCAGCTGGTCGAAGGCGTGGATGCGATCCTGCACTTCGGCGGTGTCTCGGTGGAGCGCCCCTTCGAAGAAATCCTCGGCGCCAACATCTGCGGCGTATTCCATATCTATGAAGCGGCACGCCGACACGGTGTGAAGCGGGTGATCTTCGCCAGCTCCAACCATGTCATCGGCTTCTACAAACAGAACGAACACCTCGACGCCAGCTCTGCTCGTCGCCCTGACGGCTACTACGGTCTGTCCAAGTCCTACGGCGAAGACATGGCCAGTTTCTACTTCGATCGCTATGGCATCGAAACCGTCAGCATCCGCATCGGCTCGTCGTTTCCCGAACCACAGAACCGCCGAATGATGCACACCTGGCTGAGCTTCGACGACCTCACTCAACTGCTCGAACGTTCGCTGTACACCCCCAACGTCGGCCACACCGTGGTGTATGGCATGTCCGCCAACAAGGATGTGTGGTGGGACAACCGCTTCGCCAGCCACCTCGGTTTCGAGGCCAAAGACACCTCCGAAGTGTTTCGCGAAAAGGTCGAGGCGCAGCCCATGCCGGCAGCCGATGACCCGGCGCGGATCTATCAGGGCGGAGCCTTCGTTGCGGCCGGCCCGTTTGGCGATTGACCGGCGCGATTCACGTCTCCAATAAAACCAAGGGAATGAGTATGCAAGCCGAATTGATCGTCGACGCCCGCAACGCGGTGGGTGAAAGCCCGGTCTGGGTATCGCAGGAGAACGCCTTGTACTGGGTCGATATCCCCAACGGCGGCCTGCAGCGCTGGAGCGCCGACACTGGCCATGTCCATGCCTGGAAGACTCCCGAAATGCTTGCCTGCATCGCCCGCCACAGCAAGGGCGGTTGGGTTGCCGGGATGGAGAGCGGGTTCTTTCATCTGCAACCGCATGGCGATGGCAGCCTCGACAGCGACCTGCTCGCGACCGTGGAACACAACCGCCAGGACATGCGTCTGAACGACGGTCGCTGCGACCGCCAGGGCCGGTTCTGGGCCGGCAGCATGGTGCTGAACATGGGGCTGAATCTGCCCGAGGGCCGGCTCTATCGTTACGGTGCTGGGCAAACAGGCGTGATCGAGGCACAGCTTGATGGCTTCATCGTGCCCAATGGCCTGGGCTTCAGCCCGGACGGCAAAACCATGTACCTGTCGGACTCGCACCCGAACGTCCAACTGATCTGGGCTTTCGACTACGACACCGAGACAGGCACACCCTCCAACCGGCGGGTGTTCGTGGACATGAACCATTTTTACGGCCGCCCCGACGGCGCAGCCGTGGATGCCGATGGCTGCTACTGGATCTGCGCGAACGACGTCGGCCTGATCCATCGTTTCACCCCGCAAGGTCGCCTTGACCGCTCGCTGTCGGTGCCGGTGAAAAAACCCACCATGTGCGCCTTCGGCGGCAGCCGGATGGACACCTTGTTCGTGACTTCGATTCGCCCCGGCGACGACCAGGATCCGCAGTCCCTGGCCGGCGGCGTGTTCGCCCTCAACCCCGGCGTCAAAGGCCTGCCGGAGCCATTGTTCGACGACCTGCTGTAACCCCCTGCTGCATTGCTGTGCCTTGAACACAAAAATAACAAGACTGGAGAACCCCTCATGGACTTCAAACGCACGTTGCTCGCCGTCGCCCTCCCCCTCGCGCTCACCTTCGGCAGCGCGGCCCAGGCGCTGGAAATCAAATTCGCCGACATCCACCCCGCCGGGTATCCGACCGTGGTCGCCGAAGAACAGTTGGGCAAGACCCTGGTTGCCGAAAGTGACGGCAAGCTGACCTTCAAGATGTTCCCCGGCGGTGTACTCGGCTCGGAAAAGGAAGTGGTCGAACAGGCCCAGGTCGGCGCCATCCAGATGGCCCGCGTCAGCCTCGGGATCGTCGGCCCTGTGGTGCCGGACGTGAACGTGTTCAACATGCCGTTCGTGTTCCGTGACCAGGCGCACATGCGCAAAATCATCGACGGTGAAATCGGTGACGAGATCCTCGACAAGATCACCAACTCCGAATTCAACCTCGTGGCGCTGGCGTGGATGGACGGTGGCACGCGCAACATCTACACCAAGAAACCGGTGCGCAGCCTTGAAGACCTTAAGGGCATGAAAATCCGCGTGCAGGGCAACCCGATGTTCATCGAGACCATCAACGCCATGGGCGGCAACGGTATCGCCATGGACACCGGCGAAATCTTCAGTGCCCTGCAGACCGGCGTCATCGATGGCGCGGAAAACAATCCGCCGACCCTGCTCGAACACAACCACTACCAGAACGCCAAGTTCTACAGCCTGACCGGGCACCTGATCCTGCCCGAGCCCATCGTGATGTCGAAAATCACCTGGGAAAAACTCAGCCCCGATCAGCAGACCCTGGTGAAAAAAGCCGCCAAGGCTGCGCAGGCCCAGGAGCGCACCTTGTGGGATGCCAAGTCGGCCAGCAGTGAAGAGAAACTCAAGGCCGCCGGCGTCGAGTTCATCACGGTCGACAAGAAACCCTTCTACGAGGCCACCGCTTCGATCCGCGAAAAATACGGCGCGCCCTACGTCGACCTGATCAAACGCATCGAAGCCGTTCAGTAACCTCCCTGCCCTCAATACAAGGCCCGGCAGCGCTGGCGTCGCTCGACGCTCACGCCTGCCCGGTTACGGTGGAACCCGATGAAGAATTTGCTGCTGCGCATCAATGACCGGATCTACATGGCCTGCATCTGGGTCGCCGGCCTGTCGGTGCTGACCATTTCCCTGATCATTCCCTGGGGCGTGTTCGCCCGTTACGTCCTCGGCACCGGCTCGAGCTGGCCGGAGCCCACCGCCATCCTGCTGATGATGGTCTTCACCTTCATCGGCGCCGCCGCCAGCTACCGCGCCGGGGCGCACATGGCGGTGGCGATGGTCACCGACCGCCTGCAACCGAACATGCGTCGAACCATGAGCATCGTTTCCCAAGTGCTCATGGGCACCATCTGCCTGTTCATGACCATCTGGGGCACCAAGCTCTGCCTGTCGACGTGGAACCAGTTCATGAGCGCCCTGCCGACATTGCGCGTCGGCATCACCTACATGCCGATCCCGATTGGCGGCGCGCTGACGCTGATTTTCGTGCTGGAAAAACTCTTGCTCGGCGATCAAAGCAATCGCCGCGTGGTGCGGTTCGACCTGGTTGAAGAAAACGAAGGGGCTGCCTGATGGACGCATTGATTCTGCTGGGCAGTTTTATCGCACTGATCCTGATCGGCATGCCGGTGGCCTATGCGCTCGGGCTGTCGGCGCTGATCGGCGCGTGGTGGATCGACATCCCGTTCCAGGCCCTGATGATTCAGGTGGCGGGCGGGGTGAACAAATTCTCGCTGCTGGCGATTCCGTTCTTTGTGCTGGCCGGCGCGATCATGGCCGAGGGCGGCATGTCGCGACGGCTGGTGGCGTTCGCCGGGGTACTGGTGGGCTTCGTGCGTGGCGGGCTGTCGCTGGTCAACATCATGGCCTCGACGTTTTTCGGTGCGATTTCCGGCTCGTCGGTGGCCGATACCGCGTCGGTAGGTTCGGTGCTGATCCCGGAAATGGAGCGCAAGGGTTATCCCCGGGACTTCTCCACGGCAGTGACCGTCAGTGGTTCGGTGCAGGCCTTGCTGACTCCGCCGAGTCACAACTCGGTGCTCTACTCGCTGGCGGCTGGCGGCACCGTGTCCATCGCTTCGCTGTTCATGGCGGGTGTCGTGCCGGGCCTGCTGATGAGCGCATGCCTGATGGTGCTGTGCCTGATTTTCGCGCGCAAACGCGACTATCCCAAAGGCGAAGTGATCCCGATGCGCGAAGCCTTGAAGATCTGCGGCGAAGCGCTGTGGGGGCTGATGGCGATGGTGATCATTCTCGGCGGGATTCTGTCGGGGATCTTCACAGCCACCGAGTCGGCGGCCATCGCCGTGCTGTGGTCGTTTTTCGTCACCATGTTCATCTACCGCGACTACAAATGGAGTGAGCTGCCGAAACTGATGCATCGCACGGTGCGCACCATTTCCATCGTGATGATCCTGATCGGCTTCGCCGCCAGCTTCGGCTACATCATGACCCTGATGCAGATCCCGGCGAAAATCACCACGCTGTTCCTGACCCTGTCCGACAACCGCTACGTGATCCTGATGTGCATCAACGTCATGCTGCTGTTGCTCGGCACCGTGATGGACATGGCGCCGCTGATCCTGATCCTTACGCCGATTCTGATGCCGGTGATCCTCGGTATCGGCGTCGACCCGGTGCAGTTCGGCATGATCATGCTGGTCAACCTCGGTATCGGCCTGATAACGCCGCCGGTGGGCGCCGTGCTGTTCGTGGGTTCGGCGGTGGGCAAGGTCAGCATCGAAAGCACCGTGAAGGCGCTGCTGCCGTTCTATGCGGTGCTGTTCCTGGTGCTGATGCTGGTGACCTATGTTCCGGCACTGTCGCTGTGGTTACCGCACCTGGTGTTGTAACGCTGACGCTGTGGCGAGGGCGTTCGCTCCCTCGCCACAGGTGTTGTCTCACGCCCGCAGCAACATGTAAGCCGCAACCACCAGGCACACACTGGCAAACCCCACCTGCAACGTCCTCGCCGGTACTCGCGCGCAAAGTTGGCGACCGATGATCATGCCGACGATGCTCGCCACAATGAACGCAGCACCCAGTCGATCTATCCGCACGCCCGCATGGAACGCGCCGATCACGCCGATGGCGGAAATCAGGCTGATGACCATCAGTGAAGTGGCGACGATCCCGCGCATCTGCACATCGGTCAGTTGCTTGAACGCCGGCACGATCAGAAACCCGCCGCCCACCCCCAGCAAACCGGACACCACGCCGGTGACCGCGCCCAATGCTGCGAGGGTCGCGGTGCATTTGGCGGTCCAGTCGAAACGGCCGGTCTGTTCATTGAGCATGCAGTTCTTCTGGCCCCAACTGGCGTGGCCATGGTCGCTCGGGCCCTCCTGCTGGCGTTCGCGGCGCAGCATGCGCCACGCCACCATGACCATCAGCAGGCTGAACAGAATCATCAAAACCTTTTCCGGCAACTGATGGGCGAAGTAGATGCCCACTGGCGAAAACACCGCGCCGAGCGCTGCAATCAGCAGCGCCGCGCGATAGCGCACCAGACCGTGACGCAAACCATCGATCGCGCCGACCGCCGCCGCGCTGCCCACTGCAAACAACGCCACCGGCGCCGCTTGCGTCATCGTCCAGCCCAGCCCCAGCACCAGCGCCGGCACCGCGAGAATCCCGCCGCCGGCCCCGGTCAGACCAAGGACCAATCCCATCACCACGCCAAACAGACTTGCCAGCAACATAGCGTGTTCTCAGTCGACCCTGGACAGACGCGTCAGCCATTCGCGGCCCTTGAGCATGCCGTTCCAGTAGAACCACGGCAGCAGCGTCGCCTTCAGCCACCACGCGGAGCGGCGCGGCACGGTCGGGTCGAGGGGAAAGGTCGGCAGCAATTTTCCGCCGTAGCCGAACTCGGCGAGGATCACCTTGCCCTTCTCTACCGTCAGCGGGCAGGAACCATAGCCGTCGTACTTGAGCGGCAGTGCCAGATCCTTGCGCAGGGCGAGAAGGTTTTCCGCCACCACCACGACTTGCTTGCGCACTGCCGCGGCGGTTTTCGCATGGGTGGTGCCGCAGATATCGCCCAGGGCAAACACGTCGGGATAACGCGGATGTTGCAGCGTGTGCGGATTGACCTCGCACCAGCCAGCGGCGTCGGCCAGCGGACTTTGCGCGATGAAATCCGGTGAAACCTGCGGCGGGACGACGTGCAGCAGATCGAAAGTCTTGGCCTGGCGGGTGACGTTGCCGTCCGCATCCTTGACGTCGAACCAGGCGGTTTTCGCCGCGCCGTCGACCTTTACCAGATTCGAATTGAACGCCAGCCGCGCGTTGTATTTGTCGATGTACTTCATCAGCGGCGGTACGAAGGTCGGGACGCCGAACAATGCGGCGCCGGCCAGATTGAACTCGACCTCGACCTTGCTCAGCACGTTGCGCTTGAGCCAGTGATCGCAGGACAGGTACAGCGCCTTCTGCGGCGCGCCGGCGCACTTGATCGGGATTGGCGGCTGGGTGAACAGCGCTCTGCCGCCGCGCAGTTTCTGCACCTGATCCCAGGTGTATTGCGCGTGCTGATAGCTGTAGTTGGAAGTGACGCCGTGCTGGCCGAGGCTTTCCTGCAAGCCTTCGATCTTCTCCCACGCCAGGCGCAGGCCGGGGCAGACGATCAGGTTCTGATAGGTGACAGTGCGTTGATCGTTGAGGGTGAGGCGGCGCTGGTCGGGATCGATGCCGGTCACTGCAGCCTGAATCCAGGTGGCCTGACGCGGCATCACTTTGTTCATCGGTCGGGCAGTGTCTTTGGCATCAAAGGCACCACCGCCGACCAGCGTCCACGCCGGCTGGTAGTAATGCAGGGTGCTCGGCTCGATCACTGTGATTTTCAGGCCGGGATCGCGCTTGAGCAGGCTCGCGACAAAACCGATACCGGCAGTGCCGCCGCCGATGACCACGATGTCCGCACTGATGGATGGGCCCCAGTGTTGATCGTTCATTGTTTGTTCCTTATGGCTGCACGCAAGGATAGCCGGGTCTATTGCGCCCAGCTTTTGAGCACGGCTCCGCAGTAGAGTCCGGAAAGGGTTTTCATCACCTGGATCACTTCGTGACTGGCGAGACCGTAAAAAATGTACTTGCCTTCACGACGGGTCGCGACCAGCCCTTCATCACGCAGGATACCCAGCTGCTGGGACAGGGTCGGCTGCCGCACGCCGGTCATTTTCTCCAGCTCGCCGACGTTGCGCTCGCCCTGGGTCAACTGACACAGGATCAACAGTCGGTCTTCGTTGGCCAATGCCTTGAGCAGCGAACAGGCCTTGGAAGCCGAGGCGCGCAGTTGGGCGACTTCACATTCGGTCAGACTGGATTGCATTTGCAGGATGCCTTCAACGTCACTTAAGCTGCGGACATTATGTGTTTACATAAAGTGTTGCAACCCACGACTGACTTTTCGTCCTCTGCCACAGGTTCATGTCCATGCCCGCGTTGATTGAAGCCTTTCTCGACCCCGCCTCCTCGACCTACAGCTACGTGGTCTACGAAGCCGACGGTGGGCAATGCGCGATCGTCGATCCGGTGCTCGATTACGACGGTGCCGCCGGTCGCACCTGCACGGCACAGGCGGACAGGATCATCGCCTTCGTTCGCGCCCACGACCTGCAAGTGCAATGGCTGCTGGAAACCCATGCGCACGCCGATCACCTGTCCGCCGCGCCGTACCTGCGTCGGGAACTGGGCGGGAAAATCGCGATTGGCGAATCGATCAGCAAAGTGCAGAACGTGTTCAAGGCGCTGTTCAACCTGGAACCGGAATTTCGCGTCGACGGCTCGCAGTTCGATCATCTGTTCGCGCCGAACGAGTCATTCAGGATCGGCAATCTCAAGGCCACCGCCCTGCACGTCCCCGGCCACACCCCGGCGGACATGGCCTATTTGATCGATGGCGAGCAGATTCTGGTCGGCGATACGCTGTTCATGCCCGACGTCGGCACCGCCCGTTGCGACTTTCCCGGTGGCAACGCGCATCAATTGTTCAATTCGATTCACAAGCTGCTGGCCTTCCCCGCCAGCGTGAAGCTCTACGTCTGCCACGACTATCCACCCGAAAGTCGCCAGGCACAGTGCCAGACTACTGTCGGTGAACAGCGCAAAAGCAATATCCATGTGCATGACGGCGTCGATGAAGCCACGTTCGTTGAAATGCGCACACGGCGGGACGCGGGGTTGGGAATGCCGACGCTGTTGCTGCCGGCGATTCAGGTCAATGTCCGGGCGGGGGATTTTCCGGCGGCGGAAGATAACGGCGTTGTGTACCTGAAGATTCCGCTCAACAAACTGTAATCAACTGATCGGAAGCGGGACGCGGAGCGTCCATGGCGGCATTCCCACCCAGAGCGTAGGAACGATCATCTTCAAGCACCCAATGTCAAACCGTTCGCCGGCAACGGCAACGCCGTCTTGTAGCGCACCTGCTTGAGCGCAAAGCTCGACCGAATGTTGGCCACGCCCGGCACCTTGGTCAGAAAGTCCATCATGAAGCGCTCGAGCGACTGGATGGTTGGTACCAGCACCCGGATCAGATAGTCCGGGTCGCCGGCCATCAAGTAGCACTCCATGACCTCCGGGCGATCGGAAATCGCCTCTTCGAAATGCTGCAGGGCCTCTTCCACCTGCTTCTCCAGGCTGACGTGAATGAACACGTTGACGTGCAGCCCCAGCAGGTCGGCATCCAGCAGGGTTACCTGCTCGCGGATCAGCCCCAGTTCCTCCATCGCCTTGACCCGGTTGAAGCACGGCGTCGGCGACAGATTGACCGAACGGGCCAGGTCGGCGTTGGTGATACGCGCGTTCTCCTGAAGGCTGTTGAGAATGCCGATATCGGTACGGTCCAGTTTGCGCATGAGACAAAACCACCTGTTTTTTATGTTTATGCAGAATTTCTATCTGCAAATGATCTTCAGCGCAACGAAACAGAGAGAAATATTCTTCTTGGCCGGGCCTATGATTGTTGTAGGACAAGATTTCTTTTATCGAAGAATGACTGCCAGCTCACTACAAGAAATTCACAAGATCGAGCGTAGAAGCCATGACCCAAGCGTATGAACCGCTGCGTCTGCACGTCCCTGAACCCTCGGGCCGCCCAGGCTGCAAAACCGATTTCTCCTACCTGCATCTGACCGATGCCGGCACGGTGCGCAAACCTTCCATCGACGTAGAACCGGCCGACACTGCCGACCTGGCCCGTGGCCTGATCCGTGTGCTCGACGACCAGGGCAACGCCCTCGGCCCATGGGCCGAAAACGTGCCGGTCGAGATCCTGCGCAAAGGCATGCGCGCCATGCTCAAGACCCGCATCTACGACAACCGCATGGTGGTCGCCCAGCGTCAGAAAAAAATGTCGTTCTACATGCAGAGCCTCGGCGAAGAAGCCATCGGCAGCGCTCAGGCCCTGGCCTTGAACATCGACGACATGTGCTTCCCGACCTACCGCCAGCAAAGCATCCTGATGGCCCGCGACGTGCCATTGATCGACCTGATCTGCCAACTGCTGTCCAACGAGCGCGATCCGCTCAAGGGCCGTCAGTTGCCGATCATGTACTCGGTCAAGGATGCGGGTTTCTTCACCATTTCCGGCAACCTCGCCACCCAATTCATTCAAGGCGTGGGCTGGGGCATGGCCTCAGCGATCAAGGGCGACACCAAAATCGCCTCGGCCTGGATCGGCGACGGTGCCACCGCCGAATCGGACTTCCACACCGCCCTCACCTTCGCCCACGTTTACCGTGCGCCAGTGATCCTCAACGTGGTCAACAACCAGTGGGCGATTTCGACCTTCCAGGCCATCGCCGGTGGTGAAGCCACCACCTTCGCCGGACGCGGCGTCGGTTGCGGCATCGCCTCGCTGCGGGTGGATGGCAACGATTTCTACGCGGTCTACGCAGCCTCCGCCTGGGCTGCCGAACGCGCGCGCCGCGGCCTCGGCCCGACCATGATCGAATGGGTCACCTACCGCGCCGGCCCGCACTCGACCTCCGACGATCCGTCCAAATACCGTCCCGCCGACGACTGGAGCCACTTCCCGCTGGGCGACCCGATTGCCCGCCTGAAACAGCACCTGATCAAGGTCGGCCACTGGTCGGAAGAGGAGCACGCCGCCGTCAGCGCCGAGCTCGAAGCCGAAGTGATCGCCGCACAGAAACAGGCCGAACAGTACGGCACCCTCGCCGGTGGCCAGATTCCAAGCGCCGCGACCATGTTCGAAGACGTCTACAAAGAGATGCCGGAGCACTTGAAGCGCCAGCGTCAGCAGTTGGGGATCTGATATGAACGATCACAACAACAATATTCAGTTGGAAACCGCCATGACCACGACCACCATGACCATGATCCAGGCGCTGCGCTCGGCCATGGATGTGATGCTTGAGCGTGACGACAACGTGGTGGTGTTCGGCCAGGACGTCGGTTACTTCGGCGGCGTGTTCCGTTGCACCGAAGGCTTGCAGACCAAGTACGGCACCTCGCGGGTGTTCGATGCGCCGATCTCCGAAAGCGGTATCGTCGGCGTCGCGGTGGGCATGGGCGCTTATGGCTTGCGTCCGGTGGCCGAGATTCAGTTCGCCGACTACGTGTACCCGGCGTCCGACCAGATCATTTCCGAAGCCGCCCGTCTGCGTTATCGCTCGGCCGGCGAGTTCACCGCCCCGATGACCCTGCGCATGCCGTGCGGCGGTGGCATCTACGGCGGCCAGACCCACAGCCAGAGCATCGAGGCGATGTTCACTCAGGTCTGCGGCCTGCGCACCGTCATGCCGTCCAACCCGTATGACGCCAAAGGCCTGCTGATCGCCTCCATCGAAAACGATGACCCGGTGATCTTCCTCGAGCCAAAACGCCTGTACAACGGCCCGTTCGACGGGCACCACGACCGCCCGGTAACCCCGTGGTCGAAACACCCGCAAGCCCAGGTGCCGGACGGTTACTACACCGTGCCGCTGGACGTGGCCGCCATCACCCGTCCGGGCAAGGACGTGACCGTGCTGACCTACGGCACCACCGTTTACGTATCGCAAGTCGCCGCCGAAGAATCCGGTGTGGATGCGGAAGTCATCGATCTGCGCAGCCTGTGGCCGCTGGATCTGGAAACCATCGTCAAATCCGTGAAGAAAACCGGCCGTTGCGTGGTCGTTCACGAAGCCACCCGCACCTGTGGTTTCGGCGCCGAACTGGTGTCGCTGGTGCAAGAGCATTGCTTCCACCACCTGGAAGCGCCGATCGAACGCGTCACCGGTTGGGACACCCCCTACCCGCACGCGCAGGAGTGGGCGTATTTCCCTGGGCCGTCCCGAGTGGGCGCGGCGCTGAAACGGGTCATGGAGGTCTGAATGGGCACGCACGTTATCAAGATGCCGGACATCGGCGAAGGCATCGCAGAAGTAGAACTGTCGCAGTGGCACGTCAAGGTTGGTGATCTGGTCGTTGAAGATCAGGTGCTGGCGGATGTGATGACCGACAAGGCGATGGTCGATATTCCCTCGCCAGTCCATGGCAAGGTGATTGCGCTGGGCGGTCAGCCGGGTGAAGTGATGGCGGTCGGCAGTGTGCTGATCAGCATCGAGGTCGAGGGCGCCGGCAATCTGAAGGAGTCGGACAAACCGGCGCCAGTTACGGCGAAAGAAACGCCAGTCGCACCCAAAGTTGAAGCTGTCGTTGAAAGCAAACCCGCCGCGCCGCGTACGGCTCCGGTTTGCCAGGGCCCGGTGGTCGCTCGCGAAGCCGATGAGCGTCCGCTGGCCTCGCCGGCCGTGCGCAAGCATGCGCTGGACCTGGGCATTCAATTGCGTCTGGTGCGCGGTTCCGGCCCGGCCGGTCGCGTGTTGCACGAAGACCTCGAGGCGTATCTGGCGCAAGGTCAATCGAACGCTTCGGCGCCGGTCGCTGCCGCGTACGCCCAGCGTCACGATGAAGAACAGATTCAAGTGATCGGCATGCGCCGCAAGATTGCCCAGCGCATGCAGGACGCTACTCAGCGTGCTGCGCACTTCAGCTATGTCGAGGAAATCGACGTCACCGCAATTGAAGAACTGCGTGCCCATCTGAACGAAAAACACGGCGCCAGCCGTGGCAAGCTGACCTTGCTGCCGTTCCTGGTGCGTGCACTGGTCGTTGCCCTGCGCGACTTCCCGCAGATGAACGCCCGCTACGACGACGAAGCCCAGGTCATCACCCGCCTCGGCGCGGTGCATGTCGGCGTCGCTACGCAAAGCGATGTCGGCCTGATGGTGCCGGTCGTGCGTCACGCAGAAGCTCGCAGCCTGTGGGACAGCGCGGCGGAAATCTCCCGCCTGGCCACCGCTGCACGCAACGGCAAGGCGAGCCGCGATGAGCTGTCCGGCTCGACCATCACCCTGACCAGCCTCGGCGCCCTTGGCGGCATCGTCAGTACCCCGGTGCTGAACCTGCCGGAAGTGGCCATCGTCGGCGTGAACAAAATCGTCGAACGTCCGATGGTCGTCAAAGGCCAAGTGGTGATCCGCAAGATGATGAACCTCTCCAGCTCCTTCGATCACCGCGTGGTCGACGGTATGGACGCGGCGCTCTTCATCCAGGCCATTCGTGGCTTGCTCGAACAACCCGCGACCCTGTTTGTGGAGTGATGGCATGCAATCTCTGAACACCACGCTGCTGATCATTGGTGGCGGCCCCGGCGGTTACGTGACGGCCATTCGTGCCGGGCAACTGGGCATTTCGACCATTCTGGTCGAGGGCGAATCGCTGGGCGGCACCTGCCTGAACATCGGCTGCATTCCGTCGAAAGCGCTGATCCATGTGGCCGAGCAGTTTCACCAGACTCAACATCACAACCAGCATTCGGCACTGGGCATCAGCGTTTCGGCGCCGACCCTTGACATCACCAAGAGCGTCGAATGGAAGGACGGCATCGTTGATCGCCTGACCACCGGCGTCGCCGCGTTGCTAAAGAAGAACAAGGTTCAGGTCGTCAATGGCTGGGCCAAGGTCATCGACGGCAAGACCGTGGAAGTCGGCGACACCCGCATCCAGTGCGAACACCTGGTGCTGGCCACCGGTTCGAAAAGCGTCAATCTGCCAATCCTGCCGATTGGCGGGCCGATCATTTCGTCCACCGAGGCGCTGGCACCGAAGTCGGTTCCGAAACGCCTGATCGTGGTCGGCGGTGGTTACATCGGCCTGGAGCTGGGCATTGCCTATCGCAAGCTCGGCGCCGAGGTCAGCGTGGTAGAGGCGCAGGATCGCATTCTGCCGGCCTACGATGCCGAACTGACACAACCGGTGCACGACGCGCTGAAGCAACTGGGCGTGAAGTTGTACCTGAAACACAGCGTACTGGGCTTCGACGGTACGTTGCAGGTGCGTGATCCGAACGGCGACACCCTGAACCTTGAAACCGATCAGGTGCTGGTGGCTGTCGGTCGCAAACCCAATACTCAGGGCTGGAACCTTGAAGCGCTGAACCTGGACATGAACGGCTCGGCGATCAAGATCGACAGCCGCTGCCAGACCAGCATGCGCAACGTCTACGCCATTGGCGACCTGAGCGGCGAGCCGATGCTGGCCCACCGCGCCATGGCTCAGGGCGAGATGGTTGCCGAGCTGATCAGCGGCAAGACCCGCGAGTTCAACCCGACCGCCATCGCTGCCGTGTGCTTTACCGACCCGGAAATGGTGGTGGTCGGCAAGACCCCGGACGAGGCCAAAGCGGCAGGACTGGACTGCATCGTGTCGAACTTCCCGTTCGCGGCCAATGGCCGGGCGATGACCCTGGAATCGAAAACCGGCTTCGTGCGGGTGGTCGCTCGTCGGGACAACCATGTGATTGTCGGTTGGCAGGCGGTGGGTGTCGGGGTATCGGAATTGTCGACCGCGTTCGCCCAAAGTCTGGAAATGGGTGCGCGACTGGAAGACATCGGCGGCACCATCCATGCGCATCCGACCTTGGGTGAAGCGGTGCAGGAAGCGGCGTTGCGTGCGCTTGGGCACGCGTTGCACCTGTAACTCTCGGTCGCAGATCGTTCCCACGCTCCGCGTGGGAATGCCTCCACGGACGCTCCGCGTTCGGCTGTTGGGACGCAGAGCGTCCCGGACTGCATTCCCACGCAGAGCGTGGGAACGATCAAAGGCAGAGATTTCGGGCTGCGAAACCGCTCAAGAATGAAGTATTGTTGTGCCCATCCAAAAAAACGTCAGAAGCCTTGAACCGCTTCGGCGGTTGTTCAGTGATAGAGGGTGTCATGGGTAACGAAAGCATCAACTGGGACAAGCTGGGTTTTGACTACATCAAGACCGACAAACGCTATCTGTCGTACTTTCGCAACGGCGAGTGGGACAAAGGCACCCTGACCGAAGACAACGTGCTGCACATCAGCGAAGGCTCCACTGCCCTTCACTATGGCCAGCAATGCTTCGAAGGCCTGAAGGCCTATCGTTGCAAGGACGGCTCGATCAACCTGTTCCGTCCAGACCAGAACGCCGCGCGCATGCAACGCAGCTGCGCCCGCCTGCTGATGCCGCATGTGTCCACCGAGCAGTTCATCGAAGCGTGCAAGCAAGTGGTTCGCGCCAACGAGCGCTTCATCCCGCCTTACGGCACCGGCGGCGCGCTGTACCTGCGTCCGTTCGTGATCGGCGTGGGTGACAACATCGGCGTGCGTACCGCACCCGAATTCATCTTCTCGATCTTCTGCATTCCGGTTGGCGCCTACTTCAAGGGCGGCTTGACCCCGCACAACTTCCAGATCTCCACCTTCGACCGCGCCGCGCCACAAGGCACCGGTGCCGCCAAGGTCGGTGGCAACTACGCCGCCAGCCTGATGCCGGGTTCCCAGGCCAAGAAAGCGCACTTCGCTGACGCCATCTACCTGGATCCGCTGACCCACAAGAAGATCGAAGAAGTCGGTTCGGCCAACTTCTTCGGGATCACCCACGACAACAAGTTCGTGACTCCGAACTCGCCGTCAGTACTGCCAGGCATCACCCGTCTGTCGCTGATCGAACTGGCCAAGTCCCGTCTGGGCCTGGAAGTGGTCGAAGGCGACGTGTTCATCGACAAGCTGTCGGACTTCAAAGAGGCCGGTGCTTGCGGTACTGCTGCGGTGATCACCCCGATCGGCGGCATCAGCTACAACGACCACCTGCACGTCTTCCACAGCGAAACCGAAGTCGGCCCGGTCACCCAGAAGCTCTACAAAGAGCTGACCGGCGTGCAGACCGGCGACGTTGAAGCGCCAGCAGGCTGGATCGTCAAGGTTTGATCTGACGGCCAGATGCACAAAAGCCCCCATCGAGTGATCGATGGGGGCTTTTTTATTCGTTTGGCTCGGTGGCCTTCATGGCAATCCGCTTGCCCGCGCGACCGGCAATCCCGCTCGCCTGTCCGTTCTGCTGCTTGCCCATTCGCGCCTGGGTAATCAATCCGGGAATCAGCTCTCCTTCCGGCAGGTTCTTCCAGAACCGCGTCGGCAAATGCCCCTGCATGACTTTCTCGTTCAAACGCGCCGGATTGAAGATATGGCTGTAGTACGTCAGCCATAAGTCCCCGTGGGGATCATCGACGTTCTGCGCCAGTTGCTGCCACTCCAGCGGACACTGACGTTCATGGATCAATTGTTCACCATCGTAATAAACCCCGTCGCGGGGCGTGGCGATCAGCCAGCGATGCCGGCCCATGCGCCCGATGAAGTGTTCGCTGGCGCTGTGCAGCATGTCATGGGCCGGTTCGTGCCATGCGACGTATTGCGGGCCCGGCAGCTCTGGCGGGCGCTCGATGAAACGCACGAACGCATGCAGATGATGGGCTTCGCGCTGCACCTGCTTGATCCGCCGCTGCAACTCGCTGCCCAGCTTGTCGCCGGCCATCATTGCCGTGCGGTCGCCGTGGCTGACTCGCCACAGCACTTCATACAGCAAACTCCAGCGTTGATCGCCACGGTATCGCGACGCCTGTTCCAGGGTGTCGAGAAGTGCACGCGGAATTCGCGCCTGAAACGGCCCCTGCCCTTCGGGCACCGCCACGTCACTGGCAAACAAATCACTTACCCCTTCCGACGCCCAGCTAACCAGACTCGGGTCGATTTCATGGCTGAGCAGCCAGCGCGCCTGCTGGCGCCAGGTGTCGAACAGGTCGTCGCAATCGAGGTTGATCATCCCCACAGCCCCATCTGTTGCGGCATTGGTCGGTCGCGCAATTGCTGATAAAGCATCTGGCTGGTGACTTCTGCCTGCTGCGGGTGGTAATCGCTGGTGATGATGAACGGTTTGGCCTTGGCCAGCACACAGCGCATGCGCGCCACGTCTTCGTAGCGAATGCGCCGCTGCCGACGCAGTTCCACCAGACGTTCGGTGGTGCGCAAGCCGATGCCGGGAATGCGTGAAATCAACGCCGGTTCGGCACGATTGAGATCCAGCGGAAACACCTCACGATTCTGCAGCGCCCAGGCCAGTTTCGGGTCGATGTCCAACGCCAGATTGCCCGGCCCCGTGAGCAACTCACCGGCGGTATAGCCATAACCGCGCAACAGGAAATCCGCCTGATACAAGCGGTGCTCGCGCATCAGCGGCGGTGCGGCCAACGGCACGCTTTTCGGGCTGTCGGGAATCGGGCTGAACGCCGAGTAATAGACCCGGCGCAGACGGAAATTGCCATACAAAGCTTGAGCGCTGTGCAGGATGGTGCTGTCGTCGGTGTCATCGGCACCGACGATCATCTGCGTGCTCTGCCCGGCCGGGGCGAACTTTGGTGCGCGGGGTTCGTTGAGCACGGTCTGCACGCCGGTGTAGATGGTATTCATCGCCTGCTTGATCGAACCGATGTGCTTCTCCGGCGCCAATGTTTGCAGGCTGGCATCGGTGGGCAATTCGATGTTGACGCTCAAGCGGTCAGCGTAACGCCCGGCCTCTTCGATCAACGCAGGATCCGCATCAGGGATGGTCTTGAGATGAATGTAGCCACGGAACTCATGCTCTTCGCGCAGCAGCTTCGCGACACGCACCAGTTGCTCCATGGTGTAGTCCGCCGAACGGATGATCCCCGAGCTGAGGAACAAGCCGCTGACGCAATTGCGCCGGTAGAAATCAAGAGTCAGCGTCACCACTTCCTCGGGCGTGAAACGCGCACGGGGCACGTCGCTGGAGCGGCGGTTGACGCAGTATTGGCAGTCGTAGAGACAGAAATTGGTCAGCAGAATCTTGAGTAGCGACACACAACGCCCGTCCGGCGTGTAGCTGTGGCAGATGCCCATGCCATCGGTCGAGCCCAGCCCGCTCTTGCCCTCGGAACTGCGCTTGGGCGCACCGCTGCTGGCGCAGGAGGCGTCGTACTTGGCGGCGTCGGCGAGGATGCTGAGCTTGTCGATGATTTGCATGGCACGGACTCGATACTGTTCGCATATACAGTATAGAGAGTGATTGGCTCACACAAGGCGCAATACCGCTCTTCGTCGGAATGTCGCGCCGCAGGAGTCAGGTCAATTTGACTCAAAGGCAGTCAGATTGACTCGATTCCAAAAGAGTCATAATGACTACCAACCCTGCGCAACCCTTGATATCAAAGGCTGTCCGGCATGGCCCGAAAATTGACTGCTCCCCCGTAGCCATTTGGCTGAAGACCAAAAACGGGAGTCGAACATGGATCATGTTTTTCAGGGCAAGCTTGCCGTCATCACCGGTGCCAGTTCGGGCATAGGCCTGGCCGCTACCGAACGCCTGCTCGATCAAGGCGCGCGCGTATTGGCCATGTCGCGAAAATTCGGCGCACTGGCCGAACTGCTTGAGCGGTATCCCCACCAACTGGTCTGGCATCCCGGCGATGTCACTCAAGCCTCTGACCTTGCCTCCTTGGCCGAGCAGGCTGCGAGTCTGGGCCCGGTGAGCTTCGTGGTGCCCAATGCCGGTATCGCAGAACTCGCCGACGGGCTCGACAGCTCGGCGTTTGATCGCCAATGGGCGGTGAACGGCGCAGGTGCCCTGAACACGTTGGCCGTCCTGCGCCCGCACCTCGCAGACAGCGCTTCGGTGGTGTTCATCGGTACTTTTCTGGCCCAAATCAGTTTCGCGGGACTGGCCGCCTACATCGCATCAAAAGCGGCGTTGATCGCCCATGCCCGAACCCTTGCGGTCGAGCTGGCACCCCATGGCGTGCGCATCAATTGCGTCTCCCCCGGCCCGACCGCAACGCCGATCTGGTCGACATTGGGCCTGAGTGACGAAGCGCTCGGGGACGTCGCCCAAGGCGTCAACAAACGACTATTGGGCGGACAATTCCTCGAACCTGCGGCAGTGGCCGACGTCATTCTGTTCCAGCTGGGCAATGGTGCTCGCGGCGTCATCGGTCAGGACTGGGTGGTCGACAGCGGATACACCTTGAGCTAACGCGCATGCACCGATCCGGGCGTGGAATCCGTCAGCTGGCGACCTGACGAATCCCGCCCGGACTCCGGCAAAACCAGACCCCAGCGCGACGCAAATTCTCGGCGCCCTTGCACCGTCAATGTCAGCGCGCGACTGTCCAAATCCTGAGTCACCCATTTGCGCTTCAACGCCGCCTGCAACAACGCCGCCCCGAGCGAACCGCCCAGATGCGGCCGACGCATGCTCCAGTCCAGACACGGGCAGGCGAACCGTCGGCGCATCGTCGACAGATCCTTGACCTCGATACCTAACCCTGCAAACAACGCCTCGCCGCTTTCACTGAGGCGATAACCCTGCTCATCGGTTTCCACCAGCCATCCCGCCTCGAGCAAGCGGTCATGCAGCAACACCGCCAGCGTCCCGGCCATATGGTCGTAGCAGGTGCGGGCAAATTGCAGGCGATCCGGCGTGTGTGGTTTGAAGGTCGGCGCGGGGTTTTGGCCGATCACCATCAGCGCTTCCAGCGCTTGGGCCACGCGCTTGTCGGCGAGGCTGTAATAACGGTGGCGGCCCTGCACATGCAGGCGCACCAAGGCCAGATCCTTGAGCTTGCCCAGGTGTGCGCTGGCGGTCGAGGCGCTGACGTCGGCGAGGGTCGCCAGCTCCGTGGCGGTGCGGGCGTGGCCGTCCATCAGCGAGCACAGCATTTTGGTCCGCGCCGGTTCCGCGATGGCGGCAGCCACTTGCGAGACGCCGATGTCTTGATGTTCTGCGTGCATATTTCGCTCCCGGACGAATCATCGCCCTCAAGGACTGGAGATAGTAGCAACACTTTCCCCACCGACAAGGTTGCGATCCATGGACCCGATCATCGCTGCGACTCACGCCGATCCCTACCCCTACTACGCCGAACTGCGCTCGGCGGGCGGGTTGACCTTTCATCACGGACTGAAACTGTGGGTTGCCAGTAGCGCCCGCGCGGTGTGCGCGGTGTTGGCGCATCCGGATTGCAGGGTGCGTCCGGTGCAGGAGCCGGTGCCCAAAGCTATCGTCGACGGAACGGCGGGCAAGGTGTTCGGCCAGTTGATGCGCATGAATGACGGTGAAGCGCAGCGCTGCCCGCGTTCGGCCACGGAGCCACCGTTGGGGATGATTGATCGGGAAGAAGTCAGCGCGCTGGTTTCCGCGCGGCTGATAACGAACGACGCCGACGGCCTCTATAAAGCAATGTTTCGTGGCCCGGTGTGCGTGGTTGCGTCGCTGCTCGGTTTCACCCCGGCGCAGGCGCGGGTCATCAGTGAACTGACGGCGGATTTCGCGGCGTGCCTGTCGCCGTTGAGCAATGACCTGCAATTGGCGGCAGCGCATCGGGCGGCGGAGCAATTGCGCGGTTACTTCATTGAGTTGCTGTCGGACCCGAACCCGTTTCTCGCCGACATTCGCCAGCGTTTTGTCGGCGATGCGGACGTACTGCTCGCCAACCTGATCGGCCTCTGTTCGCAGACGTACGAGGCCACCGCCGGGCTTATCGGTAATGCGCTGGTGGCGTTGCAGCGTCAGCCTGAATTACGCGTGGCGTCAGTGGATTCGTTGCTGGCTGAAGTCCAGCGCTTCGATCCTTCGGTACAGAACACCCGTCGATTTGTGGCGAACAGCTGTGAAATCGACGGTGTGCGGCTGGAAGCAGGTGACGTGATTCTGGTGCTGCTGGCCTCGGCCAATCGCGACCCCGCACTGAATGGAAACCCGGATCGCTTTATGGTGGATCGCCCGAACCGACGCAGCTTCACGTTCGGCAGCGGTCGGCATCAATGTCCCGGACAGATGCTGGCGATGACGATCGCCAGCGCCACGCTCACTGAAATTCTCGCCCGCGACATTGATCCGGGAAGACTCGCGTGGCACTACCGGCCTTCGCTGAATGGACGAATTCCGATGTTCAGCGAGATGCAGACTTAAGCATCGCTGCAATCAAGGATCAGGTGGCCCATTCCAGGGATGCAGGCAACTGGAAACAGAGGTCTACTTCCAGTTTTGCGGCGGCCGACAGGTTGACCAGCGCGTCCAGCGAGAACTTGTCGATTTTGCCGTTGAGTACGTCGTTGAGACGCGGCTGAGTGATGCCAAGACGCTTGGCCGCCTCTTTCTGGGGAAGCTCCCACGCACGAATCGTTTCGCAAAGCGTGCGCATCAGCTTGGCCCGCAGACGCATGTTGGCCGCTTCATGCGGCGTGTCTTCCAGTGCGTCCCAGATGTTTGAGAAACGTTGGGGTGGGTTTTGATGATCCTTCATGTTTCACCTGTTCCTGGCATTTGAACGTGCCACGCAGGCTATATCGAAACCGATATAAATCAAGCTCAAAGTGGCTTATTAAATATTCGGTATCACAAAGAGGATGTTCACAAGCAAACACGCTTCACAGGCCGACGGCGACCTTTTACGTGAGCCATAAAGCCTGACAAATGAAGCATCATTTTGCCCTCATCCGCGAGGCTACATCGCCTTGCGCCTTTGCCTACAACTACGCCAGAATCCGCCGGCTTGTGCGGTTTTGAGGGCGTCAGTAACTTGGTCCGCGTCACTGAATGGTCAGTGATCGGGTTTAGTCGCTCGATGATTTCTCAAAACTTTACATGTGCTCCAGACAGTCAGGTGACCTTCATCTGCACTCTATGGCGGCTGTGTGCAGGGCACCCTCGGGTGCGCCGGTTTTGGGAAGTCGCCGGTCGACTAACCTGCGTACAGCTGCCACCTTTTCGTTTAGTCGCGAGGTGGTGTCGGCATCACTTTGAGGCTTTCCCGAATGTTCAAATACGTCCCCGATCCACCCGAAACAGACAAACCCAGCGAATCCGATCCGGCCTCGCCCTACGCCTCCGCCGATTCCAGAAAACTCCACGAAGCCGCCGAGCGCGCCCTCGACCATTACCTGAAACCCACCGCCCCGAAACAACACTGCCCCGGCCGCATGTTCCTCGTCGCCCCCGACCTGGATCAGCATGCCCTGCTGGCCCACGCCTGCGAATCGATGACTTCGGCCAGCGTGATGCTCAGCGACTTCGCCGCGCTGCTGGACCCGCCCTACCGCAGCACCGTGCTGGGCATCGCCCAAGTGGTGATGTGTGGCGAACTGGCTGTGAACCGGGCGCTGGACACTCTCGATGCCACGACCTGAGGAACACCCATGGAAAGCAAATCCGATGCACACATCGTCGCCGCCCTGATCTCCATCGGCCTCAACGAGAAAGACAGCCAATGGGCCCAGAAAGCCTGTTTGCTACTGCTCGAGAGCGAACGGAAATCCATCGTCAGCGCCGCACTCACCGCACTCACCCAACTCGCCCGTGACCATGGCGAACTGGACCGCAGCCGCCTGCTGCCGGCACTCACCAGCGTAAAACGCAGATTCCCAAGCCTGACCGGCACGGTTGCCGCGACGCTGGATGAGATGGCGATGGCTGCGTAACACCTGGGGCATAAGGCAAGAAAAAACCCGCTGCCTCCGTGAAGGGAGGCAGCGGGTTTTTATGACTTCAGCGATGAAACGGGCAATCAATCCTCCCGCGTCAAAACCTCAAGCAACTCAATCTCGAACACCAAATTCGAATTCGGCGGAATCTTGCCCATCGTCCGCTCGCCGTAACCCAGATGGGCCGGCACCAGCAGTTTGCGCTTGCCGCCCACCTGCATGCCCATGATCCCTTGATCCCAACCCTTGATGACCCGGCCCGTGCCGATCACGCACTGAAACGGCTTGCCCCGGCTCCAGGACGAATCGAATTCGGTGCCGTCTTCCAGCCAACCGGTGTATTGGGTGGTGATCAACGCGCCTTTGACGGCGGCTTTTCCGTCTCCGGGCTGAAGATCGATTATCTGCAGTTCATCATTCATAACATTCGCTCTATTGTTCCGCTGGCCGCCGTTTTCCCAGAAATACCGGCCATTGGCAACCGTTTGACCCTACGTCGGCCGTGATGGATGATGGCCACCCGCTACCAATCCCGATCGATACGCCATGTCAGCGACGCTTGAATGACTCAACTCTGGATCAGCTTCGCCATTGTCGCTGTGCTGTTGGTCGTGATCGCCGTTCTGATCCGCCGAGTGCGCGAGCTTCGTCAGCAACTCGCCGAGTATCGCGAATTGCTCACCCGCGCCGCCGAGGGCCAGAACATACGTCAGGATGGCGATGCCGACCGCTTCAAGCGCAGCCAGTATTTCGCCCGGATCGGCACGTGGGACTGGGAAGTCGACACTGACCGGCTCTACTGGTCGGACGCGATCTTCGGCATGTTCGGGTTCAAGATCGGCGAAGTGACACCCTCCTACGCCCTGTTCTGCTCCTGCGTACACCCCGAAGACCGCGCCAAGGTGCGCGCCGGGGAATTGCGATGTCTTGAGACCGGTGAAAACCACGATGAGGAATACCGCGTGGTCTGGCCCGACGGCACGATTCGCTGGCTGCGGGAAACCGGTAACGTGGTGCGCAACGATCACGACGCGGTGATCAAGATGATGGGCGTGGTGCGCGACATCACCGAAGAAAAGGCCTCGGCCAGCTACCTTCAGCATCTTGCTCATTTCGACCCATTGACCGGCCTGCCGAACCGGCTGGTGCTGGAAGACCGGCTATCGGAAGCACTGGAACATGCGCGCGTGACCGAGACGCGGGTGGCGCTGGTGTTTATCGATCTCAACGGCTTCAAAGCGATCAACGACCGCTACGGTCACGCCGCCGGCGACCTCACCACCGCTACGCGCCTGAAACGCATCCTGCGGGTCAGCGACACCGTCGCGCGGATCGGCGGCGACGAATTCGTGGTCATCCTGCAAGGCCTCGCCCCCGGCCTGAACCTGCAGGACGAAGCCCGCAGCATCTGTCAGAAAATCTTCATCGAACTGTCCCCGCCGACTCCCATCGGCAACGAACAACGCCACATCGGCACCAGCCTCGGCGTCGCCGTGTTCCCCGACCACGCACCGACCATGGATCGCTTGCTGCACATTGCGGATCTGGCGATGTATCAGGCCAAGCGCAGCGGGAATAATCAGTATCGATTGGGCGGCGGGCAAGCGCTGAGTCATGGCCGGGCTGATTGAGCCCGAGGCTATTTCTCCACCGGCTGAATCGCCACAATCGTCCCGTTGGTAATCATCACCATCACGTACTTGTCATTGATCTGCACCCACTGCGCTTGCGGTTCCGGCTGCTTGAGGCCTTTCTGTTTCCAGTTTTTGATGGCTTTTTCGCTGCGCTGGTAGATATCCGGGGCGCGGTCGTTGACGTTCAGTTCGCGGTTGCCGGTCGGTGATTGTTCGACGGTGTCGTTCGAGGTTTGCGCCGCTTGAACGAGGGGGCTGATCCCGGCGATGCCGGCGACGAGGGCCAGGCTGGCGATTAGGGTCTTGTTGTTCATCGGTGAACCTCCTGAAATGTGTGATACCTGAACTCCGACTGCGGGGTTCCGGAATCATTCCTTGTTTATTGATGGAAGTTGAGATTGTAGCCACGCTCCGGAACGCGATCCGGGCTAACCCGCCACCGGGCCAATACAGTCAACGGCATCCATTTGCGATAAGATCGCGCGCCCCTGCCGAGTGAATAAGGACATCACCGTGAAAATCTATCTCATCGTCAATCTGGTGTTGCTGGCGCTGCTGGGGCTCTACGCTGTCAGTCTTTTCAACAAACTTGTTGCCCGGCGCAACGAGATCAAGAACGCATTTGCCCAGGTCGAAGTGCAGCTCAAACGCCGCTATGACCTGATCCCCAATCTGGTCAGCATCGCCAAGGGTTATCTGGCCCATGAGCGCGAAACCCTTGAAGCCGTGATCGCCGCACGCAATGCCGCCGTGGCTGGACTTGAGGCTGCCCAGGCGAAACCGGGCAGCGCCCAGAACATCGCGCAACTGGGGCTGGCGGACAGCGCACTCAGCAGCGCGGTGGGTCGATTGAATCTGACGCTGGAAGCTTATCCGGAACTCAAGGCCTCGCAGAACATGCAACAACTGAGTGAAGAGCTGAGCAGCACCGAAAACAAGGTGAGCTTCGCGCGCCAGGCGTTTAACGACGCGGTGATGACCTACAACACGCTCAAGCAGAGTTTTCCGGCGGTGCTGCTGGCGGCCAGTTTTGGCCATCGCGAGGATGCGGTTCCGCTGAAGTTCGCCGATACGCTGGCCATCAAGACCGCGCCCAACGTTTCTTTCTGACTTCTTCTCTCCATGGATGGCTCGATGAACTTTTTCGAACGACAAACCCAGGCCCGAAACCAGACGCAACGGCTGGTGTGCATGATGATTCTGGCGATTGTCATGCTGATCGGGATGACCAGCCTGCCCTTCGTCTTCAATGGCTTTGAGGATTACCTGAGCGGGACAGGCACGCTGGCGGATGCGTTTCTGGCAATGGTCGTTATCGCATCGTTCATCAGCAGCATCGTGGTAATTGGCGGTCTGCTGAAATATCGGCAATTGCGCGCGGGCGGCAAGGTCGTCGCGGAGAAACTGGGTGGCCGCCTGCTCAATGGCAATGTGCGAACCCTGGACGAGCAGCGGTTGATGAACGTCGTCGAAGAAATGGCGATTGCCTCCGGCACCCGCGTGCCATCGGTATATCTATTACCGGACGAAAGCATTAACGCCTTCGCGGCCGGATTTACACCGGAGGACGCGGCCATTGGTGTGACCCGTGGCGCAGTGAAACTACTGACCCGAGAAGAACTGCAAGGGGTGATCGCCCACGAATTCAGCCACATTTTCAACGGGGACATGCGCCTCAATACGCAACTGGTGGCGGTAGTGCACGGCCTGTTGGTGCTGGGGCTGGCTGGCACTTACATAATGGCCAGCCTGCTCAAGCGCGACAAACGCGACGTGCGATTGATGCTGGTGGTTTTTGCGCTCGGTGCCGCACTGTGCGTGGCCGGATTTATCGGAAATCTCTATGGCAATTTGATCAAGGCCGCTGTCAGTCGTCAGCGTGAGTTCCTCGCTGATGCCAGCGCGGTGCAGTACACGCGCAATCCGCAAAGCATTGTCGGCGCCCTGAAAAAAATCGGCGCCCATGCACAAGGCTCGGTGATCAGCTCGCCCCGTGCCGCCGAGTTCAGCCATTTGTTTTTCAGTACCGGCGGCTCAGGTTTGCTGAGCCGGATGTTTGCGACCCACCCTGATCTGAGCGTACGGATTCGTCGGATCGATCCGCAGTGGGACGGGAGTTTTACGACGGCTGCCGCAGCGGGCAGACCGGTGCCAGATCAGATGGCGGCAACGGCGGATTGATTCAGACTAGATGAATTTCTTTGAACAACAGTGCCGGGCCAAACGTCGCTCGGTGCAGCTCGTGATCTTGATGTTTCTCGCCGTACTCGGCTTGATTCTTGTGTCCTGCATGCTCCTGATTCTGCCGTTCTCATACGGCAAAACGCTGGAGAACATGGCGTCGAACTGGCAGTTTTTCGCGACCGTTGCGACGCTGGTAACGGGTGTTGTGTTGCTCGGCGGGCTAATCAAATACGTCGAACTGACAGGGGGTGGAAAAGTGGTCGCGCGCCGTTTGGGCGGTCGTCTGATCAACCATGACGCGCGGACTCTGGAAGAGCGCCGCCTGGTCAACGTGGTGGAGGAAATGGCGTTGGCGTCTGGCACCGCCGTTCCTTGCGTGTATCTGTTGCCGGATCAGGGCATCAATGCATTTGCCGCCGGTTTCACCCCTCAGGATGCAGTGATCGGCGTCACTCAAGGTGCGATAAGCCTGTTGTCACGCGATGAACTGCAAGGCGTGATCGCCCACGAATTCAGCCACATCTATAACGGCGACATGCGCCTGAACACCCAACTGGTCGCGATCGTTCACGGGATCATGGTGATCGGGCTGGCGGGAAACCATCTCTTGCGCGGTCTTGAAGACACACCACACTCATCTGCCAATCGTAAGCAGCCGACCATTCTGGTCAGCATGTTTGGCACTGCGCTGTGTATTGTCGGATTCTCCGGGACGTTCTTCGGCAACCTGATCAAGGCTGCAGTCAGCCGGCAACGCGAGTTCCTGGCCGATGCGACGGCCGTGCAATACACCCGCAACCCCGACAGTATCGCCGGGGCACTGAAGAAAATCGGCGGATACAAAATGGGCTCGACCCTCAAGGCCGCCCGTGCCGCCGAGTTCAGCCACCTGTTTTTCGGCCCTGGCACTTCCAGCTCTCTTCTGCTCTCGGGCCATCCGGATCTGCGTGAACGCATTCGCAGGATAGACCCTGACTGGGACGGGACTTTTGTGAACATCGCCGCACCAGCGCAAGACTCGATGGTAGCCAGAACCGTACAGGCAGCGACGCCAAAACAGCTGCCATAGCACGCCATTGATCTGCATAGCACATCAATCCATGCCAACAATGCAATTAACAAATCGATCCCTGCGCGCCACTATCCGCCCCAATAAAAACCGTGCGCCGCCTCCCCGTCGCGCACGTCATAAAAGCGGTGGAGTACTTTTCTATGACAGCCTCAATCCCACACGGCGGCTCGCGGGCCGGCGCCATTTTCCGGGTGACCTCGGGTAACTTCCTCGAACAGTTCGACTTCTTTCTGTTCGGCTTCTACGCCACGCAGATCGCGGCGGTGTTCTTTCCGGCGAGCAGTGAGTTCGCGTCCCTGATGATGACTTTTGCAGTGTTCGGCGCAGGCTTTTTGATGCGTCCGCTGGGGGCTATCGTGCTCGGCGCATACATCGATGACGTCGGTCGTCGCAAAGGTTTGATTGTCACCCTGTCGATCATGGCCAGCGGCACGATCCTGATTGTGCTGGTGCCCGGATATGAAACCATCGGCCTGTTTGCCCCGGCGCTGGTGTTGATCGGACGGCTGCTGCAGGGCTTCTCCGCCGGTGCCGAACTGGGCGGGGTTTCGGTGTATCTCTCGGAGATCGCCACGCCCGGTCGCAAAGGCTTTTTCACCGCCTGGCAGTCGGCCAGTCAGCAGGTGGCCATCGTCGTCGCCGCCGCGCTCGGTTATGGCTTGAACCAATGGATGGCGCCGGAAGCGGTCGCCGATTGGGGCTGGCGTATTCCGTTTTTCGTCGGTTGCATGATCGTGCCGTTCATCTTCTTTCTGCGGCGCAACCTCGCGGAGACCGAAGAGTTCGCCGCTCGTAAACATCGTCCGAGCATGAAGGAAGTGTTCCGCACCCTCGGCCAGAACTGGGGCGTGGTGCTGGGCGGGATGCTGATGGTCGCCCTGACCACCACCGCGTTTTACTTGATCACCGTGTACGCACCGACCTTCGGCAAAACCGTGCTGCACCTGAGCACTTCCGATGCATTGCTGGTGACGCTACTGGTGGGCGTTTCCAATTTCTTCTGGCTGCCGATTGGCGGGGCATTGTCCGATCGCGTCGGCCGCCGTCCGGTGCTGATCGCCATGGCGCTGCTGGCGCTGGCCACCACGTATCCAGCGCTGTCGTACCTGGTGCAGGCGCCGAGCTTCAGCCACATGCTGCTGTCGCTGTTGTGGCTGTCGTTTATCTACGGCCTGTACAACGGCGCAATGATTCCGGCGCTGACCGAGATCATGCCGGTAGAAGTGCGCGTAGCCGGCTTCTCCCTGGCATACAGCCTCGCCACTGCCGTGTTCGGCGGTTTCACTCCAGCGATGTCGACCTTCCTGATCCAGTACACCGGCGACAAAGCCGCACCGGGTTACTGGATGAGCATCGGCGCGCTCTGCGCATTGTGCGCGACGCTTTATCTGTATCGCCGGGCCGGCGGTCGTCTGCAACCTGTTACTGCCTGAGAACATCACCATGAAAAAACTGTTTACCGTTTCAGCCCTGCTCGCCGGTCTTGCGTTCAACGTTGCGGCCCAGGCCGAAGAACTGCGGGTCATGACTTCCGGCGGTTTCACCGCCGCCTACAAGATCCTCGGGCCGAAATTCGCCGCCGCCACCGGCAACACGCTGGACACCCAACTCGGTCCGTCGATGGGCAAGGCGCCGGAGGCAATCCCCAATCGCCTCGCCCGTGGTGAAAAGGCCGACGTGGTGATCATGGTCGGCTACGCCCTCGATGATCTGATCAAGCAAGGCAAGGTTGATCCGGCGTCGCGGGTGGAGCTGGCGGATTCGCGAATCGGCCTGGTAGTGCGCGAAGGCGCGCCGAAACCGGACATCAGCAACGTCGATGCCCTGAAGAAAACCCTGCTGGATGCAAAATCGGTGGCTTACTCCGACAGCGCCAGCGGCGTGTACATCGAGCAGCAATTGTTCAAAAAACTGGGTATCGAAGATCAGCTGAAACCGAAGGCGAAGATGATCCCGAAAATCCCGGTGGGCTCGGTGGTCGCGACCGGCGACTATCAACTGGGCTTCCAGCAGGTCAGCGAATTGCTGCCGGTGCCGGGGGTGAGTTTTGTGGCGAAGATTCCTGAATCGGTGCAGTCGGTGACGCGATTTGCAGCAGGGATTCCGGTAGGTGCGCAGCACCCGCAGGAAGCCAAGGCGTTGCTCGCTTATCTGGCCGCACCTGCCGCCCAGGCTGACGTGCAGGCCACCGGTCTGGATTCGGTCAAGCGCTGACCGTCGGCGGCTGGACTTTCATTTCCACCACCAGCCGCTCCAGTTCCAGTGCCGCCGGGGTCAGCGTACGACCCCGGCGTTTGATGATGCCGACACTGCGCATCACTTGCGGCTCGGTCAGCGGCACCCGCGTCAGGATCGGATGATCCGCCGCCGGCATCGCCATCAGCGGCACCGCCGCCACACCCAATCCCGCTTCCACCAGACCGATCATGGTCGTCACATGCCGCGTCTCGCAGATGCTCGGGCGCTGCGGCACCACTTTGGCCAGCGCCTGATCCAGCAGAAAACGATTGCCCGAGGTCTTGTCGAGCGAGATGTAATCCTGCCGGTAGAACTCGTCCCAGGTCACGCTGCTGCGCCGCGCCAACGGATGATCGCGGCGACAGGCAACGACGTAGCTCTCCTGCACCAGCGGTTCGAAATCCACGCCCGCCTCCTGGGTGCCCATGAAGCTCAGACCGAAATCCGCCTCGCCGTTGACCACCGCGCTCAGCACGTCGTGGGCGCTGGAATCGAGGACTTTGACTTTGATGCGCGGGAACTGCTGGTGATAACGGGCGACTACGCTAGGCATGAAGTAATACGCCGCCGACGGCACGCAGGCGACGGTTACATGGCCCTGTCGATTCGAGGCGACTTCGCTGATGCCCAGCAACGCGACGTCCAAATCGTCGAGCAAACGTTCGACGCTGGGCATGAAACCGCGTCCGGCCTGGGTCAGGCTGACCTTGCGCGTGGTGCGTTCGAACAGCTTCACGCCGAGGGCGTCTTCGAGCTTTTCGATGCGCCGGCTCAGGGCCGGTTGCGACAGGCGCACGGTGTCGGCGGCCTTGCGGAAACTGCCCTGCTCGACGACGGCGCGAAAGGCTTGCAGGTCGTTGAGGTCGAAGTTGATGGCCATGGAAGACTCGGGAGGAATTGATTCGCTGAGGCTATAAATGTAACCAATTGATGCAAATTATTACAGAAGCACATCTGCTCAATCAGGCTCTGCGCTGGATCTGCAATCATTTCAGCCTTTATCCTTGTCGCCCCCCGCCGTACCGCGTTACTGGAGTTCCGCTCATGCCCCATGAAGGCAATCTGTTGCAAGCCGCCGTCGTCTTTCTCTTCGCCGCCGTGCTCACCGTTCCCCTGGCCAAGCGCCTGCAACTGGGCGCGGTGCTCGGTTATCTGTTTGCCGGGGTGATCATCGGCCCGTCGGTGCTGGGCCTGATCGGCAATCCGCAGAGCGTCAGCCATATCTCGGAACTGGGCGTGGTGCTGCTGTTGTTCATCATCGGTCTGGAGTTGTCGCCGCGACGCTTGTGGGTGATGCGCAAATCGGTATTCGGCGTGGGTCTGGCGCAGGTGCTGCTGACCGGTTCGGTGATTGGCGTACTGGCGCTGTCGGTGTTCGGTCAGCCGTTGAACAGCGCGATTGTCTTGGGCCTGGGTCTGGCGCTGTCGTCCACCGCGTTCGGGTTGCAAAGCCTCGCCGAGCGCAAGGAACTGACCAGCCCCCACGGTCGCCTGGCGTTTGCGATTCTGCTGTTCCAGGACATCGCCGCGATCCCGCTGATCGCCCTGGTGCCGATGCTCGCGGGGGTCGATCACCACACCAGCACCGCCGACGACGTGCGCCACAGTTTGCAGGTGCTCGGCGGCATCGCGGTGGTGGTGATCGGCGGACGTTATCTGTTGCGTCCAGTGTTTCGCATCGTGGCGAAAACCGGTCTGCCGGAAGTCTCCACCGCCACCGCGTTGCTGGTGGTGATCGGCACCGCGTGGCTGATGGACATGGTTGGTGTGTCGATGGCGCTGGGCGCGTTTCTCGCGGGCCTGCTGCTGGCGGATTCGGAATATCGCCATGAGCTGGAAGCGCAGATCGAACCGTTCAAGGGCCTGCTGCTGGGGCTGTTTTTCATCAGCGTCGGCATGGGCGCCAACCTCAGTCTGCTGCTCAGCGCGCCGATCACGGTGCTGGGGCTGACGCTGCTGCTGATCGCCCTGAAGTTGCCGCTGCTGTTTGTGGTCGGGCGTCTGGCCGGCGGGTTGAACAAGGTCAGCGCGATTCGCCTCGGCATCGTGCTGGCGGCGGGCGGTGAATTTGCGTTTGTGGTGTTCAAGATCGGTCGCGATCAGGGGCTGTTCGAACCGCGTCTGTACGATCTGCTGGTGCTGACCATCACCCTGTCGATGGCGGTCACGCCGCTGTTGCTGTTGATTTGCGCACGACTGGTCAGCCCGAAGGTGCAGCCGGTGGAAGTGCCGGAGAAGTTCCGCCAGATCGAGACCGAAACCCCACGGGTGGTAATCGCCGGCATGGGTCGGATGGGCCAGATCGTGGCGCGGATCCTGCGGGCGCAGAACATCAAGTTCGTGGCGCTGGACACCTCGGTGGAGACTATCGAACTGTCGCGCAGTTTCGGTGGCGTGCCGGTGTTCTACGGTGACCCGATGCGTCCGGAAATCCTCAATGCGGCCAAGGCCGGGGAAGCGGAGTATTTCGTGATTGCCACGGACGATCCGGAAACCAACATCAAGACCGCCGAGATCGTGCGCAAGCTCTACCCGCACATGAAGATCATCGCCCGGGCGCGTAACCGGCAGCATGTGCATCGGTTGGTGGATGTGGGGGCCGATCCAATCCGGGAAACCTATTACTCCAGTCTGGAAATGAGCCGCCGTACGCTGGTTGGCCTCGGCTTGACCCAGGCCCAGGCCGATGCGCGGATCAAGCGCTTCAAGCACCATGATGAACAGGTGCTGGAAGCTCAACACGCGGTGTACGACGACGCGGCCAAAGTCCTGCAGACCGCGCAGGAAGCGCGGGCGGAACTGGCCCGGTTGTTCGAGTCGGATCAACTGGAAGAACAATCGGGCAAGTCCTGACGTTTGCAGAGTTGATGATCGTTCCCACGCTCTGCGTGGGAATGCCTCAAGGGACGCTCCGCGTTCCAGATCTGGAAGGGACGCGGAGCGTCCCGGGCTGCATTCCCACGCGGAGCGTGGGAACGATCACAGCTAGCAGGCTCAGGCTATCTCCAGCTCCCTCTCTTCTTTGGCCGGCGCCACTTCAAACCGGTCCGCCAGAAACGGCGTGATGTCCAGCGGCAGCGGTTCATCGTTGACCAATTTGTCCAGCAACACCCCGGTGATCGCCGACGTCAGCACCCCGGTGCGGAAATGACCGCAGGCGTTGAGATACCCCTCCACCCCGGCCATCGGCCCGAGAATCGGCAACTCGTCAGGCGAACCCGGCCGCAATCCGGCCCAGGTACGCTTGAGGTTGATGTCCGCCAGTTCCGGCAGGCAACGGACGGCGCCCTGCACCAGCCCGGCGATTTCCGGCCAGGTGGTGGTGACGTCGAAGCCCTTGTCCTCGGTGGTGCTGCCGATCAGGATTTCGCCGTTGTCCTTCTGCGCCATGTAGCAATCGCTGGTGGTCAGGCATCCGTTGAGGATTTTCGGCAGGCGCTCGGTCAGCAGAATCTGGCCTTTCACCGGTTTCACCGGAATCCGGATGCCCGTGGCCCACTCACTCAAGTCCGCTGCCCAGGCGCCGGTGGCGTTGATCAGGGTTTTGCAGTGGAACACCCCGGCTTCAGCCGTCTGCACCCCGGTCACTCGCGTGCCGTGATGCAACACGCCGGTGATGTTGGTGTTGACGAACATGTCCACGCCATTCTGCCGGGCGCCTTCGGTGTAGGCGTCGGCCAGGCGGAACGGGCTGACCTGATGGTCGCAGAGAAACTCCAGCGCCCCGCGCGCTTCATGGCTGACGCTCGGCTCGGACTCGCGCAATGCCGCCTGATCCAGCCAGCGCACCTGATCGGCCAGATGCGGAATGCAGCCGACGATGTGCTCGGCGTACAAGCGGTCTTCATCGTCATAAATGACGAATTTCAGCCCGGTCCTTTCGAACTTGAAATCCATCCCGTGGTTGTCTTTCAGCTCACGGTGCAACGCCGGGTACAACGCATTGGACTGCAAGGCGAAATCGAAGAACGACGGCGGCAGAATGTGCGGCGTGCTGGCGTCCACTGCCACCGCCGCGCCCTGGGTTTCGCGCTTGCGGTTGGCCGACATCATGCGGAAGAAAATCACCCCGCAGCCCAGCCCCACCGACTCGCCGATGGCCCACAAGCCACCGGCCGAAGCGCGGGTCGCGTTGCCCGGGCGCTTGGCGTCGATCAGCGCAACCTTGAGGCCTTTGCGCTTGGACAGTTGATAGGCGATGGACGCGCCGATCACACCGCCGCCGGCGATGACCACGTCATAGAACTTACTCATGGGAAACGGCCTCCGTGCCGAGGGACTGGAATGCGGAAAAAGGTATCGGATCGATCGGGAAACGCGGGCGCAGCCAGCCGACATCCTTGCGCCCGGTGGCCTGTCGCAAACGATCGCTGCAATAGCCGACGCACATCCGCCCCTGACAGTCGCCCATGCTTACGCGGGTGCGCATTTTCAGGCTGGCGATGTCTTGCACGCCCTGCTCCAGCGCGCGGTCGATGTCGGCGCGGGTCGCGTGTTCGCAGCGGCAGATCACCGTGTCGGCGGCCGGCAATGCGGTCTGCCCGACGCCGCGTTCGGTGTAGCGATCCACCGCCGCGCGGAAGCGCACGATGGCTTTGAGTTTGCCCAGATAACGGTCGCAACGGACGCGCGCCAGTTCCTCTTCGAGCACACCGCGTTGCAGCAAGATCGAAGTGGCAGCGATCTTGCCGGCGAGCATCGCCGCTTCGCCGCCGCGAATCCCGCCCATGTCACCGGCCAGATGCACGTGGGGCTCGCTGCTTTGCTGCCAGATGTTGGCTTTGGCGCGCAGGTAACCGTCGTCGCTGAAGCCGTGATCCAGGCCCATTTGCTGACTCAGTTGCGTGCGCGGAATGAAGCCGTAGCCGACCGCGAGTGTCTTCGCCTCGAAGCGTTCGACGCGACTCATGTCCGGCTCCCACGTCGCCGAATACGGCGCCACGCTGACGCTTTTCAATTCGCCTTCGCCGTGCGCATCGACCACGCCCCAGCCGTAGTGCATCGGGATGCCGTGCAGTTTCAGATAGGCGAGCATGCTCAAGCCATCGAGGAACAGCTGCGGCTTGTTCAGCAGCGCCAGACTTTCCTTGGCGATCTTGCCGAACGCGCAGGCCTCGTAGACACCCGCCACGCTCACGCCAGACGCATGCAACTGAGTCGCCACCAGCGGCAACAGCGGCCCGGTACCGGCGATCACCACCGGCCCCTGCGGTTTGACCACGCCGCTTTTGATCTGCAATTGCAGGCCGCCGAGCATGATCACGCCGGGCAGCGTCCAGCCTGGAAACGGCACGCTGCGTTCATGGCAACCGGCGGCCAGCAGCAACTGCGGGTATTCGATTTCGTGCAGACGCTCGTCGCCGTCCAGCACCACCAGCGAGCGCGTGCCTTCGGCGCCGACCACGCGGTGGTTGAGGCGCACGTCGATCAGCCCGGACTGCTCCTGAAAATCACCGTGCAGTTTGCCCAGCACCTCGGCATAGCGCGGCCCCAGGTAATCCAGCTGCACGCCGTCACGCAGCGGCCCGCGATAGACCACGCCACCCAGGCGCGACGCCTCTTCGAGCAAGGTGCAGCGCACCCCGTGCAGGGCCAGTTCGATGGCCGCGGCCATTCCCGCCGGGCCACCGCCGACGATCACCGGATGCAGGCTCATACCACCTCCTGCCCGTGAATACGGTTGGCCTGGGTCTCGATCAGCATGCCGTCGCGCACTACGGTCTGGCAGGCGCGACGCTTGTGCCGACCGTTGATTTTCACCAGGCAGCACTGGCACACGCCCATGCCGCAATAGGCACCGCTGATCTGGTTGTGATCGTTGCGCGCGACCTGGCGCACGCCGAGGGACTGAATGACGCTGAGCACGGTTTCGCCGATGGCGGCGCTGACCGTCTGGCCGTTGATGTGGACAGTCATATCCGCCTGCGTCAAAGGCTGGATATCGAAGGTTCTTTCTAGGCAGTGCATTGCAATGATCATCCGTGAAAAGTTCAGGTGAGGTTGAAACAGCTCCTTGCTGCACTACACCTCGCCGGCACGTCGGGTGTTATCTCTCTATCGGGCCGGCAGGTTGGTTCCGCTCGCGCAGCAAAGTGCGCGCAAGCAATGTAGTCGATCCAGCGGCAAGGGCCTGGAAATTTCACGGTAGGGGATATTGCGCCGACGAATATTGATCCAGGCCATGGAAATGACTGGTCGGTTCTGCGCCTTCGGCCCCGCGCAGAAAGCAAAAAGCCGCTTCAACCCGAAGGTGGAAGCGGCCAAGGCATATGCCTCAAGGAATCAGTGCACGAACAGGGCGATCAGGATGATGATCGGGATCGGTACGCCGAGGAAAAACAGCAGTAGTGAGCGCATGGTGAGTCTCCTTGATTAACGGACTGGCGGCAGCGTGGTCGTGGTGTAGGTTTCGACTTCGACGTACTCGACCGCATCCCGGCGGCGACCGCCGAAGGTGGCCGAAAGGCTGGCGAAGAACGCACCGGCCAGCAGCGCGATGAACATCCACAATGAGGTCCAGGCAGCGACTTTGGCGGCGGTGTCGGCGGCTTGTTGCGCTTTAACCTTGGCGTCAGCGATTGCCTTCTGGGTGCGGGCGTAGATTTCATCGACCCGACGTTCGGCGTCGGCCTGGGTCAGGTTGGTACGCTGGGCGACCAGTTGGGCGAGGTAGGTACGGTCTTCGGCGCTGAGCTGACCGTTGGCCAGGCTTTGGGCGAAGATCCGGGTCACGGTGCCACGGGCGGCGTCATCGCTGACGGCGGCGGGACGATCGTCGCGGAACAGGCTGTCGACGAAGTAACCGTATTGATCACTGTCGGTATTGCCCGCTGCGGTGCCAGCGGCCTGGGTCATGGCGCCTGCTGCGCCGCCGGCAACACTCGCACCGGCCTGCACGCCGCCGCTGACGATGCTGCTGACCGAACCGACCACCAGCGTCGCGGTGACCAGCGTGGCCACGCACCAGGCGAGGAAGCCATGGGCGGTGTCGCGGAAGTACACTTCGTCACCGTGCATGTTGGCCCACTTCACCCGCAGGCGACCGGCGATATAGCCACCGAGCCCCGAGGCAATGATTTGCGTGGCGGCCAGCCAGATGATGGTGGAAATGCCCAGGCCCTTGGCGCTGACGCCCTCCCCGGCCCACGGAGAAACGGCGGAAAAGCCCAGACCGAATCCCAACAGCACCAGAATCAGCGACAGTGCCGCTGCAGCGGCAGCCCCTGCGAAGATCGCGCCCCAGGACACGCCCGAGACATTGCTCGACTCTCCTTCGTAGGCAGGATAAAACCCATCAGAGGATCTATTCATTGTTGTAGTGCTCCAGGCATGAAAAATGGTGTTACAACTCGTCATCAGATGAATTGCAGTGACCGTGCCAGTCGCCAACATTAAATAAATCGTTTTAATTCAATCAGTTAAAAACTCTGAACTTCTTAGGACCATGCAATTTGCAACAACGGCTCGATAACAGCGGGTTTTATGCATTGGCACAAAAGCCCGGCCGTAGCGTTTGTATCCGCAACAACATGAAAGTTAATTTAAAGCGCAGGCGCAAAATCTTGGCAAAATGCTGCCATTGCGTTTGAACAGACCAGCAGGCCCACCATGACTCGCATCCTCACCATCGAAGACGACGCCGTGACCGCCCGGGAAATTGTCGCCGAACTGAGCAGCCACGGCCTCGACGTGGACTGGGTCGACAATGGCCGTGAAGGCCTGGACCGCGCCGTCAGCGGCAACTACGACCTGATCACCCTCGACCGCATGCTGCCGGAGCTCGATGGCCTGGCCATCGTCACCACCCTGCGCACCATGGGCGTGGCCACGCCGATCCTGATGATCAGCGCCCTCTCCGACGTCGACGAGCGCGTGCGTGGCTTGCGCGCCGGCGGCGATGACTACCTGACTAAACCGTTCGCCACCGATGAGATGGCGGCCCGGGTCGAAGTGCTGCTGCGCCGGCAGAACAGCAGTGGCGCACAACCGACCACGTTGCAGGTGGCGGATCTGCAACTCGACCTGATCAGCCACGAAGCCCGCCGCGCCGAGCAGGTGCTGACGCTGTTGCCGACCGAGTACAAGTTGCTGGAATTTTTGATGCGCAACAGCGGCCAGATCCTGTCGCGGATGATGATTTTCGAGGAAGTCTGGGGCTATCATTTCGACCCTGGCACCAACCTGATCGACGTGCACATCGGCCGCTTGCGCAAGAAGATCGACCCGCCGGGCAACGTCCCGTTGATCCGCACGGTGCGAGGCTCGGGTTATGTCATTGCCGAACCCGTCTGACGGTTGGCGCTCCTCCAGCAGCCGCTTGCTGGCGCTGTACAGTTCGTTGTTCGTGGCCTGGAGCGCGATCCTGATGGGGGTCATGTATTTCGAGGTCTCCGGTTACCTCGACAACCTGGCCAAACATTCGCTGATGCAACGTCAGCATCTGTTTTCGCACTTTCGCGGCGATCAGCTGGAAGACGCGCTCGCCGCCAGCATGACCTTCGACATTCGCGGCATCGACGCCTACGGTCTGTTCGACGCTCAGCATCGCTACCTCGGCGGCGCGTTGCAGAGGATCCCCGAGGGCCTGCCGCTGGACGGCAAGATCCATATGCTCAGCGAATGCGCCGACTCCGACGACCCGACCCTGCCCGCCGACAGCTGCGACGCAGTCGCCACCCCGACCCGCGACGGCCGCTGGCTGGTGTTGTTGCGCGACAACGGTTCGCTGTTCGCGGTGACCAGGATCATTCTGCATGCGTTGCTCTGGGGCGTGTCGCTGACGATTGTGCCGGGGATCATTGGCTGGCATCTGCTGCGTCGGCGGCCGTTGCGGCGGATCCGGGCGATCCAGGACAGTGCCCAGTCGATCGTCGCCGGCGACCTGACCCACCGCTTGCCGCTGTCCAATCGCCGCGATGAACTGGACATGCTCGCCGCCATCGTCAACGCCATGCTTGATCGCATCGAGCGCTTGATGAACGAAGTCAAAGGCGTGTGCGACAACATCGCCCATGACCTGCGCACCCCGTTGACCCGGTTGCGCGCGCAGTTGTATCGCATGCAGCAACAGGCCGGCGAAGGTTCGCCGGAAGCGGCGCAACTGGATCTGGTGCTGGCCGAGGCCGATACGCTGATGGCGCGGTTTCGCGGTTTATTGAGGATTTCCGAACTGGAGGATCGTCAGCGGCGCTCGGGTTTTGTCGAGCTCGATCCGGTGTTGTTGCTGCAGGAACTGCACGAGTTCTATTTGCCGCTGGCCGAAGACGACGAGTTGCGTTTCGAACTGAACATGCCGGAAACCCTGCCGATGCTGAACGGTGATCGGGCGTTGCTGTTTGAAGCGCTGGCGAACCTGTTGAGCAATTCGATCAAGTTCACCCCGGCCGGTGGCACGGTGGTGTTGCGCGGGGTCAATGATGCAGGGCATACGCGGATCGAAGTGCATGACTCCGGCCCCGGTATTCCCGAATCCGAACGGGAGGCGGTGTTCCAGCGCTTTTATCGCGCCGAGGGCGGGCAACCGCAGAACGGCTTTGGCCTGGGGCTGTCGATCGTTGCGGCAATCGTCAACCTGCACGGGTTCAGCCTTGAGGTGGGACGCAGCGATCTGGGCGGGGCGAAGCTGGTGCTGGATTGCCGGCAGAGCCTGATTTCACAGTCTTGAGATAGATCGTTCCCACGCTCTGCGTGGGAATGCCTCAAGGGACGCTCCGCGTTCCAGCTCCGGAAGGGACGCGGAGCGTCCCGGGCTGCATTCCCACGCAGAGCGTGGGAACGATCAGTGAACAAACTCAGGCGGGATAGTTGGCGCGCAGCGCTTCCAGGCCGCCCTGATAGATCCCGCTGAACAGCGCCACCACTTCCTCATCGCTCACGCCCTTGGCCGTGAAGCGTCCCGACCACGTTACCTTCGCGCCCTGCCCCTGGGCTTCAACGCGAATCGTCGCCAGATAATCGGTGGCCGGAAACGGTGCCTGCAGAATCGAATAGCTGTAGGTTTTGCCCGCGTTATCGAACATCTCAAGACGCTCGACCACCACGCCACCGTCAGCGGTTTGCAAAGTGCGCACGCGCCCGCCTTCGCTCAGTTCGCTGTTGGGAATGAACGGCAGCCAGTCCGGCAGGGTGTTGAAGCCGCCAATCAATTGCCAGACCTGATCGGCCGAAGCCGGGATGTCGATCGTTGCTGATGCTGTTGCCATAAATAAAAAGTCTCTCTCAATGAATTCAGATAGTCAGGCTGTCGACCACGCCGCCGTCGACCCGCAAAGCGGCGCCGGTGGTGGCCGAGGACAGCGGTGAAGCGATGTAGGTGACCAGGTGCGCGACCTCTTCGACATCCGCCACGCGCTGGATGATCGAGCTCGGACGGGCCCGGCGCACAAAGGCGTCAGCCTCGTCCCGCAGGCTGCGGCCAGATTCGGCGGCAGCATCCTTGAGCATTTCCTCGACACCGTCGGTGAAGGTCGGCCCGGGCAAAATCGCATTAACCGTAACCCCGGTGCCAGCCAGACGTTTAGCCAGGCCATGGGACACCGCGAGGTTGGCGCTTTTGGTCACGCCGTAGTTGATCATGTCGGCCGGAGTGGCCACGCCGGATTCCGAAGACAGGAAGATCACCCGACCCCAGCCCTGTTCGACCATCGCCGGTACGTAATGCCGCGACAGGCGAACGCCGGAGATCACGTTGATTTCGTAGAAGCGCGTCCACTCATCGTCCGGCGCATCGAAGAAATCCACGGCGTTGTAGATGCCGAGGTTGTTCACCAGGATGTCGGCTTTCGGTTCAGCGGCGAACAGTTTCTGCGCGCCTTCGGCCGTGCCCAGATCCGCCGTCAGACCGCGCAGTTGCGCGCCCGGCACTTTGTCTCGAATGCTTGCCAGCGCCTGTTCGACCTTGGCCGCGTCGCGACCGATCACCACCACCGTGGCGCCCGCCTCGGCCAGCGACTGGCTGATGCCCAAACCGATGCCCGCCGTGCTGCCGCTGACAATCGCCAGTTTTCCGCTCAGATCGATCTTCATGCTTTCACCTCGTCGATGGGTAATGGTGCTCGTTCGGACACCAGTTTCGCTTCACGCATGGCCTGCCAGAAACCGGCCGGAATGACCGCCGACAACGCCGCCACATCTTCAGCGATGCGCCCCGGCTTGCTCGCGCCGGGAATCACGGCTGCCACGGCCGGATTGGCCAGCGAGAATTGTAGTGCAGCCGCTTTGACATCCACGCCATGGGCCGCGGCGATGCGTTTGATCTGCTCGACCTTCGCCACGATCTCAGGGCTGGCCTTCTGGTATTCGAAGTGCGCGCCGCCGGCCAGGATCCCCGAGCTGTAGGGGCCGCCGACCACGATTTCAACGTTCTGCGCCCGTGCCGAATCCATCAAACGCTGCAAGGCGCGATCGTGGTCGAGCAAGGTGTAGCGGCCGGCCAACAGGAAGCCGTCAGGCTGCGCCTCGGTCAGGTCCAGCGTCAACTCGCACGGCTCGACCTTGTTCACGCCCAGGCCCCAACCCTTGATCACGCCTTCTTCACGCAGACGGGTCAGGACTTTAAAGGCGCCGGTGCGGGCCTGATTGAAGTACTCAAGCCATTGGTCGCCGTAGAAATCCTGAGCGATGTCATGGACCCAGACGATGTCGAGGCGATCGGTTTTCAGACGTTTGAGGCTGTCTTCGATCGAACGCAAGGTGGCGTCGGCGCTGTAGTCGTTGACGATCTTGTTCGGGCGGCCGTGTTCGAACACCCCGCTTTTCTCGCCCAGATCCCGGGCGGCAGCGTCTTCGACTTCATCGAGAATCACCCGGCCAACCTTGGTGCTCAGCACATACTCATCGCGCTGGTAGCGGGACAATGCTTCGCCGAGGCGGATTTCCGAGAGGCCCGAGCCGTAGAACGGCGCGGTGTCGAAGTAACGCACGCCGGCATCCCACGCTGCGTGCACGGTGGCCTGGGCTTCTTCATCAGGAATGGCGCGGAACATGTTGCCCAGTGGCGCGGTGCCGAAGCCGAGTTGGCCGGGGAGTTTGTCTTTCAAGCTCATGATGCTGTCCTCGTAGTTCGTGGTCGGTGTTGACCGTTGAGCAGATCCTAGATTGCGCCACTCAGACCGTCCAAGACATAATCAGCAGCACTTGAGTCCCTGAAGGTCTGACATGATCGACATCCGCCAATTGCGCTACTTCGTCGTCGTCGCCGAGGAAGAACACGTCGGCCGCGCCGCCGAGCGCCTGCACATTTCCCAGTCGCCCCTGAGCCGACAGATCGCCCAGCTCGAAGAACGCCTGGGCCTGACCCTGTTCGAACGCAGCCAGCAGCGCATACGCCTGACCCGCGACGGCCAGACCTTTCTCGCCGAAACCCGCGCCCTGCTGACCCACGCCAATCGCCTGGAATCCCTCGGCAAACGCCTGGGCCGTGGCGAAGAAGGCGGCCTGTGCATCGGCTACATCGAGAACGCGATGCACGCCGGGGTTTTGCCCAATGCCTTGCGCGTACTGCGGGTCGACCGGCCTAACGTGCATGTCGCGCTGTACAACCTGAGTTCTGCCGAACAACTGGAAGGCCTGCGTCAGCGTAGCCTCGATATCGCGCTGGTCAGTGAGCCGCCGACGATCGACGACCCTGACCTGCTGGGCTTCCAGGTGCTGGACGACCCGATGTTGCTGGCGCTGCCCGAACATCACCCGCTGAACCAACTGGCATCGCTGACCCCGGCGGATCTGGCCGATCAGGAATGGATCGGCGTGCAGCCACGCCAAGGCGCTGACGATGAGTTCGTCAGCGCCTGTATCCGCGCAGGCTTCACCCCGGATGTGCGGATGCAGGCCACCGAGCCGTTTACCGCGCTGGGGCTGGTCGCTTCGGGTCTGGGGATCGCGATGATCCAGAAAGGCCTGAGCCACAACGCACCGCCGGGCGTGGTGCTGCGGGAAGTACCGTGGCTGGCGTTCACCACACCGTTGTGGGCGGCTTGGCACCGGATCAACCTGCGGCCGCTGGTGGAAACGTTTCGCAAGGTATTGACCGGCGTCGATCCCGCCCAGTGACCCGACAGCGCAAGACTTTGCTGCTTTACTGAAAAGACTCAAAAAACCAGCGAGTCTTCCGGCATGAACCGCAATGACCTGCGTCGCGTGGACATGAATCTGTTGGTGATTTTCGAAACCCTGATGTTCGAAAAGAACCTGACCCGCGCCGGGGAAAAGCTGTTCCTCGGCCAGCCCGCCGTCAGTGCGTCACTGGCGAAACTGCGCGACCTATTCGACGACCCGTTGCTGGTGCGCAACGGTCGCGTGCTGGAGCCGACCCAGCGGGCGCTGGCGATCCTCAAGGAATTGCAGCCGGCGATGGACACCATTTCCGGCGCGGTCAGCCGGGCCAAGGATTTCGACCCGCTGAGCAGCCGCGACGTGTTTCGCATCGGTCTGTCGGACGATGCCGAGTTCGGCCTGCTGCCGCCGCTGCTCAAGCAATTGCGCGAGGAAGCGCCGGACGTGGTGGTCGTCATCCGCCGGGTTAATTTCCTGCTGATGTCGTCGATGCTGGCGTCCGGGGAGATTTCCGTCGGCGTCAGTTACACCACTGAGCTGCCGGCCAATGCCAAACGCAAAAAACTGCGGGACCTGCGCTGCAAGATCCTGCGCGGCGATGATCGTCCCGGCGCGCTGACCCTCGACGACTACTGCGAACGGCCCCATGCGCTGGTGTCGTTTTCCGGCGATCTGGGCGGTGCCATCGACAGCGATCTGGCGCGAATCAACCGTGCACGTCGTGTCGTGCTGGCAGTGCCGCAATTCGCTCCGCTGCGGGCGATTCTGGCCGGCACCGACATGCTCGCCACCGTGCCGGATTTCGCCGCTTGTGCGCTGGTCGAAGGCAGCAGCGTGCTGCGCGCCGACGACCCGCCGTTCGACATCGTGCCTTCGGAGCTGTCGATGGTCTGGAACGGGGTCAACGACAACGATCCGGCGGAACGCTGGTTGCGCTCGCTGATTGCCCATCACATGTCGGCGCCGCTTCCGCCACAGGCGCACTGATCCCCTTGAACCCCGGATCGACCTCGCGCAGGTACACCGGCAGGTCGGTCATCGGCGGCATCTGCGGGATCTCGAAATACATCTGCACCACCCAGCCACGGTGGTAGTTGTTGTGGTTGATCACGTGCATCAGGATCGCCCCGGCGTTCATGGTGCCGCCATCGCCGGAAACAAATTTGAAATCGATCGAGCGGTTCAGCGAGGCTTCGGTCTGCTGCGCGCTCCAGGTGCGATACCAGCCATCGACTTCCTGCTGGGCCTGGCGCAACTCGCCGAGGTCGGCGTGCACCAGATCATGGGACGTCGTGAAACCGTGCTCGCGCCCTTCGAGGTGCGCCTGCCAGATCCGGTCGACCACGTAGATGTGGTTCAGCGTACCGATCATGTTTTTGAAAACCGTCTTGCGCTCCCTCGTCGTCTCCCCCGCCGGCAGCGCTTGCAGGCTGTCGAACAGACGCTGATTGGCCCAGGTCTTGTAGTCCGTGAGCAGATGGGCCGTGGCCAGATTGATCATCGCGGGTCACCGTAGGCACGAAAAAGGGCTTCGCCTAGGATAGACCTCTCTCGCGGGAATGGCGGTGGTGCTGACTATTGGTCGAAGGTGAATACCTTCCGCTTGCGCTCAAGCCCCCAACCGCGCCCACCCCGTCACCAGTTGCGCACTGATACTTACCCCGCCACAAACAATGATCACCACATCCCGTGCCCCCGCCAGCGCCGGGAGGTCAAGATACGCCACCTCCAGTGAAATCCCGCACGCCGTTGATCCTCCATACGCCGTTGCCAGCGGCTAAACGCCGGGGATCGTGCCGGGATCTACACTGAACGGAACAGCCCGTGAGGTGCCTATGAAAATGTCTGCGCAAATGACCGTGGTCGCCGTGCTCGCCACCCTCGCCTATCTGGGCCTGGCGATGTGGGGCATCGGTGGCGTGGCGGTGTTTTTTTCTCACGGCGCATTGGTCGTGGTGGCCCTGGCCACGCTGGCCATGGTGGTGGCGTCGCTGTTCACGGAAGTGAATCTGAGCACCGGCGAGCGCGAGGACCGGGCCAATCGCTGGGTGATTCCGGCGTTCGCCGTAATCGGATTGGTCAGTGCCTTTCTGCCGGCTTACTGCGACCGCATCGGCTTTTGGACCATCGGCCGCGAAGGCACCCGTTGGCTGGGAGCGCTGTTGTTTATCGTCGGCGGCGGATTGCGTTTATGGCCGGTGTTTGTGCTGGGCCATCGGTTCAGCGGGTTGGTGGCGATTCAGCCGGGGCACCGATTGGTTACCGAAGGGATCTATCGACATTTGCGTAACCCCAGTTATCTGGGGCTGGTGATCAATGCGATCGGCTGGGCACTGGCGTTTCGTTCGGTGGTCGGCCTGTTGCTGGCGGCGCTGACGCTGATCCCGCTGATCGCCCGCATCCACGCCGAAGAGGCCCTGCTGCGCGCACAGTTCGGCGCCGAATACGACGCCTATTGCGCCCGCAGCTGGCGACTGGTGCCCGGGGTTTATTGAGGTTGCAGGCGCAGCTGGCCGTCGCTGTCGATGCTCAGCGCAATGTCGCGGTAACTGGCGATGGTCGCGTGTGCAGTTTCAAGCGGATGCTGGTGAGTGGTGGTGATGATCATCAACGGCGCGCCAGCGGCTTCAGCGGCCTGGATGCCGACGGTGGCGTCTTCGAAAATCAGGCAGTCCGCCGGCTCCAGGCCCAGGCGTTTGGCCGCCAGTCGATAACCGGCCGGATCCGGTTTGCCGGCGCTCACGTCTTCAGCGGTGATCATCACCACCGGTTCAGGAATTCCCGCCGCCGCCATCCGCCGCAACGCCAGATCCCGTGGCGCCGAGGTCACCATGGCCCAGCGATCCGCCGGCAACGACTTGAGAAATGCCGCTGCACCGGGGATTTCGACAATGCCTTCGACGTCTTCGATTTCCGCCTTGGTGATGAACGCCGCTTGCGCCTCGGCGTCCACGCCCGGCAGGTTCAAACGCGTGATGGTGTCGATGGCGCGCACACCATGGATGGTCGGCAGGAACGTTTCGACGTTCACCCCGTGCCGCACGGCCCAGGCGGACCAGATCCGCTCGGCGGCGGCGATGGAGTTGAGGACGGTGCCGTCCATGTCGAACAGGAACGCGCCGAACGCGCGGTTGAAAACAGTCTCGTGAGCTGACAAAAGATCACTTCCTCGCAAGGGGCCGGGCAACGATGCCCGGCAATGTAGCACTTGCGGGACGCTTCAGTGCAGACGCGGCGCCCTGGATTTGAACGCACTGTCCACGCAATCGAGCAACTGGCCGATTGCCCAAGGCTTCTTGATAAACGCTACCGGATGTTTCACCCCTGAGGTTTCCGGCGTTTCATAACCGGACATGACCATCACCGGTTTGTCCGGCCAGCGATCGCCGACCAGATTGGCCAGGTCCGCGCCGTTAAGGGTGCCGGGCATGGTGATGTCGGTAAGCAGCAGCGCCACTTCCGGCGCGTGCTCTTCCAGATATTGCGAGGCCGCATCGGCACTGGTCTGCGGCTCGACCTTGAAACCTTCCTCCTGAAGAATTTCGCACAGAAACTCCAGAATCAACGGATCGTCCTCAACTACCAGAATCAATCCGCCAGGAAGGTGCGCGCTCGACGTCGAAATTGGACACATGAACTGGCACTCCCTGAATTGCATGAACGATTTAGCGGCTTGATCCCGCTGCTTATCTGGTATGAGCAGCGCCTTCTACAGAAATTCATTTTTGATACAGCTCTTTTCGATAACACCCGTTCGACGGGCAGTCACCGACGCGTTATTGCGGTTAAAATGCGCGCCCTTTTGCTGGCCGATCCTGATTGATGAACCCTCAAGCCCTCGCCATTCTCCATACCCACCTGCTCAACGCGCTGACGTCGGCCCCGGCCGAAACCCGGCGCCTGTTCCATGGGCGTGGGCGTTGCTGGCCGGGGCTGGAGCAAGTCACCGTGGACTGGCTGCAAGGCGTGGTGCTGGTGTCGTTGTTCAAGGAGCCCGAGACTTCGCAGCTGGAAGACCTCAAGCGTCTGTTGCTGGAAATCACCGCTTCGGCGCCATGGCAGCAGTCCGGTGCCCACACTCTGCTGATCCAGCATCGTTACCTGCCGCAGAGCACCGCTGAATGGCTGTTGGGTGAAGAAATCGACGAAATGACCATCGTCGAGGGCGGCCTGAAATACCGCGTAGATCTGGGCCGCAAGCAGAACGCCGGGCTGTTCCTCGACATGCGTTACGGGCGCAACTGGGTGCGCGAACAGGCGGCGGGCAAACGGGTGCTGAACCTGTTCGCCTACACCTGCGGTTTTTCGGTGGCGGCCATCGAGGGCGGCGCCAGCCATGTGGTCAACCTCGACATGTCCCGCGCCGCGCTGAGCCGGGGCCGCGACAATCACCGGTTGAACGGGCATGATCTGAGCAAGGTGAGTTTCCTCGGCCACGACCTGTTCAAGTCCTGGGGCAAGGTGATCAACAGCGGCCCGTATGACCTTGTGATCATCGACCCGCCGTCGTTCCAGAAAGGCAGTTTTCTGCTGACCAAGGATTACCAGCGCGTGCTGCGTCGTCTGCCGGAATTGCTCACGGCGCAGGGCGCGGTGCTGGCGTGCATGAACGATCCTTCGTTCGGTTCGGACTTCCTGATTGATGGTGTGACCCAAGAGGCACCGAGCCTGCGCTTCGAGCAGCGGTTGGAGAATCCACCGGAGTTTCCGGATATCGACCCGGAAAGCGGTCTGAAGGCGCTAGTCTTCAAGCGCACTGAATAACTTCCTCGCCGGTTTCAGCGGAATAGTCCGAGGCCCATTTCGCGCGCCGCCTGCAGCTGCACCGCAGGATCGCTCGACTCGGACTCCAGCAACAACGCCGAGCCCGCCACTGTCGCCCCGCAGTAGTCGAAAATGCCGTGATCGATCTGCGTCTTCATCGCCGCGCCGTAGCCGTGGCGCTCGTAAGTGCGCACATCCGCTCCGCCGAGTCCGACCAGGTGTACGCGCAATCGTCCGAGTTTTTTCAGCGTCTTGTCGCCGTCGAAATCGTACGCCCAGCCATTGCTGAATACCCGGTCGATCCAGCCTTTGAGCAAAGCGGGCATCGACCACCAGAACACCGGATAGACCAGCACCAGCACGTCGGCGCGGTCGATGCGTGCCTGCTCGGCCAGTACATCAGCGGGTGGGGCGGATTCGCGGTGATGCACTGCCCAGTCGGCCACGCCAAAGCGTGGGTCGAATTCTTCGGCGTGCAGGTCGGCGATTTCGAAGGTGCTGGATGGATCGCTTTCCGACAGGCCTTTGGCAATCTGTTGCGCCAACGCGCGGGTCAGCGAACGTGGATCATCGTGATCTACAACAATCAATGCGTGCATGGGGAAATCTCCGGTTGGTGATTGCTGACCAAGGGCTTACCCTTGCGAAAAGCTACGATTGGTAAGCTACTACTAGTAAGTTACCTTCAGTAAGTTACGTTTGGTATATAAGTAATGTCAACCACTGAAATCCCCGAACACACACAACCCCGTCGCCGCCTGTCCCGGGAAGATCGCCAGCGCCAGTTGCTCGACATGGCCTGGCAACTGATTCGCGAAGAAGGCACCGATGCCCTGACCCTCGGCTATCTGGCGGAAAAGGCCGGCGTGACCAAACCGGTGGTCTACGACCATTTCACCACCCGCGCCGGTCTGCTCGCGGCGCTGTATCAGGATTTCGACCGACGCCAGACGGCGCTGATGGACGCCGCGCTGGCCAACGCCGAAGCAACCTTGAACGGCATTGCGACGGTGATTGCGACGGCGTATGTCGATTGCGTGCTGACCCAGGGCAACGAGATTCCGGGAGTGATCGCCGCCCTGGCGAGCACGCCGGAACTGGAGAGGATCAAGCGCGAATACGAGGCGATTTTCCTGGAGAAGTGCCGCAGCGTGCTCTCACCTTTCGCTGAAGGCGCAGAGATCGGTCAGGCAGGATTACGCGCCATGCTCGGCGCCGCCGAAGCGCTGTCGCAAGCGGCAGCCACCGACGAAATCAGCGCCGAACAGGCCCGTGACGAGCTGCTGGCAACCATCATTGCGATGGTCGAAAGAGCCGCCGCCCGCGCCATCCTGGCAGGTGACTGACGGTACTTGAGCGCATCCCCCCACCTTCCTACGATGGAACTACGCAGTCGCTTGGTCCGCCAAGCCGTTGCGTAGGTGCGGGTGCTCTGAACCCCAATCAAGCCTGCACCTGGCTTCATGCGCATCTTGAGCCTCGCGGGCTCTACTTCCTCCCCATCAAAGAGTCTTGAGGCTCTTTTTTTGTCTCGGAAAATCAGCGTTCGGGTTCACGGCGGATCGAACGCCACGCGGCCTGAGCCAGCAATTCGCGATAGGCCTTCGGACTGCCTTGCACTCGCCCGGACAACCACGCGCGGCAATAGCTGTCGGCCTGACCGACGATCAGCGACGGCAACAACTCGGCCGGGCACTCGTTGAGTTCAGCCGCGCGCCCGGACTCGCTCAGCCAGGTACGCAAGCCGAGGTTGCGGGTCTTGTTGCGCTCGGCCAGTTCGTCCTTGTGCGGGCCCCGGGTCACGGCATAGCGCGCGTGATACTGGAACCGCGCCCACTCCGGCTGGTTCTCGACCCAATCCACGTAGCTGTAGACCAGCGCCTGCACGCCCTCTTCGGTGGTCGTCGCGTCGGCCAGATAGGCGTCGCGCAGGCGCGCCTGGTCCTCCAGCGCAGTGAAGAACAGCGCGGCCACCAGCCCTTCCTTGTTGCCGAAGTGGTGGTAGATCGCCCCGACGCTGGTGTCGCATTCGGCGCGGATCATTTCGATGGTGGTGGCCTCGATGCCCTGCTCGTTGAACAGGCGCAGGGCCTTGCGAAAGATGTCGCGCTTGAGTTCGGCGCGGCGGCCGGGGTAGCTGCGTTCGAGTAGATCTGCGGTGTCCATGGGCCTTGAAAATCCGGGTAAAGGGCACGTCCGTGCCGGTGATCGAAACGCGCACAGGTTGACAGATTTCCCGCAGACAGAATACCGTTCCGTTACAGAATAATATTCTGTTACGGAACATGATTCTGTAAAACCCCTAACCGCGAGGCTCCACCCATGAGTCAGTTTCTCAGCATGTTCAACAGTGTCGGTTCCCAGGCGTTCAGCCAGATGGCCTGCCAGGTCGCTCCCTATTTCAGCACCATCAACCCACTGGTCACCGAGTTGCGGGCAGGTTCCGCGCAGGTGCAAGTGCCGTTTCGCCGCGAGATCACCAACCACCTCGGCACCGTCCACGCCATCGCCCTGTGCAACGCCGCTGAACTGGCAGCCGGGATGATGACCGACGTGTCGATTCCCGCTGGCGCACGCTGGATTCCCAAGGGCATGACCGTCGAATACCTGGCCAAGGCCAAGACCGACGTGACCGCCGTGGCCAATGGCGAAGGGCTGGACTGGCAGACCGAAGGCGACAAGATCGTGCCAGTGGATGTTCACGACGCCGAAGGCAAGAAAGTGTTCACGGCGCGAATCACCATGAACGTGAAACTGTCCTGAAATCACCGGCACAAAAAAGCCCTTGCTGCGCTGATCGCAACAAGGGCTTTCGTCGTTTCAAAGAGAAGGGATCAGTGAACGGTCAGGCGCTGACGAACAAATTCTTCAGTGCGGCGGGTGACCTGATCCAGATGCCGATCGCGCTGTTTCTCGGCATCGAGCATCGCCCGCTTGCCGTGCTTTTGCAGCAGATAGGTGTGGATCTGCTGCACTTCCAGCGAACGGTAGATTGGCGTCGTGTCGATAAAACCGCGCAGCCCGTTGCTGCGGTAATGCCGAGTGCTCATCAGCACCTGCGTTTCGAGCTGGCCCAGCACCTCGAAGCCCAGCGCCTCGAAATACGGCACCTTGCCGACGCTGCAGGTCAGCTCGGCATGGGGGTAACGCGCCACCATGTCCGCGATCAACGAACGGGCCACACCCTGACGCCGATGCCCTTCGCGCACCGCCAGATAGGCCACGTTGCACGCCTCCCAATCACCCTGCACCGGCAGATACAACAGGAAGCCGATCACCTGCTCCGGATCATCGTCGTCGGTGGCCACCAGCAATTCCACCTCGGTGCCCTTCTCGCCGTTCAACGCCTCCAGATACAGATGCACCTCGTAGCCGACCGCGTACTGATAAACGTTGTACAGCAGGTTACTCGGACCCAGCCCGATGGCGCTGATGTCGGTGAGATAGTCGACCACCATCTGCAGGATCTGGCTGTTGACGCCTTCGGGGCATGGGGATTTGTAGTGGGTGATGCGGGGCATGGCGGGCGGACTCCAACGGTAAAACACAGGTTGCCGGGCGAGTTGAGCGACCGGCGAACCGCGACATCATACCTTGTGCACGCCTGACAAAAATTTCATCTGCCCGAGAACGGATCTTTCGCCGATTTGGCGTCCAATTTTTCAGCTGCGTTCATTTCCCGACGCACGCCTTGAGGAGTTGCCATGAACGTTCTGCGTTCCGCGAAAACCATCAAATCCTTGCTCGCTGCCGCGCTGGTAGCGATCACCCTCTCGGGCTGTGTCGTCGAACCGGTTCGCCCGCATCGGCCACCACCGATCGTTGAGGTGGTTCCGGTCATGCCTGCGCCGGGTTATCACTGGGTTGCCGGGCATTACCGCTGGGCCGGCAACCAATGGCGCTGGATGCCAGGGCATTGGCGAGCGTACTGAGGTCGGTCACTGCGCGGGGGCAACGACCTTGAACTTGATGTCGATGTCCTTGGACACCACGGTGTCCGCCCACTCCCCTGCACCGAGCCCGAACTGGTCGCGCTTGAGCACCAGTTCGCCGTCAAAAATGCCGATGCTGCTGTCGGGTTTGAGTTGCACCGGCACCTGCACCTCACGGGTGATGCCTTTGAGCGTGAGATGGCCGTTAACCAGATAACGGTTGTCGCCGGCTGGGCTGAAGCGGGTCGATTCGAATACCGCCACCGGGAATTTCTCGGTGTCGAACCATGCCGGTTTCACCAGCTCGGTGTTGGCGTCCTCACTGCCGGCGTCGATGCTGGTCAGGTCGATGTGCAGCGTGGTGCGGGCATTGGCGAGATTGTCGCTGTCGAAATCCAGCGTCGCATCGAACTTGCCGAACGTGCCGTACATCCGCGAGCCCATCTGGTTGTAGGTGAAACTGATCTGGCTGGCGGTGGTGTTGACGCGGGTGTACTCCACCGCCTGCGCAGCAGGGACGACAATCAGGCAACACGCGGCAGCCCACAACAATCGAATCGACATGCAATGCTCCGGCGCCCGATGGGGCTCGAATGACTTAAGCAAACATCCGGCACTTGCGCCAGCCCCGCCAAGGCCCACCAAGGCCCGCCCGGCCCGTCACACCAGTCGCTCGATCTTCTGATGCTGCCAGACCCGTGTGTAATACAGCGTCTGCAGCACCAGCATCCCCAGATACGCGATCGGAAACGCCATCCACACACCCTGCAGACCGAACTGCCCGTCCAGCCAGTAGGCCGCCGGCAACTGCACACCGAGCACACAGATGATCGCCACGCCCACCGGCACCAGCACCGTGCCGCTGGCGCGCATGATGCCGCCGATGATCGCCTGGAAACCGAAGATCAACAGGCTCCACAACATGATGTGCAACAGGTGCTCGGCCATCGCCCGGGTCGAGTCTTCGGTCAGGAACAGCCCCAGCAACCAGTGCGACAACAGGTAACCCGACAGGATCAAGCCACCGGTCAGGCACACGTTGATCCACAGCCCGGTGCGCAGGATCGGGCCCATTCGCTCCAACCGCCCGGCACCGATCGCCTGGGCGCCGAGGATCGACGCGGTGATCGCAATCGACAGCGCCGGGAACTGCACGTAGTTGACGATCTGCGTCACCGCGCCATAGGCCGCTGTCGCCTGCGAGCCGTGCTGGTTGACCAGCGCCAGAATCACCAGCTCCGACAGCGACAGCACAATCATCTGCACCCCGGTCGGCAGGCCGATACGCAACACCTTGCCGAGAATTGCGCCGTCCAGTCGCAGCGCCGCGAAGAACTCACGATCCGGCGCCAGTGGATGACCCTTGCGGATCAGGCTCCATGACAGCCACGCCATCGACGCCAGCGTACCGGCCAGACCTGCAACCGCCGCGCTCTGGATGCCCAGTTGCGGCAAGCCGATCCAGCCGCGAATGAACGCCGGAGTCAGCGCCAGCCCGACAACGGTCGACAGCAGCAGCGCCAACATCGGCGACAGTGTGTCGCTCACCCCGCGTAACAACTGGGTGAACAGCACGTACACCAGCACAAACGGCAAGGTCCACATCATCACCCGGGCATAGGCCACCGCATCGTCCAGCACATCCGCCGGCGTACCCAAACCCTGCAAGGCCTGACGCGCAAACACACTGCCCAGCACCGCCGCCACCAGCCCGATCAATACCCCAAGCAACAGCGTCGCCCCGGCAATCGCCTTGACCATGTGCGACTCACGCGCGCCCCACGCCTGACCGATCAACACCCCTGCCCCGGCACCCAGGCCGATGACCAGCGCGATAAAGAAAAAAATGATCGGAAACATCCCCGACACCGCCGCCAGCGCCTGCGTACCGAGCATCTGGCCGATGTAGATGCTGTTGACCGTGCCCGACATCGATTGCAGGAAGTTCGACAGCACCATCGGGGCCAGGAACAGCAGGTAGGTTTTCCAGAGGGGGGATTGAGCGGGGGTTTGCATTGAGGTCCGTCTCGGGTGGAGGATTGCCTGGATATTACGCTAGATGTTTTGAGACTTGTCGGAGGTAATAGCGGTGAAGGTTTTTCTGTCTGATTAAAAGCGGACGAAGCTGAGTTCATCGTTCCATCATGATCTGCAAAAGCGGCCAATCAAGATGCCAGCACTTGGCGCGGACGCGCTCCAGATAGATCGAATGCTTCTCGGCGAGGAACCTGCTCGTAGGGCGGACAACGAGGGAAAACAGATCCTGCAGGCCCAAGGGTGCAGCTATTTCAATAACGCCGTTGGCACCAAGTCTGACGCCTATGGCTGTGGCCGTCTCAGGCCAGAACATCATTGCTTCGGTTGCACAAGCATAGGGCTGATCTGCGTTACGCTGATGCATTCTTGCCTGATTCTTGACCGACCAACTTATGCTGCTGTCCAGCGTCATTAGCAATGACTCCAACTGCGCGTCACGCTCTGGACTTGCGTCATCCGAGTCGTACCAAATGACGTCTACATCAGAAGGCAACGCAGAGAACGCCCGCCCATGAAGATGATCCCAGACCAGACTACGTACGAATCCGGCGGCGACCCAGCAATCACGCAACTGCAATCCTCTTACAATCTCAAGAATTTGCATGCGTGCGCGATCACCTGCCATGAGTGCATGAAGGTTGGCTTCTAGCATCATTGGGTTTCTGCGGTCGTCATGACGAAGCTCGGTATGCATGGGTGCCTGAACTGAAATTCAAGCGGGTAAATACCGAATAACGCTCTCTTCCAGTAATTTGATCAGCGCTGGTTCCATATACTCGTACTCATCCGGTATGTGCAGACAAACAACGTGTTTGTTCGCCAGCGCCGAGCGGAATCGACTGGAAAGTTTTTTGCGATGGGCTGGCTCCATCACACAAATCAGGTCAGCCCAATGCAGCAGTTCAGGGCTGATCGGGACATCCGCCTCGCGATCGGTACCCGCCGACGCAGTTTCCACGCCGGGCCAATCATCGAACCGTTGTTCGGCGGTCGGACTGCGCAAACGATTCTGGCTACAAATAAAAAGTACTTTCAACACCGGCTGACTCCATGCCAATACTCGACCATGACGCTCTTCCAACTCTACAACGTTCGAGAATTTATCATGCTTCAATCTCCACGCCTGCTCGCCTGCACGCTCCTGGTGCTGGTCACTAATACCACGCAAGCCGCCACAACGGGTGCCGCACACGAATCCTTGCAACCTTTAGTGGCAACCCTGAACGAACGCCTGAACATTGGCGACCTCGTTGCCCTGACCAAATGGGACAGCGGCAAACCGATCCAGGACAGTCCCCGTGAGGCGCAGGTGATCGACAACGCCCGCAAGCTGGCCGCCGAACGCAAGCTCGACCCGGAAGATGTCGCGCAGTTGATCGCCGCACAGATGGAGGCCAACAAACTGGTGCAGTACGGTTTGCTCGCACAGTGGCAGGCAGCCGGTGCCGCGCCGGACACGCCGCGCCCGGATCTGGGCAAACAGATTCGCCCGCGTCTGGACGAGTTGCAAGCCCGTCTGTTGCAGCAATACGCCGACTTCGCGCCCTACCGTCAAGATCCGAACTGCCCGGTGTGGCTGGCCAAGGCACGCACCGGTCTGACCCGCGATGCGCTGCATGATCTGGCCCTGACCCGCGCCACCGGAGAGCTGTGCATTCGGCCGCTGGCGCGCTAGTCGGCTTTCAGGCTAGCCCATCCGACATTCACTTATTGGCATCGTTGATAAGTTGGAAGATCTTTGCGATCTCGTTGATCGGGTTGGCTTGATTACGTTTGAAGAGATTGCGAAAACCGCTACTCGCCGTAGCCTTCACATATTTTTTTGCGAGCTCGACTTTGGTCAGCGCCGTACCGATCGCGATGGTCCCGTCCTTTTTTCTGATCAAATACTTGCCGAACTTGCGCGGTAAGTACCATTCCACGGTGTAACCATGGGTAATCCAGGTTCTGTCCTCACTCAGTGCATCGAGAATCTTGTATTTCGAAGACTCATCCCGGGTACGAACACGCACGCCCTGGTCAAATTTGAAGTCATGATCACAATCAACAACCACGAACGAGTTCCTGTTGATGCTCAGCATGGAAATGGTTTGGCCGACCTTCAGAATTTCATTCGCCTGATAGTGAGAAAGGACAGAGCCACCGTACAAAACAAACGAATAGTGGACATTCTCCAAGGGGGATTTTTGCCTGTTCGTCTGACACCAACGCTCCAACCAGTACTTTATGTAGATGCGATCCGACGGACCTTCTACCCAAATCACGAAATTCGCCTGGTAGAGATCGCTGGCGCGCACACCCAGTTCGTTCAATAACTGCTGCGGTGAGTTCTCTACACGAGGGCCATGCAAGGCACGGATGTGCTGGCCGTCGACATGAAAATGCGCAACGTCAACTGCTGGCTTCCTATCCGTAGATTTCCAAACCTCCGGGCTGAGAAATACCGAGGAATGCGATGAGACCAGCAATTGCAGATCCTTTTTCCTGGCCAGTGCGGCCAGCTTCATTGCCAGTACGCGTTGAAGGCGCGGATGCAAATGAGTTTCTGGCTCCTCGATAACCAAAATAGCGCCATTGTTTTGCTTCTTGACCCATGCCAGCAAACCTGAGGCAGCCTTCCAGCCTGACGGCAGATATTCAAACGGAACCGCTTGAGCAATGGTCGGATCGGCAGAAAGCCTCAAATTCACAGAAGCGGTATTTCGCAAGTCAGCGGCAGACGAGAGCTCCACCTCGTCGACCCCGGCCAACTCGGACAGAATACTTCTCAACGCGACGACAAAGTCTTTGCTTAAACAAACCTGTTCAGGCCCGCGCCAATAGCCGATAACAACCCCCATTCTGTCTACGATCTGGTTAACTTTATTCACCTCGGTGATCGTCATTCCTGCAGGAAGGATCCTTGAATAGAGCTCGTCCAGAATTATTTCATCGTGATTGGCCCGATCAAGTACGCGCAATGCCAGAACCGGTGGTGTGCGGGAAGACTCAAACTCCACGTGCAGAACCAGTGGAGAAGGAGACTTAGGGTATTTCGTGTTCCCTCCCCTGAAAGTGAGGTCCATGCCGTGAAAGACTTGCTGATTCAACGCTGAGCGCTTAAGCGTTTGAAACAATCGAGGCTCGGATAGGGCCCGCACCACATCTAGCAGCGTCGACTTGCCCGACCCGTTTCGTCCTCCGAAAACATTGATCTGTTCCAAATGAGCGCTTGGCAAATCAAGAAACCCGGCATCGGCTCCGAACATGTCATTACCGACATGAAAAATGACACCTCGTAACGCACTGAACTTGATTTTTTCTATGTGCAAAATTTCACCTGGTTAAACATTGGGAATACTCAGCATGATCGCGTTCATCCCCCGATCGGCAAAGCAACAGGCAACAGTCATTCAACTGTATCGGTAGCAGACTAGGTCGTTTGAGGCAACGACGTGACGGCAATGAACGAACACGAAAACATCCCTCACAAAACCGACATGCATTCATTGCTGGCGTCGATAGTCACCATCAGCTCAATGAAGTTCTCATAAAAAATCCGCGGCGTAACATCGGCTCCATACCCAACAAACAACCCCCCTGGAGCACACGATCATGAAACGCCAAATCCTTCTCGGCATCGCTTTCTCGGTTCTTGCAGTCAACGCTTTTGCAGCCAAACCTGCCCACACCATGATCGCCGAAGGCGGTTCGGATCGGTTGATTGAAAGTCGCTTGGCCGAGGGTGGTTCGGATCGTCTGATCGAACGCCGTGTGGCTGAAGGTGGTTCGGATCGTCTGATCGAACGCCGCGTCGCTGAAGGTGGTTCGGATCGTCTGATCGAACGTCGTGTTGCTGAAGGTGGCGCTGATCGTCTGATCGAACGTCGCGTGGCTGAAGGTGGTTCGGATCGTCTGATCGAACGCCGCGTTGCATAAGTAAGCAGCGCATAAAGATAAGCCCGGCCTGATCAGCCGGGCTTTTCTTTGCGCGCGCTTTTTTGCGTTTGCTGGGTAAGCTCTTAGCCCGACGCTGCGAATTTCAGGTTTCCCATGGACATTGAACGACTACTGAAGAAAAAACAGCTCAACGTGCAGGAGCAAAACGCAGTCGTTGCGCATCGTTTGATGCTTTGCGCCAGTGAATGGCGCAAACAGGGTGTACCTGTCGCCCTGGCCCGATACGCAGAGTACCAAGGCATCGACTGGTCGTCGTCCATCGTGCTGGAACTGGAAATCGACTTTCCCGGCATGCCTCGCCTGTTCGGACTTTTGCTGGATCAAAACGAATGTTTCATCGCATTTGAAATCGATACGGACGCCTCCCATGAACACATTGAATCCGTGGATCGCTGGGAGGACGTCTCGTCGATGCAAAATACTTCGACATCTAATCCGGGCACAGGTAAAGGCTTTGCCTCGATCGCGCTGGACGTGAAGCGTCAGCTTGTTTGATCGCTCTTTGCGCAACGCTCACTCTTCGGCGTCTTGAAGTCGTCACTGGTTGAATATCTACGCCTCATCAAAAGGAGCACTCATTGAACATGGGCCCGAAAACCGAAACGCTGATCAAGGTACTGAATGAGCTAATCAGTGTTCTGGAAAGCGACGGAGAAGCGCACTGGAGCGCGTGGATGCGAAAAGCTCGCGCACGATTGCTGGACTCCGATTATTCCGGAATCACGTGGCTGCTCTCGGCCTATGGCGGGATGGGGTCCTTCAATGATGTCGTGCTCGGACAAACCAGCATCAACGGTGCATTTGCCTGGAAGCGCGGCTATGGGGAACTGAATGCAAAATTTGCCGAACTCCGTGAGCAAGCCTACGAGTTGGCCAATGAAATCAGGCACATGCAGCGATAACGGCATTCATTGCTGGCGTCGATAGTCACCATCAGTTCAATGAAGTTCTCATAAAAAATCCGCGGCGTAACATCGGCTCCATACCAAACAAACAACACCCCTGGAGCACACGATCATGAAACGCCAAATCCTTCTCGGCATCGCTTTCTCGGTTCTTGCAGTCAACGCTTTTGCAGCCAAACCCGCCCACACCATGATCGCCGAAGGCGGTTCGGATCGGTTGATTGAAAGTCGCTTGGCAGAGGGTGGTTCGGATCGTCTGATCGAACGCCGTGTGGCTGAAGGTGGCGCTGATCGACTGATCGAACGCCGTGTGGCTGAAGGTGGTGCTGATCGTCTGATCGAACGCCGCGTTGCCGAAGGTGGCGCTGATCGTCTGATCGAACGCCGCGTGGCTGAAGGTGGTGCTGATCGTCTGCAAGAACGCCGCGTTGCTGAAGGTGGTGCTGATCGTCTGCAAGAACGCCGCGTTGCTGAAGGTGGCTCGGATCGTCTGCTGGAACGCCGCGTTGCCGAAGGTGGCGCTGATCGCCTGCAAGAACGCCGCGTCGCCTGAATCAAACGCTCTACCGCTGTACAAACAAAAAGCCCGGCCTGATCAGCCGGGCTTTTTCACGTCCAACCGGTGCTTATTGCACGGTTTTCAGTTTGACCACATCACCGGAGACCTTGGTGGTGTAGCCGCTCAGGACCCACGCCCAGAACCAGTTTTCCTGAATCTGAGTGTTGATCATGGCATCGCCGCCCTTGGCCTTGATGGCGGCATCCTGTGCACGGACGAAACGGCTGTTCTGCCGGATCGGGATCACGCCGAACAGCATCAGGCCGGTGGCAGTGGCTTCGCTGTGGCCAATCACGGTGTATTGGCTGCTGTCGTAATGTCTGGTGTTCATCGGGGTGCCGGTGCAACCTGCCAGAACCACACCGAACAGTGCGGCGACTACTTTGCTGAGGTATTTCACTGCAAGACTCCATGGGTAAACGCCCGGGATCCGTCTCTCGGGCGGCGCACACTTTACCGAACACAGTGGCTCATTGATATCGGCCTCGGCAGACTTTCATTAAACGCCTTGCTGGCAGCCCGTCCGCGATGTCGCATACCATGGCGCCACTCCAATAAAGACAGACATTTCTCCATGCTCAAAGCCAGTCTGCGTAGCCACCTGACTCTCTGGTTTGCCGGCTTGTCCCTGCTGACGCTGTTGAGCGTTGGCTTCTATGTCGGCCACATCGCCACCGAACAAATGAAACAGGCCAGCGGCAATGCCCTGTTGAGCACCGCACGGTCGGCCGCAGCATTGCTGGGTGAGCAATTGCGTGAGCGACAACTGGAGGTTTATCTGCTCAGTCGTGCGCCGCATCTGGAGCGTGGTGATCTGGATAACCCGGCGATCCTCAAATCGATGCAGCTGCGCACCCAGGCCCGCGCCGAATATGCGTGGATGGGTATCGCCGACGCCAACGGTCAAGTGCATCAGGCCGTCAACGGATTGCTGGTGGGCCAGTCTGTCCAACAGCGTCCGTGGTTCCAGGCGGGTTTGCGCGGTGAATACACCGGCGACCCACACGAAGCCGTGTTGCTGGCAAAAATGTTGCCGGCGCTGGCGAATGGCGAACCGCTGCGCTTCATCGATTTCGCCGCGCCGATTCACAATGCCGACGGCCAGGTGATCGGCGTGCTCGGCGCCCACGCGCACTGGAGTTGGGTGACACGCATCGTCGAATCGGCGGCGCTTTCGCACAAAGGCGTCGCGCCGGACATCGAGGCATTGATCGTCGATCACGACGGCAAGGTGCTGTATCCGGAAGCGCTGGTTGGCCAGCAACTGGCAGCGAACAATCCCGACTCGCCGGGCTGGACCGTCGGCGACGGTTACCTGACCAGTGCGGTGACGGTGCCGACGCCCTTGAGCACTGCGTTATCCTGGTCGATTGCCGTGCGCCAGCCGTTGGACACCGCGCTGCAACCGGCGCGCCTGCTGCTCTATAAATTGTTGCTGCTGGGGGTGATGGCTGCGGTGGTGTTTGCACTGGTCGCCTACTATCTGGCGCTGTACCTGAGTCGCCCGATCGAGCAATTGGCACGCTCGGCTCAACAGGTGCAGAACAATCAGCCGGGGACGCGTTTTCAGTTGCAGCATCCGGTTCGGGAAATCGCCCAGCTCGGCCAGTCCATCGACACGATGACCCAATCGCTGCTGGCCAAGGAGCGCGAGTTGCAGGAAGCAAACGCTTCGCTGGAAGCCACGGTCGCACAACGTACCGCTGCCCTCACCCAGGCCAATGCCGAACTGCTGAGTCTGGCGACTCATGATGGTTTGACCGGCGCGTTCAACCGTCGCCGGCTTGACGAAAAGCTCACCGAGTACAGTCTTTTGTTTCGCCGTACCGGACGGCCGTTTGCGTTGTTGCTGATCGACGTCGATCATTTCAAACGCATCAACGATACCCACGGCCACGCGGTCGGAGATGACGTGCTGCGACAACTGGCGCAACTCATACAGATCAGCACCCGGGCCACCGATTTTGTCGCACGCTATGGCGGTGAGGAGTTTGCCGTGCTGCTGCCGGAAATCGCCAAACCGGACACCCCGGAAGTGGTCGCCGAGAAGATCCGGACCACCATTGCCGAAGCGACATTTCCGCTGGTCGGGCTCGTTACCGTAAGCATTGGTGTCGGCCTGGCCGACCCGGCCGACAACACCCCGACAGCACTGGTCAAACGTGCCGATCAGCGGTTGTACAAGGCAAAAGCGGCAGGTCGCAATCAAGTGGCCTGCCAGGCTTCGCTCATCGAGGTGAGCGAAAATGGCTGATGCGCACTCGATCCCGCCACGATTCATCCTCCACGAAACCGAACACTGGCTACTCAATCACCACATGGCATTCGGCAGTCTGGAGAATGCGCAGACTGCCACCGATGGCGCCGAGTTGACGTTGTTTATCTGGCGAGAGTTTGGCGAAAGCCCGACACCCCCTGCGATTCAGGGGGCGTCGATCAAAGATGTGACTGCGCGATTGAGGCTGGCGCTGAAGTAAACCGCTTTATTGCTTCATATCTTTGACCAGTTCAGCCATCAGCAGATCAGACACATGGGTAAATGCCTTGCGCAGGACTTCCGGATCTTTCGCGTATTGCTCCGGTAGATAGGCAAGGTTGTTGGCATCATTGAATACCGTGATCGTTTCAAAGTTTCGCCAGACCGCCGAACCCTTGCGCTTGATCTGGGCGTTGGCGCCGATCACCGGATACAGCACCTCGCTGAAGTTTTTGAGGCACAGCCCCCACTGTCCGACCATGATTTCGATTTCGGCGTCGGCCTGCTCGCCTTCTCCGACTATTGTGAACAGCCGCTCCTGCTGAACCCGGTCAACGAAACTCTGGCGGACCAGTTTGGCCAGGTCGATATCATTGGCCTTCATGTTGTTGAGGATTGCCCGGGAAATATCCCCCGTCAGCACATCACCATTTTTTGTCCCCGCAACGGACCCCGCGCCTGCCAATGCATTGACTTGTGTCGTCGATGCACCGGCCGCCATCCCAGTGGCCGCCCCGGCACCGGCACCCAGTCCCGCGCTCCAGGCTTGAGTCATGCTGGTGTATTTGAAGTTATCGACGGCAACAAATACCGGTAGCACCTTCAGTGTCTTGATCTGTTGACGATCTTCGACACTGAAGTTCTTGGTGACGCATCCACATAACAGCAAGAGTGCGCCAATAACAACGAGCAATTTTTTCATGGTGGGGAAAGTTCGAGGGATTGGACATCAGACTTATCGCCCGCACTCGCCAATCCTTGAACCTGGCATGACTCATTGCCACGGAAAAATTGGGGCGCGTGCAAGGCTAACGCCCCGTCCCCTCAAATGTGCAGCTCCCGCACAGGCGCTTCATTACTGAGAAAACGTCTGCAGATACGCCAACAAATTATCAATCTTCTCCTCGTCACTCAGCCCCCAAAAGATCATCCGCGTCCCCGGCACCACCCCCTTCGGATCCTTCAGATACTTCGTCAGCGTTTCACGATCCCAGGTCAGGCCGGAGTTTTTCATGGCGTCGGAGTACACGTAATTCGCCGACGTCCCCGCCGGGCGGCCGATGATGCCGTTGAGTTCGGGGCCGAAGCCCGGGCGGGCAGATTCGCCGACCTGATGGCAGCCGCCGCACAGGCGCGGGAAGATTTTTGCGCCGGCCTCGGCGTCACCAGCGGCCAGAACGGGTGTGCTGAGCAGGCCAGCGTTGAGGATCAGGGCGAAAGTCACTGCAGCGTTTTTCATCAGGGATTTCCAGAGCTTCGGCGGCGCCAAGGGTAATCCTGCGCGGTCACTTGCGCTACAGGTAGGCGCCCACGACCTGGCGGACTTTGAGCAAGGCTTGACGCAGGGCAAGCATGTCCACCGATCCCAACGCCAGACGAATCGCGTGGGGCACATGGGTGGACACGGTGAAGGGCTCGGCGGTGGTGACGGAAACCTGTTCGTGCATCAACTCGACCACGATGTGGTCGGCCCGAATATCTTCCGGCAGCGGCAGCCAAAGAAAATACGAAGAGGGATGGCCGACAGTCGACAGTCCTTCGAGAATCTGCGCGGCCAGGGCTTGCCGGGCCTGGGCGTCGCTGCGTTTTTGTGCTTCGAGCAAATTGACGGTGCCGTCGTCGAGCCAGCCGCAGGCGATGGCGGTCATCACCCCGGGGGTGTTCCAGGTGGTCGCGCGGATGATCCGCTCCAGCGCCGCCACCTGTTCGACCGGCGCGGCGATGAAGCCGACACGCAGGCCGGTGGCAATGTTTTTCGACAGGCCTGAGACGTAGACCGTGCGCTCCGGTGCCAGAACCGCCAAGGGAGGTGGCGGGTTATCGACCAGAAAGGCGTAGGCCGCGTCCTCGATGATTGTCAGATCATGCCGGCGGGCAATCGCGATCAAGTCCTCACGTTGCTCCAAAGGCATCACCCAGCCCAGTGGGTTGTGCAGGGTAGGCATGCTGTACACCGCACGCACCGGTCGTTGGCGGCAAAGTCTGTCGAGGGCCGCCAGATCGGGGCCCTGCTCTTTCACGGGAATCGCCACCACTTCCAGGTGCAGCGCTTCGGCCAGCACTTTGAATCCCGAATAGGTCAAGGCGTCGGCGGCAACCACATCGCCGGGTTTGAGCAGCGCCATCAGCGTCACCGCCAACCCTTGCTGCGCGCCGTTGACGATCAGCACCTGCTCGGCCTCGACACTCAAGCCCCGTGTTTGCAGGTGCCGCGCCACCGAGGCCCGTTCATGCTGGCGACCGGCGTGGGGCTGATAGCGCAGCAGCGCTTCAAGGTCGCCGGACAACGCCAGCTGCCGCAACGCGGTGCGCAGCAGCTCGGCCTGCCCCGGCAATGACGGGTAGTTGAAGTTCAGATCGATCATGCCCACCGCGACGTCTTTCTGGTCGATGCCCTGCCCCGGCAACAACGACGTTTCCCGCACGAACGTGCCGCGCCCGGCTTCGCCGCTGACCAGGCCCATGGCCTCGAGCTCGGCGTATACGCGCGAGGCCGTGACCAGCGCCAGCCCTTCGCTGGCTGCCAATTGCCGGTGAGTCGGCAGCCGCGTGCCGGGCAACAGGCGGCCGGCGCGGATATCGGCAGCATAGGTGTCGACGAGGGTCTTGTAGCGGGAGCGCGGCATGTCGGCCTGTATCCATGACAATTTTTTGATTGTGCTGATTCTCAGCCCTAGGATCGATCCAACGCAACCCACCTCCGAGCGCCACATCCATGGAACGAACCACCCACCTCGGCACCCCGGCCCTGGAAAAAACCAGCGGCTGGATCAATGGCTTCATCGGCGTCGTGATCTTCAGCGGCTCGCTCCCCGCCACGCGGTTGGCGGTGCTGGAGTTCGACCCGGTGTTTCTCACCGTCATCCGCGCGACCATCGCCGGCACCCTGGCGTTGTGCTTGCTGTGGCTGTTTCGCGAACGGCGTCCGGCGCGGGATCAGTGGTTGTCCTTGCTGATCGTCGCGCTGGGCGTGGTGGTGGGTTTTCCGTTGTTGACGGCCCTGGCGCTGCAATACGTGACGTCGGCGCATTCGATTGTGTTTGTAGGATTGCTGCCGCTGGCGACGGCGATTTTTGGTGTGTTGCGCGGTGGCGAACGGCCGCGTCCGGTGTTCTGGATTTTTTCGGTGCTGGGCAGTTCGCTGGTGGTCGGTTTTGCGATCTCACAAGGCCTGACCGCCTCGCCCACCGGTGATCTATTGATGCTGGCGGCGATTCTCGCCTGCGGCCTCGGTTACGCCGAAGGCGCAAAACTGTCGCGCACCCTCGGCGGCTGGCAGGTGATTTGCTGGGCGCTGGTGTTGTCGTTGCCGGTGATGGCCGTGCTGAGCGTATGGCTTGCGCCCGCCTCGTTCAGCGGTATCAGCGTGTCGGCGTGGGTGTGTCTGGCTTACGTTTCGCTGTTCAGCATGCTGATCGGTTTCGTGTTCTGGTATCGCGGCCTGGCCCAGGGCGGGATTGCGGCGGTCGGACAGTTGCAATTGCTGCAGCCGTTTTTCGGCCTGGCACTGGCCGCGACCTTGCTCCATGAGCATGTCAGCGTGGGCATGCTGGTGGTTACGCTGGGGGTGATCCTGTGCGTGGCCGGGGCAAAGAAATTCGCCAGATAGTCTTCAACTCGCGCCAGCCTTCCATTCCCGCGGACTGAGCCCGGTCTTGCGTCGAAACGCCCGGGCCAGCGCCGAAGGACTTTCATAACCGACTTCTTCGGCAATCAGGGCGATCGGTCGTCCCTCGCGCAGGCGTTTCTGCGCGAGGCTGATCCGCCAGTTCACCAGATAATCCACCGGCGTCTGCCCCACCACCCGCCGGAAGTGGTCGGCGAAACCGGCGCGGGACAGGTTGGCGGCGCTCGCCAGTTCGGCGACGCTCCAGGCCTTGGCCGGTTGCTCGTGCATCAGGTTCAAGGCTCGGGAAATCTTCGGATCGGCCAGCCCGGCCATCATGCCCGGCTGCTGGTTGCGACTGCTGATTAGATGGCGCAACAACAGAATCACCAGCAACTCGAACAATCGGTCCATCACCGCTTCGCGCCCGCAGTGGCCGTCGAAAGCTTCCTTGAACAGCCACTCCAGGGTGCTGGCCATTTCCGGCAGGTCGGCGAGTTTCAGCACCAGATAATCCGGCAGCGCTGCCGCCAAAGCATTGCCCGCGCCGCCGTCGAAGGTCAGCGAAGCGCACACCAGTTGCGTGCCCATGACTTCGTTGGCGAACAAGCGATGGGCCATGGGGCGCGGGAAAAAGATCAGGGTCGGTTCATTGAGCGAGACTTCAGGATCATTGCCCGGTTTGAGCAACAACTCCCCCGCCTGCAACAGGTGCACATGCCCGCACACCTGGTCGCCGCCGTAGGCGCTCACTCCACAGAACGTGCCGCTGTGAAAGGTGCCGGCATTGACGCCGAAATGGCTGAGCAACGTAGAAAGGCGATCCATGACTGATTCTCGCAAGGACAGGTTTGGACGATCTGTCGCATATCCTCGACGATTTGCACCCAAAGCACCAGCCGCGCTCAATAACATGACCTCCATCCCCGGCGCACTTCGCACCGGACTTTCGGAGAATCACCATGAGCCGCATCGCCCCTGTCAGCCTCGAAACCGCCACCGACGCCACTCGCCCAGTGCTTGAAGGCGTGCAGAAAAAAATCGGCTTCCTGCCCAACCTGTTCAAGACCCTGGCCGTCGCCCCTGTCGCGCTGGATGCCTACGTGCAAATCTCGGCAACCTTGGGCAAGACTTCACTGAGTGCCAAGGAAAAAGAAGCGGTGTACCTGGCCACCTCGCAAGTCAACGGTTGCGACTATTGCCTGGCGGCGCACACTCTGTTCGCCAGCAAGGCCGGGCTGGCAGCAGAAGAAATCGTCGAAGCGCGTCATGGCCGGCTCAATGCCTTTGCCACCCTCGCCCATCAACTGACCGAAACCCGTGGTCACTTGAGCGATGAACAGATTGCCGCCGCCCGCGCTGCCGGCATCGACGACAAGAAGATCATCGAAGTGATCGCCCTCGTCGCTGTGCAAACCCTCACCAACTACCTGAACAACGCGGCACTCACCGACATCGATTTCCCCGCCATCGATGCCTGATCAGTGACCGGGGTCGATCTCAGTCGTGATCGACCCCGGCGCGTTTCAGCAATTTCTTGCAGCGTTCGGACAGGTGAAACACCTGCAACTGCTTGCCCGCCTTGGCGTAGCGTTCGCGCAGGGTTTTCAGCGCGGCGATGGCCGAGTAATCGACAAAGCTCAGGTGCCGGCAATCCAGCGTCACCCGTTGCGGATCGCTGGCCGGGTCGAATTGATTGAGGAACGGCGTGGTCGAGGCAAAAAACAGCGTGCCGTGCAGGCGATAGAGTTTGCTGCCGTCCGCTTCCAGATGCTCATCGGCGTACAGCTCGCGCGCTTGCTGCCAGGCAAAATTCAGCGCGGCGATGATGATCCCGCACAGCACGGCCGTGGCCAGATCGGTAAACACCGTGATGGTGGTTACCGCGATGATCACCAGCACATCGTTGAGCGGCACTTTGTTCAGCACCCGCAACGAAGCCCAGGCAAACGTCTGCTGCGACACCACGAACATCACCCCCACCAGCGCCGCCAGCGGAATCCGCTCGATCAGCGGCGACAGAAACAGAATGAACAGCAGAATCAACACACCCGCTACCACGCCAGACAACCGTCCGCGTCCGCCGGAACTGAGGTTGATCACGGTCTGGCCGATCATCGCGCAACCGCCCATACCGCCGAATGCACCGGAGACCACGTTTGCCGCCCCCAGCGCCACGCATTCGCGATCCGGGTAGCCACGGGTTTCAGTGATTTCGTCGGTGAGGTTGAGGGTCAGCAGGGTTTCCAGCAAACCGACCAGCGCCATCAGAATCGCGTAGGGCGCGATGATGCGCAGTGTGTCGAGATTCCACGGGATGTCCGGCAGCGCAAACGTCGGCAGGCCGCCGGCGATGTGCGCCATGTCGCCGAGGGTGCGAGTCGGCAGACCGAGCAGGTAGACCAGCAAGCCTACGCCGAGGATCGCCACCAGTGCCGGCGGCACCGCGCGGGTCAGGCGCGGCAGGATGTAGACGATGGCCATGGTCAGCAGCACCAGCCCGGTCATCAGGTACAGCGGCGTGCCGCTGAGCCACTGCTCGCCGCTCTTGAAATGCTCCAGTTGCGCCAGCGCAATGATGATCGCCAGACCGTTGACGAACCCGAGCATCACCGGGTGCGGCACCATGCGCACCAGTTTGCCCAGCCGCAACAGCCCGAACGCCATCATGATCAAGCCGCCGAGCAACACCGTCGCCAGCAGGTACTGCACGCCGTGCTGCACCACCAGCGCAACGATCACCACCGCCATCGAACCCGCCGCCCCGGAGACCATGCCCGGCCGGCCACCGAACAGCGCGGTCAGCGTGCAAATGATGAAGGCGCCGTACAGGCCCATCAGCGGATTGAGATGAGCCACCAGCGCAAACGCAATGCATTCGGGCAACAGGGCAAACGAGGTGGTGAGTCCGGCCAGGACATCGGCGCGCAGACGAATCGGTTTCATGGCTTACCTGACAGAGTGGCCGACGGGCGCGGCCGCATGCATTGGCGCAAAAGAGCGCCGCGGAAAAAGAGGGTTGCGGATGTTACGCAAATGCACCGGCGTGGGCCAGTCATCGCTGACAACCGTCGGCACGCGCTTTATGCTGGCGCGCAGTTTTTGCCAGTGGAGCCTCGGATGCAGAGCGAATTGACCAGCCGCGAAGTGTGCCAGCGCTTGCGCGATGCCGCGCTGGGCGTGTGTGCCTTGCGGGTGATGGACGCGCGAGCGGATCAGGTTGCGGTCGACATTGAAGGCTGGCGCTTGCAACTGGACTTCGACGGCCAGCGCCTGCATCACTGCGCTGACTGTCTGTGCCCGGACGGTCGCGAATGGACGCTCGACACCCGGCAGCGCTTCGGCACCGATCCGGTCAGTCTGTTGAGTACCTGGGAACTGGCGCAGATCGAAGGCTTGTTGCGGCAACGTGAATGAGAGACGGCAATCAGAGTTGCTCAATGATGGCACTCTGCCCATAATTCGCCCCCCTCTTCTCTACGCGCAAGGAACTGCCGTGAAAAAATCGCTGTTGTTGATCCCGTTGTTTGCCCTGCTCCTGCAAGGCTGTGGCATGACCATGGCCCGTTACGAGCCAAGCTTCGACAATGTTCAGAAGCTCAAGCAAACCCCGCCGCTGCACGCGATCAGCAATCCACAGGTCAGCGCTGAATCGGGCGAAGGCTCGTTGATGGTCCGCGCCAACCCGATCAAGTCGCCGACCGGCAGCATCCCGGCGCATATCCAGGACGCGATCACCGAAGAACTGCGCAAGGCTGGTCTGCTCGATCCGCAGGCGACGCGTCATCTGCAGGTACTGGTCGTGAAAAACCAGTTGAACGCTGGCATGGGTACCGGTGATGGCACCATCGCTGCGCGTTTCACCCTGCGCAATGGCAACGATGTGGTGTACGACGCCACCAAGGATGTCAGCCATCAGTGGAACAGCAGCTTTTTCGGCTTTATCGCGATTCCCAACGCGACCAACGCCTACAACCCGATGCTGCAGGACTTGCTGAAGAATCTGTACAGCGATCCACAGTTCATTCAGGCCCTGAAGTAAGGGCAAAAAAAAGAGCCGCGATTGCGGCTCTTTTTTTGCCCACTCGCTGGAGTGAGTCAGATACCCGAATACTTCGGACGGTTGCTATCGGCCCATTCCTTGAGCAACGCATTGACCTGCCGAGTGAATGTATCGGTCACCGCCGCTTTCGGCGTATTGAACGCCAGCGGGAGGAACCAGATGCCCATCCAGGTGCCGACCGCGTCGTGGTTACTCGCGGTGGACAGCGGCTGGCCTTGCTGATCGAGGGTTTCCAGGCTCATGGTGTACTGGTCGGTGGCATAGGCTGGAATGATCGTCATGCTCAGACCACTGATGAACGCCAGCACCAGCTGACCGCCATTCGGTGGATGGTTGTACATTTTCAGACGCAGGCTGTAGTCACCTGGCTGCTTCTCGAACTGGTCGAAGGTCACACGACCGAACAAACCCGAATCCTTCAGGACGGTTTGCAATTGCGGTTTGAGCATGTCCCGAGCTTGTGGCATTTCCACGGCGGAAGCGCTTTTCGGCTCGCCCTGGTAAAAGTCGAAATCGACATAGACGTTTGGCTTGTTGGCATAGCTGGCCATCGATGGCAGCGTGACCGGAGCCACTTCGTCCTGGGTGAAACTGGCACAGCCGCCCAGCGCGAGCACCAGACTCAGCGCCAGGATTTTCCCGAATTGCATGATGTCTTCCCTAAAAGTGATATCAAAGAGCCTCCATTGCGGAGCACCGGGGCGGATTCTAGTGATCGTCTACGTTCAGGAAAAGACCTGATTCGGGAAAAACGTGAAAAAGAGTGCGCCAGCTCAGCTTTGGCGCAAATCGAGGGTGTACGTGTAATAGCCCGTATCGCGCACCCAACCGAGTGATTCGTACAAACCCTGGGCGCTGAAATTATCGGTGGCGGTTTCCAGTACCAGTCCCTTGGCGCCGGTTTCGACGGCGAAGTCGCGGGCGGTGTTCATTAAAAGCCGCCCCACTCCACGGCCACGGGCGGCCGGCGTGGTGAACAGGTCGCTGAGCAGCCAGATGCGGTGGGCGTCAATCGAAGAAAACGTCGGGTATAGCTGGACGAATCCCAGCGCCTCACCGCTTTCATCTTCAACCAGAAAAATCGCCGATTCATTGCCGGCCATGCGCTCGGCAATAAAGGCTCGCGATTGCTCGAGGTTCGACGGCTGGCCATAAAAGCCGCGATAGGCGTCGAACAGCTTCGCCACCGCGTCGAGGTGAGTCGTCGTGGCGCGCAGGGCCCGGAGAGTCATTGGCCTTTTCCTGACGTTATTGAAATTGAAACCAGCATAGCGCCGAGAAACGAGTTCGCTGGCTTAATCGCTATATAGTTTTGTATATTTCGAACCCGAAATGGCCAGACCTCCATGCCGTCCATGAGCAGCATCCGCGCACGCAACCAGCAACTGATCCTGGCCGCCGCCAGTGAAGAATTCGCCGCCAACGGCTTCGACGCGACCCAGACCCGCGACATCGCCGCACGCGCCGGTGTGCCCAAAGCCAACCTGTATTACTACTTCCAGAGCAAGGAAAACCTCTACGGCAAAGTGCTGCTCGGCTTCGTCGAACCGTTGCTGGAAGCCTCGGCGGTGCTGCGCGAAAGCGACGACCCACTGATTGGCCTGCGCGCCTACGTTGCCGCCCGCATCCGCATCGCCCGCGAGCATCCGGCGATCGCCAAGGTTTTCAGTAGTGAGTTGCTGCTCGGCGGCCGTCAGTTGCCCGACGAATGCCGCGACCTATTGCACGGTGAGGCACGGCGGAATGTCGAGTGCCTGCGCAGCTGGATCGACCGTGGTCTGCTGGCGCCGGTCGATCCCGAGCATTTGATGTTGTTCATCTGGTCGGCGACGCGCACCTACACCAACATTGGCTGGCAGATGGGGCGCATCACCGGGCGGGAGGTGCCGCAGGATGAGGATTATGCGGTGGCGGCGCAGACGATTACGCGGCTGGTGTTGAGCGGTGCCGTGTCCGAGCCGGTGAGTGATGTTCGCAGGTTGATGTTTGCGACCTGAACGTGAGAGTCAGGGCATCAGGTCCAGGGGCAGTGTCGCCTCTCCCGCCAAGCGTTCATGCCACGCCAGCAGCACATCAGGCACCCGCTTTTTCCATTTGGGAACGTTGGTGTAATACCGCGCCCTGACTTTGCGTTGCTCATCGAAAACCAATAGCACCAGCCAAACTCGGCCTCCCGGCGCGCTCATCAGAATCGCCGCGTTGCTGGAAGCCAGACCTCGCAGCCAGAACTCATTGACCTCACCCCCCGGCACATCACTAGAGGTCTCGCCGGCTGCCATTGAGCCGCTATTTTGCAGCAGCGTCTGATAGTCATTTTTGAGCAACGTGCGTAATGCCTGATCTTCTTGCTGCGTACGCACGACGCCAAGGCTCAGCAAGTCGTATTCAATCGCGATCGGTTGGTCAGATGCCACATACCTTCCATCGTAGTAAACGCCCATCCCGCCACCACAAGCCCCCTCACCGCCATCGGAATCAACATCCAGCAAACCGTTGAGGGCGCTGAATTTCAGGGTGCAGTTGCCTTCAGCGAAATGCGCTACGGCACCGTCGATTGTGGCCACACCGTCCATGTCACCAGAGTTGCCACCATTTGACGCAGAAACATCAAAGGCAATATGCGTGGCGTCCACACGCTTGGTTATGACTTCTGCCGCCGATGAAACGCCCCACGGAATCATCTGCCAGGTGGCATCCCAGCTGAAAGGCTTGGCCACGTATTCAAGCGCTTTCAGACGCATCAAATATTCACGGCGCAGGCAGGAGCTATTGGCAGCGCATTGATTGCGCTGTTTCAACCATGAACGCTGATCAGCCTTGAGCGCTTGCGGGTCAGCCACCTGCGCCAACGTTGTCCGCCAGAGCGCCCCGAGTTTCTCATCGAGACTCGAGGTATACGGATCCGCACAAACGGCTTTTTCAACGGGACTGGAAGCGCCAGTACAGTCAAAACTGGCAGCGTGGGACGTGGTAGCAAATACGAGACACGTCAGCAGCAAGGCGTGACGGAGATTGAAAGCGAGCATCGACAGATTCCATTCCTGAGGCGGCAGCAGTATGCCGGGCTCGGGCTATCGATGCTCTGATTTTTCACCGGTTGCTGGCGGACAACCGGGCTCTTGTGCAAGAACGACTCAGAATCTGATTTCAGCCGCCGGCTTCACATCGATCCGCGCCACGGAACCGGTCAGGTGCGCCCAGTCCTTGTTGTGTTCGGCGATGATGTCTTCGGCGCTCATGTTGCCGTTGTCGACCGTCGTATGGGCGTCGGCCGCCAGCTCCACGTCGTAGCCCAACTGGTGGGCCTGACGCACGGTGGCGTTGACGCAGTAATCGGTTTGCATGCCGCAGATCACCAGGCGGTCGAAGTCTTCCCGGGGGATCAGTTTCTGCAGATTGGTCTGGTAGAACGAGTCGTTGGCAGTCTTGTCGACGCGCAGATCGCCAGGTGCAGTGTTCAGGCCTTCAGCCAATTGCCAGCCTTCGGCGCCGTGGGCGAACGGGCTGTCCTTTTCGTTGTGCTGGATCAGCACCACCGGCACACCCGACTGGCGCGCACGGGCGCTGAGGCCGTTGATGGTGTCGATTACCCGTTTGGCGTCGTGGCACTCGTATTCGCCCGCGCACAGGGCGCGCTGGACATCGATGATCAGCAATGCGGTGGTCATGGTGAGCCTTCCTTGATTGGTCCTTGGACAGGGGCGGACCTGTGCCCGCCCCCTTTTTACTCCGCTCAGTAACCCAATGACAACCCGGTGTTGCGCCGTGGATCGTTGGCGCCGTAGAAGCGGTTCTTTCCGACTGGTTTACCCCCCAGCGACGGTGCACCGACCAGAATCGCAGCGATGTGGTTGGCGTCCTGCGGACCCGCGAACTTGTGGCCCCAGCTCTCGAGAATCTTCTTCGTGTCGGGGCTGGCGGCGAAGTCTTCGAGGTTGGTTTCCTCCGGCATCCACTGCTGGTGGAAACGTGGAGCGTCGACCGCTTCCTGCAGGCCCATGCCGTAGTCGATGACGTTGAGCATGGTCAGCAACGTCGCGGTAATGATGCGACTGCCACCCGGCGTACCGACCACCATCACCACTTTGCCGTCCTTGGTGACGATAGTCGGGCTCATCGAGGACAGCGGCGCCTTGCCCGGAGCAATGGCGTTGGCCTCACCCTGCACCAGGCCGTACATGTTCGGTACGCCGACCTTGGAAGTGAAGTCGTCCATTTCATCGTTGAGGATCACCCCGGTCTTGCTCGCCATCACGCCTGCGCCGAACCAGTCGTTGAGGGTGTAGGTGACCGAGACCGCGTTGCCCCACTTGTCGACGATCGAATAGTGCGTGGTGTTGCTGCCTTCATGGGGCGCGACGCCGGGTTTGAGTTCCGCCGACACACCGGCCTTCTGCGGCTGGATCGCGTTGCGCAGCTTGGTCGCGTAGTTCTTGTCCAGCAGGTGTTCGATCGGATTCTTCACGAAATCCGGGTCGCCCAGATAGCTGTTGCGATCCACGTACGCGTGGCGCATCGCCTCAATCTGGTAGTGCATGCCTTGGGCCGAATGGAAGCCCAGATCCTTCATTGGATAGCCTTCGAGGATGTTCATGATCTGGCAGATCACGACGCCACCGGAGCTTGGCGGCGGTGCCGATACGACGTGATAGCCGCGATAGTCGCACTCCACCGGGGCCAGTTCGCGGGTCTTGTATTTGTCGAGGTCGGCCTGGGTAATGATGCCCTTGTTGGCCTGGCTGGAGGTAACGATGGCGTCGGCCACCCAGCCTTTATAAAAACCGTCGGCGCCTTTTTCGGAAATGGTGCGCAGGGTTTTACCCAGGTCCTTCTGCACCAGTTTCTGCCCGACCTGCATCGGCTCGCCGTTGCTCAGAAAGATCGCGCCGGAATCCTTGATGTCTTTCTTGAACACGTCCGTGGCGTACTCCAAAAGCTCGACGTCGCCCTGTTCCAGTTCAAACCCTTCTTCAGCCAGTTTGATGGCCGGGGCAATCATTTCCTTGCGCGGTTTGGTGCCGTACTTGCTCAGTGCCAGCTCCATGCCGGACACGGTGCCCGGAACGCCGACCGCGAGGTGGCCACGGGTGCTCAGATCAGGGATGACGTTGCCGTCCTTGTCGAGGTACATGTTGGCCGTCGCGGCCAGCGGGGCTTTTTCGCGGAAGTCGAGGAAGGTCTTGCGTCCGTCCGCCAGTTGAATGGTCATGAAACCACCGCCACCGAGGTTGCCCGCCGCCGGGTAAACCACTGCCAGTGCATAACCCACGGCGACCGCCGCATCCACCGCGTTGCCACCACTTTTCAGCACGTCGACACCCACGTGAGTGGCCAGGTGCTGGGCGGTGACCACCATGCCGTTTTCGGCGGCCACCGGGGCAACCGAAGCCGCATGGGCCATAAGGCAGCTGAGCGCCAATGAGGTCGCAATCAGCGATTTGGCAAAAGGTTCGTACTTCATGAGTCGGTCTCTTCTTTTTATAAGGTAGGAAAGCGCTTCAAGAGCACCAGCCAGTATGGTCGCGATTGCGGTTTGCGCCTCCCCGATCCGGCAGTATGCTGGGCGCTGTTTCCCGCCCCATCCCGGAGTTTTGCCCATGGCCTACACGTTCATCACCCTGCCCTCGCCTGTCGGCGAGTTGAAGCTGGTCGCGAACGGCTCACGTCTGGCCGCCATCCTCTGGGAAAACGACAAACCGAACCGGGTGCGCCTGGGGCCGATGAGCGAGGCACCGGACAATCCGCTGTTGCTGAAAACCGCGCGACAGCTGGAAGAATATTTTGCAGGAACGCGAAACGCGTTCGATCTGGAGCTGGACTTTGCCGGCACCGAATTCCAGAAAAAGGTCTGGGCCGCGTTGCTGACCATTCCGTTTGGCGAAACCCGCACCTACAGCCAGATTGCCGAACAGATCGGCCACCCGAGTGCGGTGCGTGCGGTCGGCGCGGCAAACGGGCGCAATCCGATTTCGATCATTGCGCCGTGCCATCGAGTCATCGGCGCCTCAGGCAAACTGACCGGTTTTGCCGGAGGCCTGGAAGCCAAGGAGCGTCTGCTGACCCTGGAGGGTGGCCAGTGGTCGAACATTGGTAAAACCGGTGACTTGTTTTAACTGCCAAACAGGTTATTCATCGCCGCGTATTGCAGCAGCATGATGGTCTTGGCATCGCAGATCTCGCCTCGCTGGAACGCCGCCAGCGCGTCGTCGAAACGCCACTCCAGCACTTCCAGTTCTTCGGTCTCTTCTTCCAGACCGCCCCCTTCACTGACCTTTGACGAGGCATCGTACTCGGCGATGAAAAAGTGCAATTTCTCGGTCACCGAGCCGGGGCTCATGTAGGCCTCGAACACCTTCTTCACGTCATGCACGCGGTAACCGGTTTCTTCCTCGGCCTCGTCGCGGATGCGCTGCTCCGGCGCCGCGCCTTCGAGCAGTCCGGCCGCCACTTCAATCAGCAAACCGTCGTGACCGTTGACGAACACCGGCAGGCGGAACTGTCGGGTCAGCACCACGGTGCGTTGCTCGCGGTTGAACAGCAGAATCGCCGCGCCATTGCCACGGTCGTAGACCTCGCGCGTCTGGCGCTGCCAGTCACCGTTGTTGCGGTGATAGTCGAAGGTTATTTTCTTCAGTAGATACCAGTCGTGGGACAACACCTGGGTATCGACGATGTTGACCCGCTCGGCTGTGTTGGACATGACGCGTGATCCTTTTTTGTCATCGGAAGAAGGCCATGGTAGGTGAAATGATGCAAACCGCCGACGAAAAAAAGCCCGGCAGCGCTACCGGGCTTTCCTTCATTGACTACTGATGTGCCACGTTCACCGTCGCTGCATCAGCACCCTGTGCCGCAGAGGGCGCGCCGTGAATCAGCGGCCCATAACGCCGACAGAACTCCCAGTTGTACGGCACGCGATCCTTGCTGGTGCCATTGTCCCAGTTCACCGACCAGGTCATCAGGCCCTTGATCGGATGCCCTTTGACCGCCAGGCGTTTCATCGCGTTGCCGACCACGGTCTTGTCGATCACGTAACCGGTGGCGGCGGCATCGACGTTGGCCGGCAGGCCGATGACGAACTTGTCCGCCGGGATCCTGGTGAAACCGCGAGTGCCGGTCACCAGGCTCTCGGTCAGGTAATAGAGGAAATCCTCTTTCATCGCGTCGTTGTTCTGGGCGATCCACGCTCCGCTGCCGTTATTGGCTTCCGGCACCCAGACCCCGTCGCCACCCTGGTTGTAGAACTGCGGAGCGATGAAGTCGTAATAGCCTTCCAGCGCCTGCAGATATCCGACGTATTTGCCGGAGGCGGTCAAGTACGGAAACTCCGGCGCCATGCTGATGATGAAATGCTTGCCTTCGCCTGCGTAGTGATCCTTGACCAGTTTCAGCGCGGCCGGCAGGACGGTCTTGTTGGCAGCGAAATCAATCGCGCTCTGCTCAAGATCGATGTCCAGGCCGTCAAAGCCGTAGGTTTCCACCAGACGGATGATTTCGTTGGCCAGCGGTTGCTCCTGACCGGCGCGCAACTCGATGTGCGCATCGGCACCGCCCAGGGAAATCAGCACCGCCCGCCCCTGACTGTTGAGCACGCCGACCTGACGGCGAAACTCGGCATCGGAGACGTTGAACGGCTTGAAGGTCGGAATCCCGCTGCCCTTCATGAAGGCCACCGCGACCACGTTGTATTCCTTCGGGACGTTTTCCAGGGTGATGTTGGCGAACTGGCCGCGCTGGTAACCATCGCTCGGGCCGGCCGGCCAGTTGTGCCAGAAACCCATGAGGATCTTCTTGCCGGCAAGGCTCGGCATCAGCGATGCCGCATCGCTGGCCTGGTTATTCAATAGGGTGAAGTCAATGTTTGACATGTTCTAATCCTTCAGAACGTGTGGGTGGACGTTGCGGACTTATTTGAAGTCCACATCGAAGGCCTGATAGAAGGCGTTGCCGGTGTTGGCGACGATCCACATCAGAACGATGACGTGATGCCCCTGCTTGTTGCCCGGCAGTTGCACCGTGTGGGTGACCTTGGCTTTCAATTCCGCCGCATGACTGTAGTACGGCACTTGCGGATAGAAATCCTCGGCAAACGGTTGCGCTTCCAATTGCGCTCGGGTGATGCGTTGTTTCGGGTCCCAGCCATCTCTGGTGATCAGCCAGCGGTAACCGCGAGTGGTGTGCGGCGCGGTGTATTCCCATTTGACCTCAAGGGTCTGGCCGGGAGTGACATTGAGCAGTGGCCAGGAGAACGGGCGCCCGAGTTTCTTGCTCATTTCTTCTGCGGTGAAGTTCACACAGTCACGTGCGTCGTTCTTGCCGCCACTGAGAATATAGCCGTCAGCGGGCGGTACGACGCTCGGGTTGTCGCTTTCGAACGGCGCGGGGAACGGACCAGCCGCGAGTGCCGGGAAGTTCTTGCCGCCCTCCATTTCATTGACCTGCCAGCCACCGAGCAATCCTTGCTCGATGGCCACCGCGCCGCGGCTTGCAGGGGAAATGACGCGACCGTGTCGCAGTTGGGTTTGAGCTTGTGGTTGGTTCATGTTTTTCACTCCGTTGATTTAAGAACTCTCCAGTCCGAGGAGAGGCCTTCAAGCTAACGGAGGGGGATTTTTTGTCCATCGGCGGTTTTGTCGCAGTCGGCCTCGGCGAAACTTCAAAAATGCCGAAAACACTGTATATAAACACAGCTCGCTGCGACGACGCTCACTCAACGCATGGCAAAAAGACTACACCGCGTCATTACAAACACCTGCGTTCACCGGTTCAGGGAAGCTGCGCTCTGAACTCCTTTTCATACTGCCCGGCGAGCTGTTCCTTTTGCTTGTCGTCGAGCAGCTTGCCGGCCATCTGGAAGAATTTCTGCTCTTCCTCCTGCAAGTGGTGATGGACCTTATCCGCGAGCTTTTTTGCCATCGCCAGCCAGGCCGGGCTGGACATGTCGGTCTCGTCGAGCTCTTCCATCATCTCGTCCATTTCATGGTGTTCGGCAATGGCATGGCGACTGAGGTCGACACCCTTGTCGATCTCCATCAACGGAATATAGAAATGGCGCTCTTCGGCGGTTTCGTGGGCCTGAAGCTCAGCTTTCAGCTGTTTGTAGGCCTCAACCCTTTCCGGGGTGTCACCGCTGGTCTTGATCAACGATTTCGCGTAGGTCCGCTGACGATCGTGGCTTTCACGCAGGGCTTCGAAAATGTTCATGGAATCTCCCAGGCAAACGCGTACCGGATGGACGCCCTGAAGGGCTAGACCGCGGCGCAGGAGCGACGGTTCCAAGCGATTGCTTCAATCGGCTGTGGCGCGATAGGCTGCCGATTCATTACTACAAGGAAGACAACATGACGTTGCGGATCGAGCTGTCGCAGGACCCCACCGAAGAACAGCGCGCGGCCATCCTGGCGCCGCTGCGTGCCTACAACATTGCCAAGGCCGGGCCGACGCTGTACGAACCGGTCGCGCTGCTGGTGCGCGACGACAACGACGCGATCCTCGGTGGCCTCTATGGGCACACGTTCTATCGATGGCTGTTTATCGAGTTGCTGGCGGTGCCGGAACAAGGCCGGGGACAGGGCATCGGCTCGAAGCTGATGAACATGGTCGAGGAGTTTGCACGGGAAAAGGACTGCGTTGGGATCTGGCTCGATACCTTTGATTTTCAGGCGCCCGGGTTCTACAAAAAACTGGGTTATAGCGAATGTGGCGAGATTGTGGATTATCCGCTGGGGCACAAGCGGCATTTCTTCCAGAAACGCTTGATTGATTGATTTCAGCGACCCTCGCCCGCAGGCTGGTGAGGGTCGCAAAATCAACGCATCCAGCCGCCCGTTACAGACAGGTCGCCAGCGCCGCCAAGCGGCGCTTGGCCACAAAATCATCCTTCTGCGCGTAGTAATTCAATACGGTACCGGACGCATCCGTGGTCAAGTCGACAAACGACTCCGCCGAGCGCGTATAGACCGTGGAACCGCCCTTCTTGCCCGGTTGCAGATACGCCGCCGCGTCCACGCCGAACACCGCTTCGTCCTGCCAGGCAAATTGCACGCACTGGGCCACGACTTTTTCGGGTTTGTCCGAATTCAGGGTCTTGTAAGGGGTTTGCGTGCGGGCGTCTTCCATCGCCGAACCCGCGCAACCGGCCAGCAGGGCTGCCGCCAGTGCCACCATCAGCATTCGCATTGCATTCGCTCATTCGGAAAAAACCGGACTGTACCACCGCAACGCCAAAAATCGTTCTGCTTTACTGCATTTAGAGCGCGACACATGCCGGCCGCTGCGGCACATTAACGGTCATCAGCCTTACAAGGAAAGCCCATGGCGCCTACTGACCAGCGACACGAACAGGCCCTGAAACTGTTTCTCGATGCGCGCCCGGAACTGCGCGAAGCCCTTGACCACCTCAATCCGCTGCTGGCCCAGGCCAAGGGCGAAACCCAGGCGCAGTACCGCGAAGAACGCCTGCACGAAGCCTTCGAAGCCGAGGCCGAAAGCCAGGGTCTGTTTGCCTGGGAACTGACGTTGCAGCTCACCGCCGCGACGCCCGAGGACTATCAGGCGCAACGCCTGGAAGTGCATCGCGAAGTGGCGGAAATGGCCGGCATGGACTGGCTGGAATATTGCGATCTGTATGGCATAGAACCGTAAACCCCGCTCAAGGACGCTGCCTCGATGCTGCCTTCCACCTCGACCCACCGCGCCAGCCCCGGACATCTTCACAAACAGAAATGGCGCGGCCGTGTGGGACTGGCGCTGGTTGCCAGCCTGTCGGTGCTGGCCGGCATGACCGACGCCATCGGCTTCATGGCCAGCGGCGATTTCGTTTCCTTCATGAGCGGCAACACCACGCGGCTGGCGGTGGCGATCAGTGATGGCGACAGCGGACTGACATTAAGGCTGATCCTGCTGGTCGCGACGTTCATTGTCGGTAATGCCCTCGGGGTTGTGGTCAGCCGACTGGGTGGTCGGCGGGCGCTGCCCTTGTTGTTGTCCATCGCCGCTCTGCTCTGCTTGGCAGCCTGGCCCTTTGACACGCAACTGCCGGCCCTGCTGGCGGCGATCATTGCGATGGGCATGCTCAACGCGGCGGTGGAAGAAGTGAACGGCCTGCCGGTCGGGCTGACGTACGTCACCGGCGCCCTGTCCCGATTCGGCCGTGGATTGGGCCGCTGGGTGCTCGGCGAACGGCGAAGCGGCTGGCGGGTGCAACTGGTGCCGTGGAGCGGAATGCTGGTCGGCGCCATTCTGGGGGCAGCGCTGGAACATCATCTGGGACTCAAGGCCATGTTGGTCAGCGGTATGTTCGCCGCCGTACTGGGGCTGCTGACCCTGAAAATTCCGCGGCGCTGGCAGCTGGGCTACATGCCGCGCTGACGGACGCCTGCTCGTATCGAGACGGGCGCGGGAAACATCCACTTCGCCGCCCCGCCGAGAAAGCTTTATCATGGCCGCAGTTTTGCTGATCGAGTCCGTCATGAAGTTCGCCATTGCGCTGTTTTCCGCCGCCCATGCGCCCTCCTCGCGCCGCGCCCTGCTGTTCGCCCAGGCTGCGCTGGCCGGCGGGCATGAGATTGTCCGGCTGTTTTTCTATCAGGACGGGGTCCACAACGCGTCCGACGCCGTGGTCACGCCGCAGGACGAACTGGACCTGCCCAAACAGTGGCGAACCTTCATCAGCGAACAGAACCTCGATGGCGTGGTGTGCATCGCCGCCGCCCTGCGCCGTGGCGTGTTGAATGCCGAGGAAGCCGGGCGTTATCAGCGTGATGCCGTGGCCGTCAGCGCGCCGTGGGAATTGTCCGGCCTCGGTCAGTTGCATGACGCGGTGCAGGATGCCGACCGCCTCATCTGTTTCGGAGGCGCATGACATGGCCAAATCCCTTCTGATTATCAGCCGTCAATCGCCGTGGTCCGGTCCCGGCGCCCGCGAAGCGCTGGACATCGTGCTCGCCGGCGGCGCCTTCGATCTGCCGATCGGTCTGCTGTTTCTCGACGACGGCGTGTTGCAACTGGCCGCCGGGCAAAACGCCAAGGCCCTGCAACAGAAAGACCTGAGCGCCAACCTGCAAGCGCTGCCGATGTTTGGCGTCGAAGAGCTGTTCTACTGCGCCGACAGCGCCAGTGTTCGCGGCCTCGGCGATCGTTCGCTGGACGAGGCGCAGCCTTTGGCCGCCGAGCAAATCACCGCCCTCATTGACCGTTACGACCAGGTGATCACCCTCTGATGTCGACTTTGCATGTGTTGTCCCACTCCCCGTTCGGCGACGAACGCCTGACCAGTTGCCTGCGCCTGCTCGGTTCTGCCGATGCACTGTTGCTGTCTGGCGATGCCGTTTATGCGCTGCAGCCTGGCACCGCGCCGTTCAGTGCGCTGGAATCCCGCAAGATGAAATTGTTCGTGCTGGCCGAAGACGCGCAAGCCCGTGCCGTGCAGGTTCCGGACTGGGCCGAAGCCATCGATTATCCGGCCTTCGTCGAGCTGTCGATCCAACACGACAAGGTCAACAGCTGGCTATGAATGCGTTGACCATCGGCGCCCGCGCCATTGAACTGGACAAGGACGGCTTTCTGGTCGACCTCAACGACTGGTCGGCCGAAGTCGCCAGCGCCCTCGCCGCTGCCGAAGATATCGAACTGAGCCCGGAACACTGGGAAGTCCTCGAATTGCTGCGCAGCTTCTACGCCGAATTCCAGCTGTCACCGGCCACCCGGCCGCTGATCAAGTACACCGCACTCAAGCTCGGCGCGGAGAAAGGCAACAGCCTGCACCTGAACCGACTGTTCAAAGGCACCCCTGCCAAACTCGCCGCGAAACTGGCGGGCCTGCCCAAACCGACGAATTGCCTATGACCGACTATCCAGCGCTGACCCTCGAAACGCCCGCCGAGCATCCATTCGCCCAGTTCGTGCGCATCCTCGGCAAGGGCAAGCGCGGCGCCCGCGACCTCACCCGCGAGGAAGCCCGGCAAGCCATGGGCATGGTCCTCGACGAAGCGGTCGAAGAAACCCAGCTCGGCGCGTTCCTGATGTTGCTGCGGCACAAGGAAGAAAGCGCCGAGGAGATGGCCGGTTTCACCGAGGCCCTGCGCGAGCGCTTGCAGGCCCCGGCGCTGAACGTCGATCTGGACTGGCCGACTTACGCCGGCAAGAAGCGTCACCTGCCGTGGTATCTGTTGGCCGCCAAGTGCCTGGCGCAGAACGGCCTGCGCATTTTCATGCACGGCGGCGGCGCACACACCGCCGGGCGCTTGTACTCCGAACAATTGCTCGGTGAGCTGAACATTCCGCTGTGCCGCAACTGGCAACAGGTTGGCGCGGCGCTGGACAACGGTGGTCTGGCGTTCATGCCGCTGGTGGACTGGGCGCCGCAATTGCAACGGATGATCGACCTGCGCAACACCCTCGGCCTGCGCTCGCCGATTCACTCACTGGCGCGGATTCTCAATCCGCTGGGCGCGCGTTGCGGCCTGCAGAGTATTTTCCACCCCGGCTATCAGGCGGTGCACCGCGATGCCAGCGGCCTGCTCGGCGACACGGCGATCGTGATCAAGGGCGACGGCGGCGAGATCGAGATCAACCCGGATGCCGACAGCCACTTGTACGGCACCACCGGCGGCGAGAGCTGGGACGAGGAATGGCCGCAGCTGTCGGCGCAGCGTCACGTCAAACCGGCGTCGCTGGATATCGAGCATTTGAAGGCCGTTTGGCGCGGCGATGTGGTCGACAGTTACCCGCAAATGGCGTTGATCTCGACCATGGCGTTGGCGCTGCGCGGCCTCGGCCAAAGCCGTGAACAGGCTTTTGAAACCGCGGAGCAATACTGGGCCGCGCGGGATAAATCGATTTAACCGATCATTAACGCCCGATCTTTGCGCTTTTTGTTCGAACTCATCGGAATAGACTCAACTCCAACGAATTATTGGTTTCTGGAGTCTTGATCATGGGTTTACTCGTCGACGGCCGCTGGCAGGACAAGTGGTACGAAAGCAGCAAGGACGGCGCGTTCCAGCGCGAACAGGCGCAGCGCCGCAACTGGGTCACTCGCAATGGCGAGCCGGGCCCGAGCGGTGAAGGCGGTTTTGCCGCCGAAGCCGGGCGTTATCACCTTTATGTCTCTCTCGCCTGTCCGTGGGCCCATCGCACGCTGATCCTGCGCAAGCTCAAAGGCCTGGAAAGCCTGATCGACGTTTCCGTCGTCAGCTGGCTGATGCTGGAAAACGGCTGGACCTTCGATCAGAACCTCGGTTCGACCGGCGACAAACTCGACCATTTCGATTTCATGCACCAGCGCTACACCGCCGACACCGCCGACTACACCGGCCGCGTCACCGTGCCGGTGCTGTGGGACAAAAAGCTCAAGCGCATCGTCAGCAACGAATCGGCGGAGATCATCCGCATGTTCAACAGCGCCTTCGATGACCTGACCGGCAACGATCTGGACTTCTATCCGGCGCCATTACGCAGTGAGATCGATTCGCTGAACGAGCGGATCTACCCTGCCGTGAACAACGGCGTGTATCGCGCCGGTTTCGCCACCTCGCAAAAAGCCTATGAAGAAGCGTTCGATGACGTGTTTGCCGAACTGAATCATCTGGAGCAGGTGCTGGGCGCCAACCGTTATTTGACGGGTGAATACCTGACCGAGGCGGACGTGCGCTTGTTCACCACACTGATTCGTTTCGACGCGGTGTACCACGGGCACTTCAAATGCAATCTGCGGCGGATCAGCGATTATCCGAATCTGTCGAACTGGCTGCGGGAGATGTACCAGTGGCCGGGCGTTGCCGAGACCGTGGATTTCCAGCACATCAAGAACCACTACTACGGCAGCCACAAGACCATCAACCCGACCGGGGTTGTGCCGAAGGGGCCGGAGCAGGATTTCACTGCTGCTCATGACCGGGACCGGTTGGGCGGGAAAGGGGTTTGGCGCAGAGGTTGAGAGCAGGATCGTTCCCACCGCGTGGGAACGATCCCTTCAGAGTCGTCAGATCTGACCCTGAGCGCCCTCGAACCACGCCAGTTTCTCGCGCAGTTGCACCACTTCGCCGACGATCACCAGCGTCGGCGCATGCACTTCATGCTCCGCCACCAGACGCGGCAGGTCGGCCAGCGTGCCGGTGAAGACCCGCTGATTGACCGTGGTGCCCTGCTGGATCAGCGCGGCCGGCGTTTCGGCCGCACGACCATGTTTGATCAACTGCTCGCAGATGATCGGCAATCCCACCAACCCCATGTAGAACACCAGCGTCTGAGCCGGCGCGACGAGGTCCGACCACGGCAGATCGGTCGAACCGTCCTTCAAGTGCCCGGTGACGAAACGCACCGACTGAGCGTAGTCGCGATGAGTCAGCGGAATCCCGGCATATGCCGCGCAACCGCTGGCCGCCGTGATCCCCGGCACCACCTGAAACGGGATGCCATGGGCCGCCAGTTCCTCGATCTCTTCGCCGCCACGGCCGAAGATGAACGGATCCCCGCCCTTCAACCGCACCACACGCTTGCCGGCCTTGGCCAGATCCACCAATTGCTGGTTGATCTGATCCTGCGGCACGGCGTGATCGGCGCGACGTTTGCCGACGTAGACCCGCTCGGCATCGCGGCGGCACAGCTCAAGAATCGCCGGAGCCACCAAGCGGTCGTACAGCACCACATCGGCTTGCTGCATCAGGCGCAAGGCGCGGAAGGTCAGCAGATCCGGATCACCCGGCCCTGCGCCCACCAGATACACCTCACCGGTCGTAACCATGGCTTCGCCGTCAATCTTGGCTTGCAGCAAACGTTCGGCTTCGGCGCCCTGTCCTGCCAGTTGCCGGTCGGCGATCGGCCCCTGGAACACGTCTTCCCAAAAACCGCGACGTTGCTGCACATCGGGAAACAGGCCTTTGACCTGATCGCGAAACCGCGCGGCCAGACCGGCCAGATGGCCGTAGGTCGAGGGAATCCAGGTTTCGATCTTGGCGCGGATCAGCCGGGCCAGCACCGGCGCATCGCCGCCGCTGGAAACCGCGATGATCAGAGGTGAGCGATCGACGATTGCCGGGAAAATCACGCTGCACAGCGCCGGCGCATCGACCACATTGACCGGCACGCAACGCCGATGGGCATCGGCGGAAACTTGCGCGTTCAACGCTTCGTCGTCGGTGGCGGCAATGATCAGCCCGCAACCGTCCAGATCCGTTTCGGCGTAGCCACGCAGCAGGCATTCGCCACCGCTGGCGGCGACCAGTTCGCGCAGTTGCGCTTCGATTTCAGGTGCGACCACCCGCAGCAGCGCACCGGCATCGGCCAGCAGGCGGGACTTGCGCAAGGCAATCTCCCCCCCACCGACGACCAACACACGACTGCCGCGCAGGTTGTGAAACAGCGGCAGATATTTCATTTAGCCGATGACCTCAAGGCCACCCATGTACGGCTTCAGCACGTCCGGCACACGGATCGAACCGTCGGCCTGCTGGTAGTTTTCCAGCACGGCCACCAGGGTACGACCGACTGCCAGACCGGAACCGTTCAGGGTGTGCACCAGCTCAGGCTTGCCGGTTTCCGGGTTGCGGAAACGCGCCTGCATGCGGCGGGCCTGGAAATCGCCGCAGTTGGAGCACGACGAGATTTCGCGGTATTTGTCCTGGCTCGGAATCCACACTTCCAGGTCGTAAGTCTTGACTGCGCTGAAGCCCATGTCGCCAGTGCACAGCGCCAGGGTGCGGTAAGGCAGCTCCAGCAGTTGCAGGACTTTCTCGGCATTGGCGGTCAGGCTCTCGAGCGCTTCCATCGATTTCGACGGCTCGACGATCTGGACCATCTCGACCTTGTCGAACTGGTGCTGACGGATCATGCCGCGAGTGTCACGACCCGACGCGCCGGCTTCGCTGCGGAAGCACGGAGTGTGGGCAACAAACTTGATCGGCAGCTGCTTCGAATCGACGATTTCACCGGCCACGATGTTGGTCAGCGACACTTCGGCGGTCGGGATCAGGTACAGATCGGCTTCGCCTTCGCGAGCGATCTTGAACAGGTCCTCTTCGAACTTCGGCAGTTGACCGGTGCCTTGCAGCGCCGGGGCCTGAACCAGATAAGGCGTGTAAGCCTCTTCGTAGCCGTGCTCGGTGACGTGCAGGTTGATCATGAACTGCGCGAGTGCGCGGTGCAGACGGGCAATCGGGCCGCGCAGCAGAGCGAAACGTGCGCCGGACAGCTTGGCGGCGGTTTCGAAGTCGAGCCAGCCGAACTTCTCGCCCAGAGCCACGTGGTCCTGAACCGGGAAATCGAACGCGGTCGGCGTGCCCCAGCGGCGGACTTCGACGTTGCCGTCTTCGTCTTCGCCGACCGGTACCGATTCGTGCGGCAGGTTCGGGATGCCCAGCAGGATCGAATCCAGTTCGGTCTGGATCGCGTCCAGCTCGACTTTACCGGCGCTCAGTTCGCCCGCCATGCGCTCGACGTCCGCCATCAGCGGCGCGATATCTTCGCCGCGCTGCTTGGCCTGACCGATGGATTTGGAACGCGCGTTACGCTCAGCCTGCAGTGCTTCGGTGCGGGTCTGGACGGTCTTGCGCTGTTCTTCCAGCGCTTCGATGCGCGCGACATCCAGGGCAAAGCCACGGGAAGCCAGGCGGTCCGCTACGTCCTGAAGGTTGCTACGTAACAGTTTGGAATCGAGCATGTCGGTTTCTCGTTATCAAAGTTTGGTCAGGGACAGGCCAGCCCAGGTCGCGAGCAGCCCGCCGAATACGCTGATGGCCGCATAGCCCAGGGCCAGCGGCACTTGCCCGCTTTCCAGCAGGCGCACCGTATCCAGTGAAAAGGATGAAAATGTCGTCAGCCCCCCGAGGAAGCCGACCATCAACCCGGCACGTACCTCGATCGGTACTTCCGGGCGTATCAAAAACAGGCCGTACAACACGCCAATCAGCAGACAGCCCACGATATTAACGGCCAGCGTCGCGGTATAGAAGTGCCGCGGCCAATTGGCGTTGACCCAATTGCCGGTAGCGAAGCGCAACAAAGTGCCGGCAATCCCGCCGACGGAGACTGCAACAATCAATGGAACCACTATTTTCTCCGCTGCCGGGGGCTTAAACGATCAAGTTGGGCGAGGTGGTTGAGCTTTTCGCCGATCTTTAATTCCAGGCCACGGGGCACCGGTTGGTAGAACGGAATCGGGTCGAGTTCTTCCGGGAAATAGTCTTCGCCGGCAGCGTAAGCGTCCGGTTCGTCGTGGGCATAACGGTATTCGTCGCCGTAGCCCAATTGCTTCATCAATTTGGTCGGCGCATTGCGCAGGTGCAGCGGCACCTCCAGCGAGCCGTGTTCGGCGGCGGCGCGTAGCGCAGTCTTGAAGCCCATGTACACGGCGTTGCTTTTCGGCGCACAGGCCAGATAGGTGATGGCCTGCGCCACTGCCAACTCACCTTCCGGGCTGCCGAGGCGTTCCTGCACTTCCCACGCCGCCAGGCACAGGCTCAGGGCGCGAGGATCGGCGTTGCCGATGTCTTCGCTGGCCATCCGCACCACCCGCCGGGCGAGGTACAGCGGATCGCAGCCGCCGTCGATCATTCGCGCAAACCAGTACAGCGCGCCGTCCGGATTGGAACCGCGCACCGATTTGTGCAGCGCAGAAATCTGGTCGTAGAACGCTTCGCCGCCCTTGTCGAAACGCCGGCGAGTGTCGCCGAGCAGGCTTTGCAGCAGCTCGGTGCCCATCTCGCTATTGTCTTCGGCCAGGTCCGAGGCGTTTTCAAGCAGGTTCAGCAGACGCCGGCCATCGCCGTCGGCGGCGGACAGCAGCATCTGGAAGCCTTCATCACTGAGGGTCAGATGACGTTTGCCCAGGCCACGCTCTTCAGTCAGCGCGCGGTGCACCAACTTGCGCAACGCCGCCTCGTCGAGGCTTTTGAGTACGTAGACCCGTGCCCGCGACAGCAATGCATTGTTCAGTTCGAACGAAGGGTTTTCGGTGGTGGCGCCAATGAAGATCAGCGTGCCGTCTTCAACGTACGGCAGAAACGCATCCTGTTGAGACTTGTTGAAGCGGTGCACTTCATCGACAAACAGGATCGTGCGCTTGCCGTACTGACCGGCCTGCTGCTTGGCGATTTCCACCGCCTGACGGATCTCCTTGACCCCGGCCAGCACCGCCGAAACCGTTTCGAAGTGCGCATCCGAGACTTCCGCCAGCAACCGCGCCAACGTGGTTTTGCCCACGCCCGGCGGGCCCCAGAAGATCATCGAATGCAGGGCACCTTGCTCCAGCGCCTCGCGCAGAGGTTTGCCGCGAGCGAGCACGTGTTCCTGACCGACGTACTCATCCAGATTGGTCGCCCGCAAACGGGCAGCCAGTGGCTGGGCAATCGGTGCACTGCGAAACAGATCCATCACGTACCGTTGAAACCTCTGTGTTTATTCCTGGATCACATCGGCACCCTTCGGGATGTCGAACTTGAACTTCGATGCCGGGACCGCTTCGTTGGCCTTCACACCGGTAAACAGGATGTTGGTGCGCTGGCCGACGCTGTCGATCAGTTGCATGTCATTGACCAGACCGTTGCGGAACGACAGGCGCAGACTGTCGAACAGCGTGTCCTTGGTTTTCGGCTTCAGGGTGAAGTCGATCACGCCGCCGGCCTCTTTCGCGGTGATGTCAAAGCTCTGGCTGATCTTCGATACGTCGCCAGACAGCAACAGCGCCGGCGTCTGGGTCAGGCGTTCATCAAGTTTCTTGATGGTGGCCTGCTCCAGGTCCGGGTCCCACAGCGTGACTTTCTTGCCGTCGGACACCATGGTCTGCTCGGCTGGCGCATTGGTATGCCAGTAGAACAGGCCCGGACGCTGCAGGGTCATGTCGCCGGTGGTTTCCTGCAACTGGGTGCCGCTGCCGTCGAGGGTCAACTGGGAAAAATTGGCGGTCAGGGTCTTGGATGTTTCGAGCAATTGGGTCAGGCGAGCCACATCCTTGTCATCGGCGTGAGCCGTGAGGGTGGTCAGAGCCAGTACCGGCAGCAACATGCGGATAAGACGCATGGGAGTCCTCTTGAATACTCGTGGGAAAGTGGACGGCGCTTCATGCACCGCCCATTGCATTTGGATCAGGGTATCGAATCAGTCGCGTACCGGGCCAGGGGCCAGGACTTCGCGGGAACCGTTGGTGTTCATCGACGTCACGACCCCGGCCATTTCCATGGCTTCGATCATGCGCGCGGCACGGTTGTAGCCGATCTTCAGCTTGCGCTGTACAGCGGAGATGGAGGCGCGACGGCTTTCCAGCACGAACTGCACGGCTTCGTCGTACAGCGCGTCGGCTTCCGGATCGTCGCCGTCACCGCCGCCGCTGCTGCCTTCGAAACCACTGCCCGCCTCTTCGACACCGTTGAGGATGTCGTCGTTGTATTCCGGCGCGCCGCGCAGTTTCCAGGCTTCAACCACCCGGTGAACTTCATCGTCGGACACGAATGCGCCGTGAACCCGGATCGGCAGGCTGGTGCCCGGCGGCATGTAGAGCATGTCACCGTGGCCGAGCAGTTGCTCGGCGCCGCCCTGGTCGATGATGGTCCGGGAGTCGATCTTGCTCGATACCTGGAACGCCATCCGCGTCGGGATGTTCGCCTTGATCAGACCGGTGATCACGTCCACCGATGGCCGCTGGGTCGCAAGAATCAGGTGGATACCGGCCGCACGCGCCTTCTGGGCGATACGGGCGATCAATTCTTCTACCTTCTTGCCGACGATCATCATCATGTCGGCGAATTCGTCCACGACTACGACGATGGTTGGCAGCTTCTGCAACAGCGGCGCTTCGTCGTGGATGCTTTCGCGTTTGTACAGCGGATCGCTCAGCGGCTCGCCGGCGTCTTGGGCTTCCTTGACCTTGGCGTTGAAGCCGGACAGGTTTCGCACGCCCATCTTCGCCATCAGCTTGTAGCGACGCTCCATCTCGGCCACGCTCCAGCGCAGGGCGTTGGCGGCGTCTTTCATATCGGTCACGACCGGGCACAGCAGGTGCGGAATGCCTTCGTAGATCGACAGCTCGAGCATTTTCGGGTCGATCATGATCAGCTTGGCGTCGTCCGGGCCGGACTTGAACAGGATCGACAGGATCATCGCGTTCACGCCCACCGACTTACCGGAACCGGTGGTACCGGCCACCAGCAGGTGCGGCATCTTCGCCAGGTCGGTGATGACCGGCTTGCCGCCGATGTCGTGGCCGAGGGCCAGGGTGACCGGCGATTTGAAGTTGTCATACTCAGGCGTCGACAGCACTTCGGAGAAGCGCACGATCTGCCGGTCTTCGTTGGGAATCTCGATACCGACCGTGGTCTTGCCCGGAATCACTTCCACCACCCGCACACTGGTCACGGCCAGCGAACGTGCAAGGTCTTTCGCCAGGTTGGCGATTCGGCTGACCTTCACGCCCGCAGCAGGCTGGATTTCGTAACGAGTAATGACTGGACCGGGGTGGATCGAATCCACGGTGACTTCGACGCCGAATTCCTTAAGCTTGATCTCCAGCAAGTGGCCGACCGCCGCCAGGGATTCAGGCGAATAATTGAGTTGTTTCTTTTCCGCAGGATCGAGAATCGAGATCGGCGGCAAGGTGCCTTCCACGGCACTGTCGACGAACAACGGCACCTGCTTCTCTTTCTGCACGCGCTTGCTTGGCTCCGGCGCCTTGACCGGGGCCGGGGCGATGACCGGCGGCACCTGTTTCTCACGCTCGGACATGTGTTTGCTGAGGGCCTGCTCGCGCTCGATCAGACGTTCCTTGACCTTGGCCTGCTCGCGTTTGTCGGTGACCGTCGGTGCAACCACGTCATGCACGCGATCGTCGACTTCACGCAGCTGCGCGACCAGTTGCTTGCGCTCGGTACGAGCCGACCACCAGCGGTTTAGCGCGCCCTGGAACAGTTCGAACAGGTCAAGCGTGATCTTGCCAGTGATGTCCATCACCTTGAACCACGACAGGTCGGTGAACACCGTCAGGCCGAACAGGAACAGTGCGATGAACAGCAACGTGCTGCCCTGAATGTTCAGGGCGTTGCGGGCCAGATCACCGAGGCTTTCACCCAGCGCACCACCCGCGCCGGCCGGCAATCCGGTGGCTGCATGGAAATGAATGTGCGCCAGCGCAGCGCCGGACAACACCAGAAACACCAGACCGATCAGGCGCCAGGAAAACAGCCAGCCGCTCCACTGCCACGGCTCGTGACGCTGACGGAAGATCTGATACGCCTTGATCGCCAGCAGCAACGGGAATATGTACGCGAAGTAACCCAGCACCATGAACAGGATGTCGGCGCTGTAGGAACCGGCCGGGCCACCGAAATTCTGCACGTCATCGATCTTGCTGTTGTGGCTCCAGCCCGGATCGTCCTTGCCGTAAGTCAGCAAGGCCATCATCAGGAACAGGCACAAGGCGCCGATGGCGATCAATGCACCTTCCTTGAGCCGGTAGTGCAACTGTTGACGCCAGAGCGGAACGACTGTTTTTGGTGCTTCCGTGGATTTCTTCAAAACGCTTCTTTTCCTGCGCCAGAGGCGCGTCCATCTATTGAATGACGATAAAAAACTGCCCAATCCAGGCAGGTAAAAAAATTGACGGGCGCAACGGAGACTACTTTTAACACTGCGCCCCGCCTTTTATAAACACGGCACACGGCGAATATTCTGTAACAGCCCGGCATTGTACGGGTTTGCGCGTTCGATGCCATGCTTCGAAGCCCCAGGTTCAAGCATAGCCAAACGCACAACACCCGACGTTCAATTTGAGCATGCATTACCTTTTGTGACAAAGGCTTATGAGGTGTATTTGATGAACGTAGCGAAGCATTCGCGCCTCATCTCCCATGAACGCCACACATTGACGTCGGCAAGCTTGCTCGCACCGGTGTTGCGCCCGATTACGACCGCATCCGGATGCTCAAGTTGCAGCTACGCAAAAGCCGTACTGCAACGGAGGACATTCGCGTCATTTCCCGGCACACTTTACCGCGGGCCCACTGCCCACCGCCCTCCCCTTCTGCAAGCCTGGACGCCATGCTGACTTGGTTACAACGCAACTCACTGACTTTCCCGCCACTGGAAAAGGCCATGCGCGATCCCAACGGATTGCTGGCGGCCGGCGGAGACCTGTCCGCCGATCGCCTGATCCAGGCCTATCGCCATGGCTGCTTTCCATGGTTTTCCGAGGGTCAGCCGATTCTCTGGTGGTCGCCGGATCCGCGCACCGTGCTTTTTCCCGACGAACTGCACGTCTCGCGCAGCCTCGGCAAATTGATGCGCAAACAGCGTTATCAAGTGACTTTCGATCAGGATTTCGACGCCGTGATCCGCGCCTGCGCCGCCCCCAGGGAATACGCAGACGGCACCTGGATCACCGAGGCGATGCAGAACGCCTATATCGAACTGCACCGGCACGGCTTTGCCCACTCGGTGGAAGTCTGGGATCAGGGCGAACTGGTCGGAGGCCTGTATGGCCTGGCGATGGGGCAACTGTTCTTCGGTGAGTCGATGTTCAGCCGTGCGGACAATGCTTCCAAGTACGGCTTTGCCACGCTGGTGCAACATCTTAAGGAAGCGGGCTTCGTGCTGATCGACTGCCAGATGCCGACCGATCACCTGCACAGCCTTGGCGCCCGGGCCATTTCACGGCAGACATTCGCCGACTATCTGGCCCGGCACCTCGATCAACCCAATCATGCGACCTGGGTTTGCTGAGCGACTTTTGCGCGCGTGGCTTACACTTAATTCACCAGCTTACCCTTGAGGGTTGATCATGACCGAGTTGGCGCGTTTGAAGTTTTATGCCACTCAGCCTCACTCTTGCAGTTATCTGCCCGAGGAACAGGCGACGACCCTGTTTCTCGATCCGAGCCAGCCCATGGATGTGCATGTCTACGCAGATCTGTCAGAAATGGGCTTTCGTCGCAGCGGCGATCATCTTTACCGCCCGCATTGCCAGAACTGCAATGCCTGCGTGCCTGCGCGCATTCCTGTGGCGCAGTTCAACCCCAACCGCCAACAAAAACGCATTTTCAAGCGCAACATCGATTTGCAGGTACGTCCGGTCAAGCCGGCGTTCAGCGAAGAATATTTCGATCTCTATCAGCGCTACATCGAACAGCGCCACGCCGACGGCGACATGTATCCGCCCAGCCGCGATCAATTCTCGACTTTTCTGGTACGCGACCTGCCCTTCTCACGCTTCTACGAGTTCCGGCTCGACGGACGGTTACTTGCAGTCGCCGTCACCGACCTGCTGCCCAACGGCCTGTCCGCGGTCTACACCTTTTACGAGCCGCAGGAAGAACGCCGCAGCCTGGGGCGCTACGCCATCCTCTGGCAAATCGCCGAAGCCCAACGCCTGGGGCTTGAGGCGGTGTACCTGGGCTACTGGATCAAAAACTGCAAAAAGATGAACTACAAGACCCAATATCGGCCCATTGAACTGCTCATTAATCAGCGCTGGGTCATCCTGAACTGAATGCAAACCCTAAACCCCTTGGCGTAAACCCCATTTTTCGGGCACAATGCACGCCGCTTTTGCCTGGCGCAGTTGCACCGGGCCATTCATTGGATACCGAGGGCTTTACTGCATGTCGAAAGAAGACAGCTTCGAAATGGAAGGCACTGTCGTCGACACCCTGCCCAACACCATGTTTCGTGTGGAGTTGGAAAATGGGCACGTCGTAACCGCGCATATTTCCGGCAAGATGCGCAAGAACTACATTCGTATTCTTACCGGTGACAAAGTGCGCGTCGAGCTGACGCCCTATGACTTGAGCAAAGGGCGTATTACTTACCGCGCTCGCTAATCAAGTCAATACAAGACGCCCGGCATTTGCCGGGCGTTTTTGTTTGTCTGGGTTTTGGGTTTCCGCTTGAGTTTTGAGTGTATATCCGTTGCTGCGGTAACGGCTTCTTATGGTTTCGCTCTTACAGCGAGTCCCTTTTTCAAACGCCAAAAAGGAACCAAAAGGCTTTTGCCCCGGCGTACGGCACTTCGCTTAGGCTCAGTGTTCCCTCGCTACGGTGTCCACCAGGGGGCATCGCCTACGGTTTGCTTCGCTGCACCTCCTCTCGATGTATGCGGCTTCGCCGCACGGCGCTGCGCGCCTACCCCCTGATGGACACCTCCGCTCGGCCTGCCGAAGGGGCAAAAAATCAAAAGCAAAAGCAAAAGCAAAAGCAAAAGCAAAAGCAAAAGCCAGATCAAGAGCCCCCGCTCCTCACTACGCAACACGATGAGCGTTAGCTCGAGTACCGCTTTTGATCGCAGGGCCCGTCGGAAGGCTGAGTGGAGGGATTGATCCGGGGGTGGGAGCGCAGCGACCGTGCGGCGCAGCCGCATGCATCGAGAGGAGGTGCAGCGAAGCAAACCGTAGGCGATGCCCCCGGATCAATCCCGGAGCGAAGGAACCCGAGCCACAGCGAGGGCCGTACGTCAGGGTAAAGCCTTTTTGGTTACTTTTTCGGCGTTTGGAAAAAGTGACCCGCCGTAAGGGCGGAATCCTAAGAAGCCGTTACCGCAGCAACGGATATACAAACAAAACCCGAGGAAACACCCAAAACAAAAAAAGGCGCCCG